>JACQNQ010000017.1 GCA_016202965.1 Candidatus Zambryskiibacteriota bacterium | reverse complement strand
GTTTATTAGAGCAAAGTTTTTTTATTTCATCACTTTTAAATAAGTAGGCATTGCCAAAGTACCAATCCTCTAACTTCATACTTACTCGGCGCAAAAAGTTTTTACCAAAAAATTCAAATGATAACTTTAATAAAATACATATGATACATAGGAAACTCCTATATATCCTCCCATGTATCCATTTAAGTTTTTGCGAAGCAAACGGGGCAAGATAAATATTATATCCGCCAAAAAGTTCATCCGCTCCTTCACCGGAGAGCACCACTTTGACATGTTTGCGAGCTTCACGAGCCAGAAAATAAAGTCCAATGGCCGATGGGTCTGCTATTGGCTCGTCAAAATGATAAACTGCATCTGACAGCGCATTAAAGTACTCGTTTGGCCCGATTATGATTTCGGTATGGTCTGTTTGCAAGTAATCAGATGTCTGTTTTGATTCCACTCCCTCTGTCAATGTATCAAAACCAACCGTAAATGTCTTTATTTTTTTACTGCCACTGACACGTTGCATAAGAGTAGTGATAATGCTTGAATCCACTCCCCCGCTTAAAAATGCTCCGACAGGCACATCGGCAATCATATGATGCCTTACTGAATTATTCATTGTGTCATAAATTTTTTCTGCCGTTTTCTTTTCATCCAGATTTTTTTGTTGGTTAAATTCAAATGACCAGTATTTTTTCATTTCCGTCTCTCTGGTTTTGAGATTAATTTTTAGATAATGCGCCGGCGGAAGTTTGTAGACATTTTTGAAAAAAGTTTCATCCAGCGGGTTGTATTGAAATGATAAATAATTATAAACGGCGTTGTCGTTAACTTCGGCTTTGAAACCGGGAATTGAAAGAAAACTTTTTATTTCACTTGAAAACGCGATTATGTTTCCGCCATTTCTCAAATAATATAGTGGCTTGATGCCAAAAAAGTCTCGGGCAAGAAAAATCTCTGCCGCTTCAGTATTATAAATACAGAAAGTAAACATCCCTCGCAGTCGCGGCAGCATTTCTTTTCCATACGCTTCATACATAACCAAAATAACTTCCGTATCAGAATCAGTTTTGAATTGATATCCTTTCAGAACCAAATCTTTTTTTAATTCTTTATAATTATAAATTTCTCCGTTAAAAAATATTACTCGTTTGCCGTCTGCAGACCATATCGGCTGTTTGCCTCTGGCAAGGTCAATGATTGAAAGCCGTCTCATGCCCACCCCCACGTTTTCATCAACGAAAAATCCGTCATCATCCGGCCCTCGATGAATAATAGCGGAGACCATATCTCCTATGACTTTCTTATTATTTTCTATATTTTTCCCAATTATTCCAGCTATTCCACACATATAACCTAGTGTACTAAAGTTCCAAAAATATGTCTAAATATAAGGATATTTTTGAGACTTGACAGATTGATATCTTATCGTGTATAATATTGGCAGAGGTGAAAAGTATGCCAGAGAAAACTTACAATTTTCCCGTGTTTGGAACCCAAGGCGGCGGACTTGTTCGTGAAGTTTCTCCGAACAAGTTCATTTTCGTTGAAAAACCTGATTGTCCCGGTCTTGACGTCGGCGACTTCATGCCGGAAGAATGGGACTACCAACCCGCAAACCATGCCGCACGAGAAGTGCTTGATCAAGAAGCACTCGACGGTTTTGACCTCGCAGCAGAACTCACAAAAATCGTTCACATGCAACGAGGACATCATTTCCGTTAGCTTCCCCGCGAAAACCCCCAGAAAGGATTCGCGGGGTTTTCATTTATAAAAATATAAAATAAATCATTCCAACATTCTTGAGAATGTTGGAATGATTGTAATGAATCCATTTTCTAATTCGCGCGAATTAGAGATATGCTCGTTTTACTTTTTAATGTAGTTCAAACTAGCGTTGACAAGCAATTGCACATCGCTGAAACGGCCTTTTTCGGTTGAGCCGACAACAACCACAATAATCGGCCGACCGATGGAAGCGTCAAAAGCTATTGCCAGGTTACCGCCGGCAAGAGCGGTATAACCGGTTTTTGAAGCGATAAGACCAGGGATTTGTCCTAATTCCTCGTTTGTATTTTTTGCTAGATGTTTTTTTGTTTCAGAGGAAATTGTTGTACTCTGGTATTTTGTGGCTTCCAAAAGTTCCGGCTTGTTTACTATGATATGTCGCAGTAAATTTGCCACATCGCTTGCCGAGCCGTATCCGCCAGCTATATTGCCTTCATCCAGTCCATTTTCGTTTATAAAATACATCTGTTTCAAACCAAGCTTTTGAGCAACACTGTTCATCTGGGTGATAAAATCTTTGCGACCCAGGTCAAAGTCGGCAGTTTTTAAGTTCACTGCTCCGACAACGGAAGCCACCGACCGAGCGCCGTCGTTTGACGAAACAACTAACGAGAAATTCATAAGGTCTTTCAATTTCCAAGTTTCACCAGGCAAAAGTCCGGTATCCCCTTCTTCTTTCAGAAACTCTTTTTTGATTGTAATTTGTGAATTTTTTGGCGCCAATTCAAGGGCGGTCAAGGCAGTCATCAGTTTTGTCAGCGATGCCAGAGGCAGCTGCAGATTTTCATTTTTTTTAAAAATAACCCGGCCTTTTGCCACATCAAAAACATATGCCGCTTTGGCTTCTAGTCTGATATTATTGAATATTTCAGCTGTAATTGTTTTTTGAATGACTTCCTTCCTCATTTGTTCCCGAAAGACCCCGTTAATGGCAAAAAACATTCCTATAATAGAAATGAGTAAAAAAGCGTCAAAAGCAAGCAGGACTTTTGATATTTTTGGACTCGGCAATAATAGTTGTGACTGATTATTGTTCATTTTGATTATAGCCGACGCTTTCGGTCGGCTCCCCGACCTCTTCGAGCGTCGGGGCAATTTCTTCGCTACTCTCTACCGCTTCTAACTGTTTTCTTATCTTCTCGTACTGCGGTAAGTCACTTATTCTTGAAAGGCCTAAATGTCGCAGAGTGTCAAAAGTAATGCTATAAAGTACTACGCGTTCGTCTTTTTCACTCCCCTTCTTTTCTACAAGACCACGAAGCAGAAGATTGCGCAGAGCCCATTGGCAATTCACTCCGCGGATATACTCAATATCTTTTTTGGAAACCGGTCCTTTGTAGGCAACGATAGTCAATGTTTCAATTCCTGCTCGGCCCAAATCCCGTTCACGTTCTTCTTTTACGATTTTTTCAATTATTTCGGAGTATTCCGGCGCAGTGACCAACATTACCTCATTGTTATGAAAAACCAATCTGACACCGCGATTTTGAAGCAAAACACCAAGTTCTCCCACAGTTTTTTCCACATCAGGTGTGGAAATATCTAGAGTTTTGGCAAGAAAGCTAATCTCAACCGGTTCAGCTAAGTAAAAAAGTATCGCTTCTATTTTAGAAATTAAATTATTGGTCATTATTTAGAAATCAGGTCAATTAGAATAATTAGGAATTCCCGTCATCTGCGTTTCTATTTCGATATCGTGGAAATGTTTGTCTTGACGCACATGTATAATACCCTGCTTGACCAATTCTAACATAGCCAGAAATGAGACGATAACATTGAGCTTTTCTGTTTTTCCAACTTTGGCAAAGTCTTTGAAACTCATTTTGAGAGTGGCGTTGATGCGTTTGGACAAGTTCCCCATCATTTCTTCCAGAGAAATTACTTTTTGGACAATGGCTTTCGGCACGAATTCCTTTTTTGGCATTTCTCTGATGACGGACTGTATTGTTTCGTGGATACGTTTAACCGACATATTTTTGTCCGGAGCAAAAACGATAACTTTTTCTTTTGACGGCAGACGCAAATATTCGGTCTGAATGCCAAACCGCTCGCGCAAGTGCACCGCTAGTGCTTTGTATTTTTGATATTCTTGGAGCCGAGCTTCCAAGTCTTCAATGGAATGCTGTTCTTCTTCCGTCAGTGAAAGATTTGGCAAAAGCGATTTAGATTTGATAAGGACGAGCGTTGATGCAATAAGAATAAAATGGGCAGAATCAGCAATCGGAAAATTTTCCAAACTTTTGATATAAGAGATATAGTCATCAGCCACTTGAGCCAGTGATATATCATTTATAAAAAGTTTGCGCTTTTCAATCAGCGAAAGCAGAGTATCCAACGGTCCTTCAAACATACGCGTTTTTACAAGATATTCTTCCATATAACTTCCGGATACGGCGCATTTCGTTGTTGGAAAGCAAAAAATTCTCGTCACCTTACGACATGTAAGGATCCTCGCCTTTTTCACTTTCCGCCTAGAACTGCATCCGTCTACGGAAGTTCTAATTATACCAGAACTATTGATTTAATCTCTCAATAATTTCAGGCCAGGAAAAAACTCTTGTAACACGTTCTGGCAGTGGAACTTGATTCCACGGCCAATCAAACAAAAGCACGGGAATACCGGCGCTCGCAACATCTTCGGCGTTATGAGGCGCATCTTCAATAAAAACTTCTATGCCAAGTTCTTTGCAGACTTCGGACTTTTTCCGCTTATTTGGGTCATAATGTGGACGAGTAAAAATAACTTTTGCAAAACTGTTTGGAAAATATTTATCAAGCCACTCAAATGTTCTTTGTTTTAAATTTTCAGGTTTTGCGCTTACAATAACAAGTGTGTGATTTTTCTTTAATTCCTGGACAGCTTCAACGCTTCCCGGCAAAGGCACCACATTATAATGAGAAGGATGTTCAAAAAATTCTTTGAGTCGTCGGACAGATTCTTCTGGTGTGCAATTCCAACGTTCCCATAAATTCCATACTCGAGAATCTTCCAATGTATCTTTTGTTCCATACGTTTCATTATGATACACACGCATCGTATCCTGAAAATTCAAAAGCACGTCATCTAAATCAAAACCGATTATCATGGGTTTAATCTTTTTACGTCGCGCGGTAAGTAAGTAGCTTCGCGGATATTCGACAAATCCAGCATCTTCATAATAAATCGGCCGGGACCGACGCCTGCGCCGCCATGCGGAGGACAGCCATAGCGGAAAAAGTTGAGATAATCGCGAAGTGATTCTAAAGCCATACCCTTTTCTTTTACCTGTTTTTCCAAGATTTCCACTCGATGCTCGCGTTGTGCCAAAGTTGTTACTTCCAAGCCACGATATAACAGATCTGCCCGACGGGAATAATCGCTGCCCTCCTCCAGTCGCATATGATAGAAAGCGCTTTTTGACTTGTGATATTCGGTAATAAAAACGAAATCGTGATTGTGTTCTTTTTTAACATACTCGCTTATAGCTCGCTCTTCTTCTGGTGATAAGTCGTATTCTTCTGGACTTGGCGTATCTATTTTTGCTAATATTTTTTTGGCTTCAGCCATAGTGATGCGTGGAAACGGCTGGCTCGGAATAGTAATATTAATATCCGGAAATTTTTCCAAAATGGCTTTGAAACCTTCTATAATCATCCCTTCCTCGGCATCCATTATGTCTGTCAAAGATTCAATATAACTTATCTCAAAGTCCCAACCAGTGAATTCGGTGACATGTCGTGTAGTAAAAGATTCTTCAGCCCGAAACACAGGCGAGACCATGAAAACTTTTTCCATTCCGGCGGCCATGGCCATTTGCTTATAAAACTGGGGCGATTGAGGTAGAAAAGCCTTGCGGTCAAAGTAGTTCACAGTAAAAACTTCTGCCCCGGACTCCGATTGAGTTTCCAAAAAGTTCGGAGGGTAAAGCTGGATAAAATCATTCTTGTCCCAGTACTTTCGCCAGCCCTTTTCAAACTCCGTCCAGACTTCAAAAATTCTTTTTTTCTCCGGCTTGCGCAAATCAATCCAACGGAAGTCGTAGCGTATTGGCGCCTCGGTTTCTTCTCCTCCTTTTGTGATCACAGGAATAGGCAGTTCAGAGTCTGCGGTTGATAACACTTCAATACTGGTAACTCCTACCTCCACCCCGTTTGGGGCCTGCGGAGTGCCTTTGACTATGCCTGTAATTTTTACCACAGATTCATGTGATAGATTTTTGGCAGTTTCAAAAACTGGCGAACTAATTTCCACAACAGTCTGCACCGTGCCTGTCACATCCCGCAAAATGAGAAAAACAATCTTGCTCTGCACCCGTAGAGTTTGGACAAATCCAGCGATAGTGATTTTCTTTCCAATATGCACGCTAATATCTTTTGTGTAAACTCGTTTCATAAAAATTTTTAAGACTGCATAACCTTCTCAACAAATGGGTAAAAATAAGACGAGAGATTTTTGCGGGAGATACGCAATTTTGGAGTAAAACTTGAAATATCGGAAATAACAGAGGAAAGCATCTCTATTTCAGGAGTTCTAGACCTCATTTCCGGGTATTGTATTATTTGAAAAATGATTGCTTGCGCTCTTTTTTTTGCGTTTTGTGTTAAAACAGTATCAGATTTTTCTTTAGCGCTAAATATCCTTGAGACTTCAGCGCCAAGATTTGCCATAAGAAAATCGGGTGTTCTTTCCGTATTCATCCCGTTAGAGTTTTTAATCATATGTATATTAAATAAACCTTATACCCATTTTATAATACTATAAACACCACTTTGAAAATATGTAAAACTCTAACGGGATTCATGTTATTTTTGAATTAATAATTTTCTTCATTTTTCGACGAATATCTTCATCCAGCACTTCCATATCATAATTTTCTTGCAGAGGACGGATATTGATAAGAGAATTGTATTCAATCCACTCTTCCTTTGGTTTTATGAAATTAACATTAAATCCCCATACATCTTGTTGTTGTGAACCTTTCTCAGTCAGTACTGCGTTTGCATCAATATGATATTGCCCGCCAAAAGCAATCACTTCTTTTTTTATATCTACTACACCTTTTATCATAGTAACATAAAATTCCTTAGCAATTTTTTTCAACTCGTCAATGGTTATAGTGTCAGAAATTATGACTATATTCATAAAAAAATAATAGCATGGTAGCAAATTATAGACATTATTGACAAATAATAAACAAGGTGATAATATAATTCAAGGAGGATAAGATGAAAAGATTCCAATTTGTCACAACGATAGATGCAGAAACTCTGTCTCAAGCACGAGCAGAGTTTATCAAACAAGGAGGAACATCATGGCAAACGATGGACCTCGGTTTTGTCCATCCGGATGGTCAAGTTCGGCCATGCAGTGTTCCACCAGAAGGATTCCTTCTTTTAGGTAACGATGCGGAATCCGGCCTTTACTACGCTATACCACTTGAACAATCTTGCCTTCCGGCATTTGAAGAAAGTGGTCATCCAAACCCGGTGCCACCCAATAGCCTAATCTGGGTGGAAACCGGATGGGTACAATTTTATCCAGAAACCAATTGAGTCCGGAAGAAATTGCGCCGAATCGGCAGGACCGAGAGGCGCAATTTTTATTTCTTAATACAATTTCACTCCAATCGCTTCGCGGACAATTTCCATTTTTTTCTCGGCTTTCATTTTGGCTCGTTTGCCACCTTCTTTAAGGACGTCCAAGACATAGTCGGTGTCGCTTGCAAGCCGTTCACGCTTTTCGCGTAGGGGTCGGATAAAATTTTTTAAATCAGAAATCAAAGCTTCTTTTAAAACTTTGTACTTGCCTCTATTTTCTTCATAGAGTGGCGCGAGCTCGGCTTCTGATTTGAAAAGTTTGTGAATAGCATAAACATTTCCTGGTTTATCACCTGCTGAATCTGTAACAATAGACATAACTGCTTTTTCAATCTCCTCGTCGCTGGCAAAAAGCGGAATAGTATTGCCATAACTCTTACTCATTTTGCGTCCGTCAGTTCCCGACACTACCGCCACTTCTTCTAAAATTTTTACTTCTGGTAATTTAAATACCTCTGATTTGAAAACATTATTAAATTTTTGCGCAGTGTCGCGGGCATACTCCACATGCTGTTTCTGGTCGGCTCCGACAGGCACCACATCCACATCGTACATTAAAATATCTGCGGCCATGAGCATCGGGTAGTTGAATAGCCCAACGCTTGCTTCCCGCCCGTTTGCCACAGCATCTTTATAGGCGTGCGCACGCTCGAGATACGGCATAGTCGTAATGGTGTCAAAAATCCAGGCAAGTTCGGTGTGTTCCGATACATCTGATTGTTTAAAAATTAGAGACTTTTGTGAGTCTAGTCCCAAAGCAAGATCGTCAATGGCTAGATTCAAAATATTTTTAGACATCGTTTCTTTATTTTGAACGGAATTCAGGGCATGATAGTCAACAATCATGTAAATGGCATTGTGATTGTCCTGCATGTCCACAAACTGTTTTATCGCGCCAAAATAATTGCCGATATGCAAACTGCCGCTTGGTTGTATCCCCGAAAGCAAAGTTTTTTTAATCATAAATACAGTCTATCAAAAAAAATAAAATCATACTACCTGTTATCAAGTAACAAAATTACAAACTTCTATTTTGACTTTTAAAGAAAAAACTTTATATTAAGATGTATGACAGTTAGTATTATCGGGTTTGGCAGGTTTGGAAAAACTTTACATCGACTTTTGCGTGGACATTTTGATATTGTGTTATTTGATATAAGTCTGAAGGCCTTCAATCATCATCATCTTGACAAGCGAACTCATATTACTAAAAGTTTAAAACGAGTATATGCAAGCGATACAATTTTTTATTGCGTGCCTATCCCAAAATTTGAATCTGTCGTAAAACATCATAAAAAATATTTCAGAGACAATCATATTCTTATTGACACACTATCGGTTAAAATGTTTCCAGAAAAAGTATTTTCAAAATATCTAAAAGATACAAAAACTGGAGCAATACTGACCCATCCGATGTTCGGACCGGACAGCAGTAAAGACGGTTTTGATAATTTAAGAATTGTCATGAATCAGTGTATCTCCGGTGATCGCGAGTATTCATTTTGGAAAAACTATTTTGCTTCTTGCGGTTTGAATGTGGTTGAACTACCGCCAAAAAAACACGATGAGTTGGCCGCTCGTTCCCAAGGAGTAACTCACTTTATTGGACAACTACTGGCGGATTTCAAATTTTCCAAAACTCCTATTGACACCAAGAGCGCCGAAGAACTCTACAAAGTTATGGAGCAGACCTGCAACGATAGTTGAGAACTTTTTAACAGTCTTCAAAGTTATAATCAGTACACCAAAAAAATGCGTGTCCAGTTAGGCAGAGCATATGACCGTCTGTATAATAAACTTTTGCCGACTTCCATATACAAGGATTACAAAATATAAGGTATATAATCTTGAAATAATTGCCGAAAATCTGCAAGATGATAGAATAAATGAAACTACATGAACAACGCCTTAGAAACACTCAAACAACGCGGATTTGTCAAGCAAAGCACTGATGAAAAGGCGCTTGAAGTTGCGCTGGATACAAAAGGTCAAGTTTTTTACATCGGCTTTGACCCGACAGCCGACAGTCTTCACGCCGGCAGTTTGGTACCGATTATGGCAATCGCCCAACTTCAGAGAGCAGGCCACTTTCCGATATGCATTATCGGAGGTGGGACAACAATGATCGGCGACCCGAGCGGCAAGACCGAAATGCGTCGTATAATGACACGGGAAGAAATCGACAGCAACGGAGAAAAAATTCTCGCTCAACTGAAACGGTACGCTGTTTTGGATGGCAAGCAGGGTTTATTTCTCAACAACGCCGACTGGCTTCTCAATCTCAATTACATTGATTTCCTGCGCGATATCGGCAGATACTTCAAAATAAATGAGATGATTCGTTCGGAATCCTACAAACAAAGGTTGGACAGACAAGAAGGGTTGTCGTTTATTGAATTCAATTACCAGGTTCTGCAAGCGTATGACTTTCTTGTCTTGTTCAACAACCACAATTGCACAATCCAGATGGGTGGCGACGACCAGTGGGGAAATATTCTTGCGGGCAACGACCTTATTCGCAAGGTCACCGGAAAAAATGTTCATGCTCTGACTTTCCCGTTACTGACAACGGCTGCTGGACGAAAGATGGGTAAAACAGAATCAGGAACCATCTGGCTCGACCCAAAGAAAACATCGCCGTATGAGTTTTATCAGTACTGGATCAACACTGATGACAGGGATGTTGTCAGTTTCTTAAAATTCTTCACCTTCTTGCCGTTTGAACAAATCAAGGAGCTGGAAAAGTTGAAAGGAGCCGATATCAGACAAGCCAAAGAAATTCTGGCTTTTGAGACAACTAAACTGGCTCACGGCGAAGAAGAAGCGGAAAAAGCCCGCAAAGCTTCTAGAGCGGCGTTCGGCAAAACAAATGAGGGTATTGATTCAATGCCGACGAGCACAATTGCCCGAGAACGGTTCATTAAAGGCGTAACTCTGACTGACCTGTTTATAGAAACTGGTCTTGCAGAAACAAGAGCCGAGGTCCAAAGACTGGCAGAGCAGGGGGGCGCCTATGTTCAGGGAGAAAAGGTGCTTTCGGCAAAAACCCTCATCACTGAAGAAATGTTCAGAGAGGGCGAACTGCTTTTGAGCTCCGGAAAGAAAAAACGGCATAGAGTCGTCACCTAGAAAGAAATTATCATGTAGAAATTGTTTCATCGCTCCGAAATAATTACCGATATGTGGTCGTCCAGTCGGCTTGACCCCAGAAAGTAAGATTTTTTTCATATAGTTATATTAACAT
>JACQNQ010000018.1 GCA_016202965.1 Candidatus Zambryskiibacteriota bacterium | reverse complement strand
TTTTTTCATTTTATTTTTTTCTCCTTCCAGAGTTATTTTGACATGCGTGGCAAAAGGCGGATAGCCGACAAGTTTCCGTTCTTCTATTTCGTCGCGATAAAAGTCAATGAGATTTCCATGCAGAGCATAATCAAAAATCCTCCTGTCTTCCCGTCTGGTCTGGACAACCATTCTTTTTTCGGCCAAAGCTCGGAGAGAAAGCAAAATATGAAAGATTTTTTCATTAATCCTGAAGTCAGGAATGGAAAAATACGAATCCAGAGAAACTACGGCAGTATTTTCTATTTTATCTTTAAGATATGGAAGAGCCATTTCGGTTCCAAGACAGATAGCTCCGGGAGTATTATAAAAAGAATCTCGCATTTTGACTGCTTGTTTATGGTTTTTGATATGGTCTTTATCCATTATAAAAATCTTTGTATTGTCCAAAACGGATTTTATTTCTTCCAAAACTTTTTCAATACCTATGCCAAGTGACAGAAGACGCCATCCGCCGCAATTTCTGCATAGCTCGTCCGCATCGCGTCTCTCTCCGCAATGATGACAGACAAACAAACGCTTGCTAGTTTTGCCATAGAGTACCACCGGCGCGTTGCAATTTTTACAAGTTACCGGTGTGCCGCAATCACTGCATATCGTTTCCGGGTAGAGGCCTTTCCGTCCGCAAAATAAAAACGTCTGCTCGTTATTGGCTCTGGCTTGTTGGAGCATTTTTTTTAAGGCGTCTCCCAAAACTGAAAATTCCTTCTTCTTCATATTGGCTGGCGAGTGAACGTCTATGACTTCCAATACTGCGGTAGAAAGCGAACGAAATTTCAGAGGAGATAATTCGGAGTAAGTCAGACTCTTCCCTTTCCACAAAGTTTCCACCCGCAAAAATAAGTCGCCTAAAACCAAGCGGATATTCAGTTGTTTGGCTATTGTTTTTGCCACATCTCTGATATCTAAAAATGGTCTGGATAGCGTTTTGTAAGCTCTGGAACTCTCTTTTTCCAATATAATTACACCAAGGTCGTTTCGCGGAATTCCAATAAAGTAACCGGTGGCTATGATTAAAACCGGATGCTTTTCGGAAATAATTTTCTGCCAAGCGGAAAGAATCTCTTTTTTGGAAAGTCCCGAATGCAATATGTAGGTGTATTTTTCTATGCCTTTTTCCAATATTTCTTTTGCGTTCAGCAACTCTTCTGTTGTTGGCAGACAACAAAAAATACTGCGATTTTTGGCAAATTCTTCACGGATAAGTGAACGGTATGTGGCGTACCTTTCCTCATCATCTGTTTGCAGTAAAACGGTTTCGTAAAAACTACTCCTTGGCGATTCTTTGGTAATGTGTGAAAATTTTACCGATTCCTCCAAAATTGGTTTTGGGATAAGAACAGAAAGCACCGCGCCAGTTGACGCTGCGTTATAGTCGGCAATTTTCTCGGCGGATTTTATAAAGGCCGGCGAAAGAAACGAACGAGACTCCACCCCGCCTACTTTTTTTATGCTGTAAGGCAGTGTTTTGATTTCCGATTTTGCTTCGCTTGCCGTTTTACTTTCCACGACTAGTCCGTAAGCCCGCTTTTTACGCAAAGGGATTGAAACGATTGACCCGACAGGCACATCTTTTTTGGTGAAATATGAGAGCGTGTCCTTGGAGATGCCTCTGGCAATCGGTATAACAGTCAAGATGTTCATTGGCACATTATACCGAACTTCCAAATCTGGCGCATTTTGTCACTATGCTGGCAATGGGAGAGAAAAATTAAACAAATTAACATCCTTCACCCTGCTTGCTTTTCCGTTCTTTTTAACTTGATGCGAAGCAGCCAAAATTTCAACACCAATTACATTTCCTTTTTTATCAAGGTCGGCAACAAGCAAATCGGCAAGTTCAACGGTGCGGGCGATTTTTGCGCCCTTTTGAAAATAGATATACATCGCGTCTGCTTTTTTATCGTATGTAATTTCCATATTATTGAAAGTATGCTGTTATGATAAGATATTCATTTCCTTCTCTTGAATATACCACAATTAAAGTTCTCTTGTCCAAAAGCTTTTTTGATTTTATCAAATCGTTCTGAATTTTTTCTGAAGAATCCGGTCCACTAATAACCATTTTTATTTGTTCTGCAGAAATGTTTCGTTCATAAAATATACGATATTGTGCATGGTCAGTAAACTGCAGTTTCATATTTTCAAATTATAGCAGAAACCGTCGGGCGTTTCTGCTCCGACGGTTATAAACCCTCGATGATTCCAAGAATACTTATTGGAATACCAACGCAAGCGATAATATGCCCCGGTTCAAGGGGCACTTTTCCGGAAAATGCTTGAGCTACGGAGAAAATAAAGTAGCCAAGGGCAAAAATCCAAAAAATTCTATCGTCAAGCTGACCAGTTGGACGTCTTCGTTCTATTGTCATTTGGTACAACCTCCTGCTCAGATTATATACATATTTTTGCATTATTGCCAAATTCGGCTATTATGGTTTGGTATGAGCATTTTCTCTAAAAAACTCGGCATTGACCTGGGGACGGCAAATATCTTGGTTTTTGTGCCGGGCAGGGGCATTGTCTTGAACGAGCCGTCAGTTGTAGCTGTCTCCGAGGAAGACAACCGTATAGTGGCAATCGGCATTGAAGCCAAGGAAATGATCGGTCGGACGCCGGAAAATATAATCGCTTATCGTCCAATGAAAGACGGGGTTATTGCCGATTACCGCGTAACCGAAGCAATGCTCCGTCATTATATGGACAAAGCTCTGGGCAAATGGAATTTTGTCAAACCGGAAGTTTTAGTTTCTGTGCCTGCCGGTGTGACCTCAACCGAAAGGCGAGCAGTTATAGAAGCGGCAATCCGGGCCGGAGCTAAAAATGCCTATGTGGTCAAAGAGCCGATTTTGGCGGCAATCGGCGCCGGCATTCCCATTCATGAAGCCATGGGTCACATGATAGTGGATATCGGCGGAGGAACAACAGATGTAGCCGTTATTTCTCTCGGCGGAATTGTTTCCAGTACTTCGGTTAAATGCGCCGGAAACAAAATAGATTATGCTATCACCGACTATATTAAAAAAACATTCAATCTCGGCATCGGCGATAAAACGGCGGAAGACATCAAAATTAAAATCGGCTCGGCTCTTCCGGTGGACGAAGAACTGGCTATAACCATAAAAGGGCGTGATTTTGTTACCGGACTTCCGCGCAGTGTTGAAATTAAAACAAATGAAATTGTCAAAGCTATTTCCAAAGACTTGCGCGATATAATAAAAGCCATCAAAGATGTCTTGCAGGAAACTCCGCCGGAACTTTCGTCCGATATTATTGACAAGGGAATAATAATGACCGGCGGTTCGTCGCAGTTGCGCAATGTGCCCGAGCTCGTTTTCCGTCGCACCGGCGTCAAAGCGGTTTTGGCCAAAGACCCTCTTTACTGTGTGGCAAAAGGAACAGGTATTGCCTTGGAGCATTTGGATACATATAAAAAATCCATAGTTGCTAAACGGTAGAACTTTCAAATCTCTTTCTCATCAAAACCTTTTCAGAAACGCAGACTTTTCCAGCCAAAAGTCTGCTCTGTCCTCGGCCGCGATTTTGTCAAGATGGAATGCCTTGACAAAAACCATGCTCGCGACCTGCGGGTGTTCTGAAAAGGTTTTGATTCGACGAGATTTGAAAGTTCTTAACTTTGTGGTAGGGTGGATGCGGAGGTAAGTATGAGTGAAATTCAATCTTGGGGTGTGTCATACAATCCGGCAATGACACACGCCATGGATTATGAGTGCAAATGCGGCTGGAGCTGGATTCAGGCGGCGATGGCTCATTCCCAGGGCAACAGATATGAGCAAATTGTCGGTTTTGATACAAATCAACCATTTCAAACAGCTCGGGCGGCTTATTCAATAGGGATAGTTATTATTGAATGCCCTCGTTGTTTTAGAAAATTTTGGTTCCATATTGAATTAGAAAAAGCTGACACGTATAGAGACCTCTGTATTCATTGGCCGAAGTAATTCGGCCAAATTTGTTATACTAAACTGATGCAACCACTTATTGATTTTTATAAAAACTCGGGGAACTTGCATCACGCTTATTTTTTTGTGGCGCATAAAGTGGATGAGATAGTAGCAAAACTGAAACATTTTTTTGAAAATGTAGTTGGTATCAAAACTTCCGGCAATCCGGATTTTCAGCATTTGCAGTTCAAGACACTCTCAATTGAGGAAGCTCGTAAAATGGCAGAAGCACAAGAAAGAAAAGATTTTTCTGCAGGCAGAAAAATCTTTATCATTGAAACGGATTTTATCACCGAGGAGGCCCAAAACGCGCTTCTGAAAGTGTTTGAAGAACCGACCGCCGGCACACATTTTTTCATTGTTTCTCCGCAAGATATTTTATTACCGACTTTGCGCTCGAGGATGCATATAATAGAGTTAAAAGTTAAAGGTGAAAGGTTAAAAGAAGAGTCAATTTTGAAGTTGAAACTACCCGAACGTTTGGCAAAAATTAAAGAAATGACTGAAGCTATCAAGGACTCGGACCCGTCTTCGCAGAGCTACGACGAGGCAAGGAAAACAAAGCAAGATGCTATTGCTTTTCTCAATCAAATTGAAGCAGAGTTGTATAAAAATGGTTTGGAGAAATCAGCAAAAGCTTTAAAGATTTGCCAATCTGCCCGAACCGCTTTGTATGACCGTGGTGCGCCTATCAAAATGATTTTGGAGCACCTAGTTCTGAACATTTAGAACCAATTGCTTCATTGAGTTCTGATTTTGTTATTGTTACTATTGCGGTTTTGTATAGTCCGTATAAATAGTTAGTCGCCAGCTACGTGGCTGGCGACCTTTTCTCAAACGCTCTGCGTTTGGATTGATGGGAGGTTAGCTCTTTTTTTGTTTTTGATTGATAGGGATTATCCAAAGGGTATCCCTACTTCTGAGCTTGGTTGTTCCGTCCGCCAATTGTGGCGGACATTTCATCCAGTCTTTTGTTCCCAGATAAACGGCTTCTGGTTTAAAGGTCATTCCCGGCACCATTCGGACACCGGTAACGACACGTTTTGAAACTGGGTGAGCAAATGAAACCTCTTCTTGTACCGGTTGAACTTGTGACATTTTCTCTCCGTAGATTTTACCGTCGTATTCTCTACTGTACTGCTTCCCTGGATTCGGTTACATCCGTTATTCATTCAAGCAAAATAGACATAAATTGTCAAACTCTTTATACTGTGGATAATGTCCTACAATTTTCAACCATTCAAGCAAAAAATAAAAGATGCGGAAGAATGGCTCAAAAAAGAGTTTGCAACGATTCGCACTGGACGTGTCACGCCGGCTATTTTGGATGTAGTTAAAGTGGAAGCATATGGAGGAATAATGTCCATCGTTCAACTTGCAAATATTTCTATTGAAGATGTTAGAACTTTACGCATTACTCCGTGGGACATGTCGCAGGTCAGAACGGTGGAAAAAGGAATATTATCATCTGGCTTAGGTCTGTCGGTAGCGGTTGATGATAAAGGAATCCGCGTGATATTTCCGGAACTGACATCTGATAGACGTGGAGCGTTGATAAAAATCGCAAAGCAAAAACTGGAAGAGGCTCGAGTGACTTTGCGAACTGAAAGGGAAAAAATTGTAAAAGATGTAGATGGGCAGGAAAAAGCTGGAAAAATCTCTGAAGACGAAAAATTTCGGCTCAAAACCGAACTTCAGAAAATGATAAATGATACAGGAAATGCGCTTGAGCAGTTGTTTACTAAAAAAGAACGTGAAATAAGTAAATAGCCCATATTTCAATGTATGATGAATTCAAATTTTGATTTTTGATATTTACACTTACATACCTCTAGCAGAATAATTCATACTTATGTCTATTATCATATTTATAACAAGTCTTGCAATACTGATTTTGGTCCACGAATTTGGACATTTTATTGTTGCCAAAAAGTTTGGTATCCGAGTGGATGAATTTGGTCTCGGTTTTCCGCCCAGGCTGTTGTCAAAGAAGTGGGAAGAGACGATTTACTCACTCAACCTAATTCCATTTGGCGGGTTTGTCAAAATTTTTGGAGAGGATTTTCAAACACCGAGTGAGAACGTTGCTGCGCCTGCCTGCGCAGGCAGGCCGTCCACACTCGGTGTTACTGCTGACCAAACTTCTTTTCAATACAAGCCGAAATGGATTCAAGCGTTTGTTCTCGTTGCCGGTGTAACGGCAAACATCATTTTTGCCTGGCTTCTTATTTCTTTTTTATTTTTGAAATCTGATGGAATTATAGCTTTTTTGGAAGGGGCTAAAACAACATTATTTATTGCAAAAGAGACAATTTTCGGTCTAGCGATATTTCTTTGGAACATCATTACTTTTACAGCTGATTTTTCCCAAATCTCCGGACCTGTCGGTATCGCTTCAATTTTTGGAGAGGCGACGATGCTTGGCTTGTCGCATATAATCTATTTAACAGCTGTTATTTCAATCAATCTGGCTGTTATAAATTTGTTACCATTTCCGGCTCTTGACGGAGGTCGACTGCTTTTTGTCGGTGTTGAAGCAATTATCCGCCGACCGATTTCCCAAAAAATTATTCACTATTCAAATGTTTTAGGTTTTGCTTTTCTCATAATGCTTATGATAATGGTTACTGGTCACGATATTTTGAAATTGCTATAATCATAAATATGAGACAATCACAACTTTTTACCAAAACTCGCAAAGAAGCGCCAACAGATGAAGTTTCCAAAAATGCCCAGCTTCTAATCCGCGCCGGATTTATTCATAAGGAAATGGCCGGGGTGTATGCAATGCTTCCTTTAGGACTGCGAACTTTAAATAAGATAATACACATTATTCGACAAGAAATGAATAATATAGGAGGACAAGAACTTTTTCTTACAGCGCTTCAGGATAAAGAATTATGGCAAAAAACAAATCGCTGGGATGATCACATTGTGGATAATTGGTTTAAAACAAAACTAAAGAATGATAATGAAGTTGGACTTGGTTTCACTCACGAAGAACCACTAACCAGACTGATGAAAGACCATATTTCTTCTTATAGAGATTTACCTGTATATGTTTATCAATTCCAAACAAAATTTAGAAATGAAACTCGAGCAAAAAGTGGAATAATGCGCACTCGAGAATTTATTATGAAAGATTTATATTCTTT
>JACQNQ010000016.1 GCA_016202965.1 Candidatus Zambryskiibacteriota bacterium | reverse complement strand
GTGGCGGAATTGGTATACGCGTACGCTTCAGGAGCGTATGGGGAAACCCATAGGAGTTCAAATCTCCTCGCACTCACAAAATTCTGAAGGAATTTTGTGCTGTGGAAAAAATCAGACTGCTCTGATTTTTGTGGAGATTTGAAAGACGCAGTCATATTTTTTCAGCAGAAAAAATGGACCAGTCGGGGTAGCGAAAATTTTGTTTTGACGAAAACAAAATTATTTGTGACCAAGTCTCCTCGCACTCACAAAATAATTCAAATCCTTCTTAAATTAAATTTGACTATATTCCCGCGATCGCGGATATCTTGTATGATTTAAATTTGACATTTTATTTGTTCGTGATATAATCACACTAGAAATAAAAAAATTAAAGATTGGCGATGTGCCGGTCTTTAACCAAAGTTCTTAGAAAATTCCAGATTGAAAGGAAAAAAGATGCTTCAAATACTTATTGGATTGGGTGCTATTGTTGTGTTTGCTATCCTGTTCATTATCATGGTCTGGATAGCGGGCAAAAGTGATTTTATCTTCACCTTTGTCGCTTTGAATCAAATCAAGGCGGTGGACAGAGGGAAAGGTAATTTCATAAAACTTCTGGCAAACTTGCCTATCGGATGGAGAATTAACCGAAATGACTGGACAATCATTCCAGGCCGTCAATACAAAGGTATTCTGGAGGCCTTATTCGGCCTCTACTATATCGGTCTGCCTCCGGCTAGCGTGCATAGATTTTCGTTCGTCCACGAAAGGCCGAATCCGGACATTGGAAACAAAACTCCATCTTCGGAATGGCTACTGAGAGACGAGGATGAGGAAGAAACTGATTTTCTTCTTTTTGACTTTCCTCATTCTTACGTCATTCCCGATATAGAATTCCGTAATCAGTTCCGAGGGGACATCATGTTCACTGGACAGTTCTACGCGTTGAAACCTGTAGTCGCCATATACACCCGCGGAGGCAAGTTTTTCGAATTAACCAGGCAATATGTGGAAGCGGCTGTCATTGATAAACTTAGAGAGATGAGCTACAGCGACTTTCTCTTAGAATCAAAGGATAGCGACAGTCCACTTTCAAGGCAAATCCGAAACATCCTCAACCCCCATCTACAAGACGACCCTAATCCTCATCTGCCGGAATCGGCGGGGCTGGACATGTATGCGGGATTTATTTCAAGATTTGACGCTTCTGACAAAAGACAGGAGGAAGCGCTGGCAGCAAGAGCGTTGGCGGAACTTGAAGGCCAGGGCAAGGTAGCAGCAGCGGAGAAAGCGGCAGAGGTCCTGACAATCAGTTCTCAAGCCGAGCTTGAAGCCGACCGCCGGCGAGCGGAAGGAAAAGCGGCTGACCTAGAGGCGATACTGAGAGTTCTGGCCGATAACGCTCGGGGAGCCGACCCGAATGTTCTGGCTCGGGCGGCGGCAGATATCGTGGCAGTAACAAAAATGTCCGACCCGAGGTCAAATGTCAGAGCTTGGGCTTCAGCCGGAGGAGTCTTAGGACTTTCAGCCGACAACAGTAAAAATCGCTAGAAGGAGACGACATGGCCATCACTAGAAAAAGACAGCAAAACCAGCCTTCTTCGCAAAAAACCTCGTCTAAAAAGTTCAGGTTTGGTTGGGTTCTAGGATTATTGGCAGTTGTTCTGCTAGCCCTCCTGTCAGGTAGAGCAATCTACAACCGAATGAAACCAACTGGAAGCTCATCTGTCAAAACGCCCCTCGTCGTTGTTAAATCCGGGACCGTGGAAGTGCTGGCTCCGCCCGCTCCGAAATGGAGTGACAGAGTTTTGACACCCGGCTGGACCACTTTTGACTCGGACGAACCTGTCTTGGTCATGCTAAGCCAGGGCAAGCCGGTACCGTTTGACCCAAAAGACAAGAAAAATCTCGGTCAGACGGACTGGCTGGAGTTTCAGTCTAGAACTAACGTGGCGGTCAAAGTAACTGTCACGAAGAAATGAGTACAATAAGTACAAAACGAAATCCCCCACTTTTCTAAAAAAGTGGGGGATATTTTTTATGGTAATTTTAGAAACTGTCTTGCGGGAGTGGAAATGTCGGTAGAAGGAGTAATGCCAAAACTGGCCAAAACAAATTTGATAATGCCGTAAACGGAAAACATAATGAGCATGCCAACCATCCCCCATAGAATAGATTTGCGGGCTTCAATGCGGGAAACGCTTTTGTCATCGGCATCGCTTTTCAGAAACTTGACGATACCGTAGAGAAAATAGACAAAAGACAAGCCGAAAAGAAGCAAAATGACAGGATTAAGAATTAAATTATTGACTTTATCAAGAAAGCCGACGATTGTCATAACAGATAGATACTACAAATCTCTAAAAACTAGTTGGATTAACTTTAAGGAAGAGTAGGAATTTTAATAGTTTCAGTCCCAGTAATACCAACTGTGCCCTGAAGCCACGATACAAGTCCAAAGATAGAAGCCATGACAGCAATAGCGATAATGCCGTAAATCATGTGAGTTCTACCCTCCTCGTGCTTTTTGATGTCGCCAGACGACCGGACAAATTCAATAAGACCCCAAAAGAAGTATAATATTGCTAAGGCAAATAGAAACGGAAATACACTATTAATGACTGTTTTGAGACTATTAGCTACAGTGGTAATACTACCAAAAGTTGGTACTGCTGGTTGGGCAAGTGCCAAAACCGGCCCGAATGATATTAACGCGTAAATCAATTTTTTCATCATATTTTTTATTATTATTAAACTATATTTTGTATTATATGATAAAAGAATGCCAAAAACAAGCCCTCTGTGGATAAATCCGCGCCTATCCCATAGCGACATAATTTTTTCAAAGTCTTCGGAAAAAATCCCCAGACTTTGAAAAAATTATGTCGCTATGGGATACACATCGATATCTGTTAAGGCTAAGGTCTAGTTGGTCTAGTTGTCTCTAATTGTTGACCAGCTCCTGGAAGAATTTCTGGAAGAGTAGCTGGCGAAACAGGTATTTCAACAATAGCTCCTATCCAACCCAAAATGCCAAAAATAGAAAGCATGACAAATAAAACGACAATGCCCCAGAGCATTTTCTTTTTTCCTTCTTCCCTGGTTTTTTCTTCTCCGGCATGCAAGATAAATTGGGTCATACCCCAAAAGAAAAAGAGAAAAGCCAGAGCAAAAATGACCTTGATGGCAGAGTTCTGAAAAACTAAAAAAGACGACAGTAAGTCTTTTATTCCATTCAGCGCGGCAAAAGTAACAATCGGACTGAAAGAGAGAGTGGTAAGCAGTATATATGATAATATATTTTTTTTCATGTTTTTATAATCACTTAATTATTGCACATTTGTTGGTAAAAGCGGTTTTTCAGTGGCCGGACCAAGCTCCAATTCCGTTGAAACTATGCTAATAATACTTCTGAATGTAAGCAAAATAAACAAGACCAAAATGCCCCAAAGCATATAGTTTTTGCCTTTTTGAATGTCGGCTTGATTGCCGGAACTTAAAATAAACTTGGACAAGCCCCAAAAGAAAAAAAGGAAAGCCAAAGCAAAAAGTATCGGATTTAAAACGTCAATAATGCCCAAGATGTACGCGATAACTCCTCCAAAAGTTTGACCGGCTGCAGATAACATATTAATTTAGTTTATTAAAGAAGTAACAGTGGTTTGAACAACGCGCGATATGGCCGCCGCTCCCAAAAGTATGCCTGCGCCGACCAAAGCCCACAGAAGCCGCTGATGAGCCTCGTCTATCTTCTTTGGATTACCTTGGGCTGTAACGTATGTAAAACCGGCCCAAATAATATAAGCCACTACAGCCACGGCGGCCACAGGCATAACAATGTTGTTTAATATGGCTGTCAGAAGAGACATAAAACTGCCGCAATCCTGCCCGGCGGCGCATTTAAGCGGGTTTGGAATGGTGACATTGCCACCTCCTCCAGGAGAGTTTACCTCGCCTTGGGCAAATGCGAAAATCGGTAAAATAATAACAAGGAGGAGAATAGTAAATCTAAGATTCTTCATATATTATATATTTTAGCATATACTAACCGTTTGGAATAATGGTGGAAACCTCCGGTCTCAAAAGAGAGTTGGTGATGAGATGAACAATAAGCCAGGCGGCCATGACAAAAATAATGCCTTTGCCTACACTTACAAACATTTTATTAGCTTCTGCCAACTTTCCCGGATTACCTTCTGAGGTCATATACAGAAAGCCGGCGTAAGCGATAACCACCACTGAAAACAAGAGAGCAAAGTTCCTGCCAAAATCCACCACTTTGTTTGTGGCTCGGACCAAATCATTAAAGTCGCAGTTGCCGTCAACACATTCGTATGTGATACCCGTGCCCGGACTGCCCGCCGGTTGTGTGGCTTCCACCGCGTATGCAAAAACAGGTGATAAAAATAAAAACAAGAATATTGCGCTTGTTATTATTTTTTTTCTATTATTATTCATCATTCTTTCTTTTAACTTTCGACTTTTGACTTTTAACTTTTAACTTTTAACTTTTAACTTTTTTTTATTTTAGTTCATTATTCAGTTCCTCATTAGCTCTGCTCAAAGCCTGGCTCAAACTGGATTGTCCGCTGGTGATTGACTCTATCATATCACGAAATGTGTTAGAACTTGAAACAGGGTCAGGGTCAACCCAGAAGTGAGAAAGAAGCGCTGAATTGTAGAAAATTTGGCGGAAAGGGTCTGTCGGCTTAACACTTAATAAGTCGCGGCGAGCGGGAGGCAAATTTGTCACGGACTCCATAGCCGTAAGGGCCGAGCTTTCCGTCAGAGCATTCACGGCAAGAGCCGCGGCGGCAATTTGTCTTGATTGTTTGACAATAGACAAAGCGTAGATATGGCCAAAGACTTGTTTTTTAGCCGCATCGCGAATCTGGGGCATATAAGTGACATCAAAGTTAAGATTGGAATTTTTCTGCTGGATGGAAAAAATTTCGCTCCCAAAACCCAGATAAAGGGCCAGATTTCCGGAAATAAAGAAATTGAGCGAATTTGGAAGGGAACGATTCCAGCTGTATGCCGGCGTTCCGGGATTGGAAAATTGAGTGTAAAAATTGATGCCGGACTGGCTCGGAGCAACGGGTAAATTGAATTGAGAGTTCAGAACAGAGGACACAACGCCGGATTTATCGCCACTGGTAATAGGCGTGCCGGCTTGAAGCAAAAGCATGGCCACAATCTCTTTGGCGTTTGTGATGTTTTTCCATTCGCCCAAAGCAATGGCGCTTTTCAAAATATTTCCTCCGCTGTCGCGGCTGGTGGTTTTCTCCACCAGAGAATAAAGCTCGTCCCAATATTTCGGCGGCTCTGAAATAAGATTATTGGAAAAGATGTCCCTATTCCAATACATAACCATAGGGTCAACCATGAAAGGCAAGCCGATGACTCCGTCGGGAACAAGAAAGAGTTCGCTTCCTTCAATAAATCTGTCTTTGAAATCTCTCTGATTATAATTAGCGTACGGTATGACAAAGAGCTTGTTGCGATTTTTATATACGGAATCATCCCGCAACAAAACGATGTCTGGACCGTTTCCCAAAGCCAAAGCTTCCACAAAGTCTTGATTAAAAGTCACGGCTTCTTTTTTGACGTAGGTAATTTTTACTGATTTATTATTGAAAATGGAAGAGTTTTTGTGGGCGGTATTAAAAGACTCTTCAGAAACTGTACCCCAAATAACCAGATTTGCAGACTGACCGGAAGACGAACCTCTGGAGAGGGCAAATATAGCTACGCCTAAAACGATAGATATGCCAAATATTGCCGTCAGGGCTATTTTGAAATTAGACATAGATGTAGTTAAAGGTTAAAGGTTAAAGGTTAAAGGTTAAAGGTTAAAGGTTTGAAAGTTAAAGGAAAGATTAAGAGGAATTTGATTCTGCTTTTAACCTTTAACTTTTAACTTTACAACTTCTTCATAATCATACCATAATGATAAGCTCCGGCGAAAATTTCTCTATCAAGATGAAAACCTGTTTTTTGAAACAT
Source organism: Candidatus Zambryskiibacteriota bacterium (assembly GCA_016202965.1). Lineage (GTDB taxonomy): Bacteria > Patescibacteriota > Minisyncoccia > Phycocordibacterales > DATDWN01 > C7867-006. The sequence continues at coordinate 8,063 of JACQNQ010000016.1, read as the reverse complement.
TTCTTTGGTCGTTTCTTTTTTAACAACTGCTTCCGGCTTTGGTCCTAAACCCCCGAACGAATCTGTCCAGTCAACGACCAATACTCTGCCGTGAGGTTTCAATATTCGTTTTATTTCCTTGACAATATTTTCTTTGCTTTCAATCTGGAAAAGTATGTTGCATAGCAGAGCGAGGTCAATGGATGCCTCGCGAAGTTTGGTGCCGTTTACTTTATCTATATCTCCCCAAATAACTTCTATATTGTAGAGACCTTCACGGACAGCCAAGTTTTTCAATTTTGAAAGAAGGTCTTTTTGAACATCTATGGCGTAGACTTTGCCCGTAGACGCAAGCGCCTTGGCCGCTGCCATACTGTAGCGTCCTGAACCGGCGCCAAGGTCGGCAATAGTCATACCAGCTTGAATTCCGCATTGTTCTATTACTTTTTCCGGGTCGGAGAACATGATTAAATTATATACGAGAAACTACAAAAACAGAAAATGTGTATAACGCCCTTGATGTCAAGGGGAGTCCTTGACATAATATAGAATAATGAAAAATAGAGATTACAAAAATTTTGCATCTGGAACTATTGTTCACATATACAATAGAGGAAATAATCGTGAGAAAATTTTTAATGATGAACAAGACTACAAAGCGTTCATATTTAGAATTGGTCTTGCTCTTGGATTTGAAGAAAAAGAATTATTTCACGAGTTGTGTCGCCAGCCATATTCAAGAATTAGAATTACTGATACACATAAAGGCGATTTTAAGTTATATGCTTTTTGTCTCATGCCAAATCATTTTCATTTACTTATTGAACAATGTGGAGATACTCCCATATCAAAAATCATCTCAAAAATATGCACAAGCTATGCAATGTATATAAACAAAAAATATAAGAGAGTGGGACACGTTTTTCAAGATTGTTTTAAAGCTGTAATCATTGAGTCGAATGAACAATTAATGTGGGTTTCGGCATATATTCATATGAATGCAGTAAAAGACGGACTTGTAAAACAGCCAAGTAAATACAAATGGAGTAGTTATAATGACTATGTGTCTGACAGAAATTTACCAATTGTACACACTGATTTCTTAATCTCATTGTTTGAAAACAAAAGTAATTTTGAAATAGAAACACTTCGTTTTCCTTCTGATGAAGACATGTCAAGGGGAGTCCTTGACATATAATTACTAAGAGCTTTAAGGTAACTTTAAAATTCCATCATCAAAAACTTTAGGATATTCATTTTTTAATTCACTCATGTAAACAATATCTGATATAAGTTTAACTCTTTCATGTTCTCGTTTTTCTACTGTCCAATTATCACTTAAAAATTGTGTAAGTTGCCATGTTCTACGCATGGAACGCTCTCGATATTTGTAAATTTGAAAAAACACTATCCAGTAGATTATCGTTAGTAATCATATAGAAAAAGGTATTGATTCACCTTCGCTATTTATAAAAAGTGGATCCCATTTTATAAAAAAATATAAAATTATAGGAGGTAAAATCAACAATAAACCGAAAATACCTACCAAAAATTGTTTTTTGTACCTTTCCATTTTTTCTTTACATATTTGAGTAACTATAACTTTATCTATATCATTCATTTTTTTTATTGTTTAATAAATGTCAAGGACTCCCCTTGACATTTAGAGGCATATAAGAGAGGCGATGGAATCCCCTTCGCGCAGTTTCATAACACGAACACCTTGGGTCTGACGGCCAAGGACTGGAATTTCTTTGGCATCAACACGGATAACTTGGGACTTTTTGGAAATGGCTACCACTTCATCGTTTCCGCCGGCAAAAATTTTGGCGGAAATAAGTTGTCCTGTTTTTGGCGTGACTTTAGCAGTTTTCACACCTGAACCGCCGCGACGCTGAACTTTGTATTCGTCTATGTCTGTGCATTTGCCGTAACCGTTTGCTGAAATAACCATAAGCGTGGCATCATTCAAGACGTTTGGCACCGCTTCGGCAGAAATAACCGCATCGCCTTTTACAAGTTTTATACCGCGCACGCCCATTGCCGTTCGTCCGGTCTCACGAATATCTGACTCCTTGAAATGAATGGACTGTCCTTTGCTTGTAACCACAATAACCGTATCCTTCTTTTGAACAAAACTTGCGGAAACCAGCGCGTCTCCCGGGTCTAGTTTGATAGCGATAATACCTGAAATGCGGACATCGTGAAAACTTGCAGCCAAACATTTTTTGGTTTGCCCCATTTTGGTAATCATCATTAGAGACGCCTCGGATTTTTTGACTTCTTTGGGCATAGGCAGTATGGATGTGATTTTTTCGCCTTCGGAAAGTGGTAAAAAATTCATGACATTTTTGCCTTTGGTCGCTCTGCGTCCTTCCGGAATATCATACATTTTCGTTTGGTAGGCTTTGCCTTTGTCCGTGAAGAACAAAAGGTCGCTGTGAGTGGAAGTGATGAGCAACATCGTCACAAAATCCTCTTCTTTTGTATCCAAATCAACCACTCCCACTCCCCCGCGCTTTTGTTTGCGAAATTCGTCCGGGTTTGTTCTTTTAATGTATCCGCCGGCAGTTAAAACCAGAGCGTTTTCCTGGTCGGGAATTAAATCTTCCAGAGACATCACTTTTGCCCCGCTCTTTATGATTTTTGTTCTGCGTTCGTCACCGTATTTTTCTTTTATTTCCTTGCATTCGTTTTTTATAATTGACAAAATTTTCTTTGGGCTTCCAAGAATGGCTTTCATTTGTTCTATAAAATCCTGAATAGACTTCAACTCGTCTTCCACTTTTTTTCTCTCAAGCCCAGCCAGACGAGAAAGTTTCATTTCCAAAATAGCCGTAGCTTGGATAGCTGAGAACTTAAACTCAGTCATCAATTTCTTTTTAGCTTCCTCTGCGTCCTTTGAACTCTTTATCAGTTTGATTATCTGGTCAATATGGTCAAGAGCTTTGGATAACCCGAGCAAGATGTGCTCGCGTTCCAGAGCTTTTTTCAAATCAAATTCCGTTCGTCTGCGAATAACTTCCGTGCGGTGAGAGAGAAATTCCTCTAAAATATCTTTCAGAGACAGAGTTCTAGGCACACCATTAACCAAAGCGACCATATTGTAATGAAAGGCCTCTTCCAGTTGGGTATGCTTGTAAATATAATTCAGAACTGTTTGCGGATGTGAAGTTCCTTTGAGGTCAATAACGATACGGATATCTTTTGCCGATTCATCTCTCATCCCTTTTATACCGTCTATTTTTTTCTCACGAACAAGGTCGGCGATTTTTGTCACCAAGTTTTGTTTGTTCACTCTAAACGGGACGGAAGTAATAATAATTTGTGTTCCGCCGGCTTTACTTTCCACTATCTCCGCTTCACCGCGGGTAACAACGCCTCCGCGGCCGGAAGCGTAGGCGTGAGCCATATCTTTTGCCCCAAAAACCAAACCGCCGACAGGAAAATCCGGACCTTTTATAAACTGCAAAAGGTCTTCTGTTGTGGCATCTTTGTTATCCACCAAGAAAGACAGAGCATCCATCACTTCCCCCAAGTTATGCGGAGGAATATTTGTGGCCATACCGACAGCAATGCCGAGTGTGCCGTTAAGTAAAAGATTTGGAACTGTGGAAGGCAAAACTCTTGGCTCCTTTTTCGTGCCATCGTAGTTTGGAATCAGATCAACTGTTTCTTTTTCAATGTCTCTCAAAAGTTCTGAAGCGATTCGAGACATTTTTGCTTCGGTGTATCGATATGCTGCGGCATTATCTCCGTCAATAGAACCAAAGTTTCCTTGGCCGATGACAAGCGGATATCGCGTAGAAAAATCTTGAGCTAATTTAACCATTGCATCATAGACCGACGCGTCTCCATGGGGATGATAGTTTGCTAATACGTCACCAACCACATGCACAGATTTTCTGAATTTAGCCCCGAACGTCAGCCCCATTGAATTCATGGCAAAAAGAATTCGGCGATGGACCGGCTTCAGGCCATCCCTGACATCAGGAAGAGCCCGGTCGGTGATAACAGACATGGCATAATCAATGAAGGAGGTTTTCATCTCCTCGGTAATTTCCTGCTGAATTACTGCTACTCTTTCAGGAGTTATTTTTGCTGAATTATCGCCTTCTGTATCTTTTTTCTTCATCCCGTTAGAGATAGGAGACATAGCATATAGCTATATATCCTACATTCGATTATTTAATATATCTTGGTAATGGTTAATATTGCTCTCCTATCTCTAACGGGAGAGCTAAAAATATAAATGTATTATAGCATAATTTACTGATTTGTAGTAGTGCCAACTACTATACTTGTCGTTGCGCTGTAATAAGCCGGGGATGTGGAGAATGATGAAATTGTGTTTTTTATTTCAGAAAATTTTTCGGATATGCTGGAAATGCCTGAGGACAGTTGGGTTGTAAATGTGGAAAATGGACTCGGTGTTAAATTTTCAACTTTTTGCTTCTGCTTTTGACTTTGGCGAAAATCAGGATATATGACGGAGAGCCAAACGACAAAAATAATTCCGGCAAGAAAAATTGACACGAAAAAAGCAATTTGTTTTTTGACTTTTTCCGGCTTACTTCTTAATTTTTCTAAAAAATCAAACATGATAAAAGTTAAAAGTGTGAAAGTGCTCAGTACTCGGTTGAATGCAGTTACTTTCACTTTTACACTGAGTACTTAGCACTGAATACTGTCATAGTTTTAGACCACGTCTAAAACTATGATATCGCCTTCTTTGCCGTCTAGGTCTTTCTTCTTGATAGTCAGTTTGTCGATGGGTTTTACATTCTCCTCACCAGCTTCTTTCAAAAATTTTTTTAAAGCGCTGGGGTCGCCAATTCCGCCAAAGTGACTAGGAATAATTATTTTTGGTTCAAATTGCACTGCCAGTTTGTGAGCTGTTCCTGGATCTAAAACTCCAGTCCCTGCCTGCGCAGGCAGGCCGCCAATCGGCACAAAAAGTATGTCTGTTTCCTCAATAGCCTCTTTGGCTTCTGCCGAAAGTGCCGTATCAGAAAGAGCTCCGAGAAAACAAATGTTCATACCTTCGAGCGAAACTGTATATATAGTGTTCACGGAGACCTTGCTTCCGTAATTTGATTTTGACAGAAAACCTTTTATGAAAATACCGGAAACTTCATACTCGCCGGGACCATTTATGAGAAAAGATTCTTTTTCACCCCGACTAGTTACATCCGCTCCATTGTGTTCTGGACTGTTGAGAGAAATAAGAGTAATGTCCGAGCCAAATCGCGCGCCTTTGACCTTTGAATCTTTAGAAATAGGATTAACGGCAAGAACAGTATCTCCAAACTGAACTTTGAAAAAATCCACGCCGTGATATGTGATGACCATACAAATAGTATATACGAATATGCGAATAAGTCACGAATTTACGAATAGCTACGAATAATTCCTTAACTTACGATATATCGTAAGTTAACAATCTACGCCATGACGTAGATTGAATCAGTTTTCTTACACTATACGATTAATCGTATAGTGTACATATACGCCATGGCGTATATGTAACAATTACCACCAATATACTATGGTAATTTAATGAGCTTAATATTTTTTGAGTTTTTGGACAAAAGAAAAGCCCCGAGCAGAGTCAGCCACCATGCTCGGGGCTTTTCTCTGTCGAGACTTACTTAACAAGAACCCTCCATAAAATAAACTCGATTATTGGTTTAAACATTTGACCTAGTATCAAACCAGTAACCAATGCTCCAACTACAAGACTAATGGGAATAAAAACCCAACGATTTGAAACATCTTTTTGTGATTCCAAATATGACCTAGGATATGACCTAGGATTTTTATCTTGGAACATAAAACCTCCTTACAGTAGTGTAGTCCAAATAGACAAAATTTACTATTTCTGTATACTTGTTTTTATATATTATCAATCGCAAAATGTGTTAACCTCATCTCTTCCCTAAATCAAAGCTTTGTTTTGATCGGGCGAACCGCTTTTGCGGTTTTAGCCTGAAATAACTGACTGAGATTGAGCCGCGTTTCGCCATATACTCATGATAAGAAAAGTTAACCCTTCGACGGGCTCAGGGCAAGGAATTTTAGAACAGGCAGATTTGATGGAAATAAAGAATGTGGGTGGGATGGAAAAAGTTTTAAATGAAAGTAAAAATCCCCCATCGGTTGATGAGGTTATTGAGGGAACTGTTTTAAGCATTGAGAAAGCCAAAGTTTACATTGATATTCCGCCATTCGGCACGGGTATTATTTACGGCCGCGAGTACATAAACGCCCGCGACATTATCAAAAAAATAAATGTCGGGGATACCGTTGCCGGCAAAGTTATTTCCATTTCCAACAAAGACGGTTATATAGAAATTTCTCTCAAAGAAGCCCGTCAAGCCCTTATCTGGAACGAAGCGGAAGGCGCAATTGCCGAGAAAAAAATATTTGAACTCCCTGTGCAAGAGGCAAACAAAGGCGGATTGATGCTCGTCTGGCAAGGCATCACCGGATTTTTACCGGCGTCACAACTAAAGACGGAGCATTACCCGCGCGTCTCCGACGGCGACAAAGACAAAATCTTGGAAGAACTCCGAAAATTGGTGGGACAAAAAATCTCGGTGGCCATTATCGGGGCTTCGCCGAAAGAAGGCAAACTTATTTTCTCCGAGAAAAATCCTGAACAGAAAAACAAAGAGTATATTATAGACAAATATGTTTTAGGCGACGTAGTTACGGGCGAAGTGACAGGTATGGTGGATTTCGGCGTGTTTGTAAAACTGGAAGAAGGACTGGAGGGTCTCGTTCATATATCTGAAATAGATTGGGCCCTTGTGGAAAATCCAAAGTTAATGTTTCATGTCGGACAGAAAGTCAAAGTCAAAATTATTGAGATAAAAGACGGCAAAATTTCCCTGTCCATCAAGGCTCTGAAAGAAAATCCTTGGAACGACGCCGAGAAAAAATATAAAAAAGATGCCATAGTGGAAGGCGTAATCATTAAATTTAACAAACACGGCGCGTTAGCCAGTATTGAGGAAGGTATCGCCGGTTTGGTTCACATTTCCGAGTTCGGTTCGGATGAAAAGCTTCACGACACATTAGAACTCGGTAAAAGTTACACTTTTAAAATCACTCTCTTTGACGCAAAAGAGCAGAGAATGACTTTGAGTTATGTGCCAAAATAAGCAACTATAAATAGGACTGTAAACCAAGATAAAATTCAATTTTATAACATTAATATTAGAAAAGCATCCTTAAAAACTCCAGTTTTTAAGGATGCTTTTCTAAATGATTTTTTTGGTTTTACAAAAATTTCAAAGCTTTTTCTGTGGACATTAATTCCGAGTCAGATTTTGCGCGCCATTTTACTTCCACTTTATTTTCAGCGACTGTTTTGTCACTGACCACAAAACGAACCGGGATGCCGATGAGGTCAGAGTCGGCGAATTTTTCGCCGGGGTGCAGGTCGCGGTCGTCATACAGAGCTTCCACTCCCCTTTTTTGTAAATCATCATAAAGTTTGTCGGCAAACGAAATAACATCATCTGTTTCTCCCAGCCGAACGAGATGAACTGCAAAAGGCGCAGCCGCCGAAGGCCAAAGCAAACCTTTGTCATCAGAAAAAACTTCTGCAATAACTCCCATAAGTCTAGCGGGACCTATACCGTAAGAACCCATAAATACTGGTGTTTCTTTTCCATTTTCATTTTTATAATTTAGACCAAGAGCTTCGGAAAATCTTGTTCCAAGAGTAAATATATTTCCAACTTCTACAGTTTTCTTTTCCTCAAAACCATCTGTAACACCTAAATCCTTTTTAACTTCATCGGTAAAAACTTCTTGGTTGATAGCAATATTTTTATTTTTGTGAATATAAATAATGTCTTCTCCAGCTTCTGTGATTGTTTGGAATTCATGGGAAAACTTTGAAAATACTCCTCCAGAAGCAAATGTTAGATAAGTTAATTCTCCAATACCAACTTTATTAAAAATATTTATATAAGCTTTTTTTACTTTTTCATAAAAATCCAGATGCTCTTTTTCATCCTTTGAAAAAGAATATAAATCTTTCATAATAAATTCTCGAGTGCGCATTATTCCAC
>JACQNQ010000015.1 GCA_016202965.1 Candidatus Zambryskiibacteriota bacterium | reverse complement strand
TTCCGGAGACATAAATTTTTCCAGCGAAAAATTTATTCTGTCCTCGGTCGCAATTTTGTCAAGATGAATGCCTTGACAAAAACCATGCTTGCGACCTGCGGATGCTCCGGAAAAGTTATAACTACGCCGTAGTTTTGGAAATTCAAAAAATAATTTCATGCAGATACGAAATATAGCGATAATAGCTCATGTCGACCACGGTAAAACAACTCTTACCGATGCTTTGATGCGTCAAACCGGTATGACAGCCGAAGGCGTCACTATGGATTCAAACGCCCTGGAACAGGAGCGCGGCATTACTATATACGCCAAAAACACTTCGGTCCACTATCGTGGAACAAAAATAAATATAGTGGACACACCCGGACACGCCGATTTCGGCTCTGAAGTAGAGCGGGTTTTACGCGCCATCGACAGTGTTCTCCTTTTGGTTGACGCGGCTGAAGGACCTATGCCCCAAACCCGTTTTGTTTTGAAAAAATCACTTGAACTTGGCTTAAAACCGATTGTCATTATAAATAAAATAGACAAACCGGCAGCTAGACCGGACGAGGTACACGAGAAGATTTTAGAACTTTTTTTGGAACTTGGAGCAAATGATGAGCAGTTAAATTTTACGACAGTTTATGCAAACGGACGCGCTGGCATCGCCAAAATGAAATTGACAGACGAGTCCAGCGACTTGACTCCTCTTCTTGAAACCATTCTGAAAGAAGTCCCGCCTGCCGGAGGAGACTCAAATGCTTCTGCGCGACTTCAGAGTTTTAATCTGGCATACGATAATTTCCTAGGACGACTTGCGGTATGCAGAGTCTATCAAGGAACGATAAAAACCGGCGATAACGTCTTTATAAAAAACTCTGTCACAGAAAAAAATTATACCACATCCAATATGTCAAGAACGCTTCTTGACACAAAAGGAAAGATTACAAAACTTTTTGCCTTTGAAGGAACAAAAAGAAAGGAGGTCTCTGAAGCTTTTTCCGGAGATATTGTGATGATTGCGGGACTGCCGACTGTTTATATCGGCGACACAATATGCAAAGATGAAAATGCTTTACCTCTTCCGTCTATCAAAATAGATGAACCGACCATTTCCCTGAATTTTTTCGTCAACGACTCCCCTTTTGCCGGACGTGAAGGCAAGTTTGTGACAGGCCGTCAAATCCGTGAGCGATTGGAGCGCGAGCTGGAAATAAACGTCGGTCTAAAAGTGGATTTTAATGACGATAATCCTGAAGCCCTAGGTTTTACTGTCTACGGCCGAGGTGAACTTCATATAGCCATACTTCTTGAAAATATGCGCCGCGAGGGCTACGAACTGCAAGTTTCTCAGCCGCAAGTCATTTTCAAAGAAAATGACGGCGAACGAAGTGAGCCGTTTGAAGAAGTAACTCTGGATGTGACAAGTGAGACGGCGAGTTCAATTATTTCGCGTCTAACGGAACGTCGCGGAATTTTAACGAGCGTGAAAGAGTCAAGCGGGCGAGAGAGGATAATTTTAGAAATACCGACACGCGGACTTTTGGGCTATAGAGGACAGTTTGTCATTGACACTAAAGGCATGGGTATTTTGTCATCCAGATTTATAGAATTCCGCCCGTATGTCGGCGACATTAAACACACTCGATACGGTTCAATGGTTTCTATGGCATCTGGCAAAGTCCTGGCTTTTGCCCTTGATAACTTGCAACAGAGAGGAACTCTTTATGTTGAACCCGGGATAGAAGTTTATGAGGGACAAGTCATAGGCAATGTTTCAAAAGGCGAAGACCTGTGGGTCAATCCGACCAAAGGCAAACAATTAACCAATATGCGCGCTTCCGGTTCCGATGATAAAGTTTATTTAGCCGCTACTTTTAAACTTGATATAGAAAAATCCATGGAAATTGTGGCTCCTGACGAATACATAGAAATCACACCGAAGTCAGTGAGACTGCGAAAAAAGGAAATGAAGAAGTAAAAACCCTGACTGCTCCATGCAACCAGGGTTTTTGGTTCTGAAAAGATGTCTCAGTCCTCGTCCTTGACATGAGACGAAATAAAAAGTGACATCTTGCGAAGAGCGTTATCGGTCAAAGATTTTCCAAAATAACGCCTTCTTCTTTGAGCACGTTCAGGTTGGTGGAAAGGAACAATTGCTCCGGTTTTTCTTTCATGTTCCTGATTCAACCTGCAGAATTCCAAATCAAGAGCCGCGTCAGAAATTGCATCGTTCATTTTATCCCCCTTTTCTGCTCTGAAGAATGAGGCAATGTAGATGAAACTTAACACGTTTTTGCCGACAAGGAGAAAAGATTCGAAGCAGACGATACGCTTCATTTTTCTTCTCATCTGAAAGTTTAGCCGCCTTGATGGACCTGACCAACTCCCTTCTTGTTGGATTGACTACCCCGTGTTCCAGACGTTTGATGACTTCCACCGTAACATCAACTAGACGAGCAAACTTAAACCTGTTCAGTTTCAGTTCCGCCCGGGCTGTTTTTATCAAAAGGCCGAACTCCAACCTGGCATCAGATTCTACACTCAAATTTGTCTCTCCTTTTTTCTGATTGTACTCCTCTGTTTTCATTCAATCACTATCCAAAAAAGTCTGCAACATGACTTCTCCACAGGTTTTAGAATCCCAAATTCCCTATGCTATAAAACAAAGCGACCGCTTTGTTTTATAGCACTATCATTTTTTCTTTGTATATGAAAAGTCCCAGCTGATTATCAATCTGGGACTTTGTCCGCTTATTTAGCGGTAACTTCGCTAGGAAACAGAGCTCTGTCACCATATCGACAAATTTCAAAATCTGGATGGTCTTCGCCGATTGCTGATAAGACTTCCTTGGTTTGGGTAGTCCAGCGAGGGTCGCATGGCACAGCATCTGTCGCATCAAAACATTCAAAGACTAATTGCCTATCTTTGAAAAGAGCGACGACTGGAGAAGTACTGCCTCCCCAATACAAGGTGCTTACTCTGTAAATATTTCTTTCAACCGAACCGTGGAATCCTCCTCCCTCAGGGATATACATCATTAACTTTTTGCCAATTGAGAGCATATCTCCACCTTGAAGTCTTGCACCGGCAGGTTTTTTACATTCTTTGTGGGCGGCAATTTTTACCACCAGGAGACGGTTTCCGTTTTCTTCTCTGGCCCTAACATACCAGATAGAGTGCATCGTTACTGCATAAAACTCATTGAGCATACTGACCTCCTTTTCTGACAACAGAATACCAAATCTAAGATATTTGTCCATCTCTAAACCAACACGCTTCTGCAAAATTTTTCTTGTGCATTGGTTGGATTTTGTATAGACTATATTAACAGCATAAATTAAAATCTCGTCGAGCTACATCTCGAACAGAGACTGCGCAGGCCGCAAGCATGGTTTTGTCAAGTGACTAACTTGACAAATTGCGACCGAGCACTAAGTAAATTTTCCGCTGGAAAAATTTACGGTCTCTGGCAGAGATGTGGTAAGTAAGAGATTTTAATTTACACAATTTTATGTCTGATAAAATCAAACTCTCAACAGAAAGTTACAAAGGCGTGCGGGATTTTTATCCGGAAGATATGTTTGTGCAAAATTATATTTTCGACACTTGGAAAAAAGTGCTGGAAAGTTTTGGGTATGCCGAATACAGCGCCTCGCTTCTTGAACCGGCAGAACTGTATAGAGCAAAAACCGGCGAAGAAATTGTCAATGAGCAAACATACACTTTTACCGACCGAGGTGGGCGCGAAGTAACACTGCGTCCAGAAATGACTCCGACAGTGGCACGAATGGTCGCGGCAAAAGAGCGCGAACTTGCCTTTCCTTTGCGTTGGTATTCCATCCCAAATCTTTTCCGATATGAAAAGCCTCAACGCGGACGTTTGCGCGAGCACTGGCAGTTAAATGTTGACCTTTTCGGTTTGGACAGCATACAAGCGGATACTGAAATAATCTCTATTGCTTATAATCTGATGAAAAAATTTGGAGCAAAAGACGAGGACTTTGAAATACACATCGGAAGCCGAAAATTCCTGAAAGAGCTTCTGGCCAAGCTCGGCATAGAAAACGAATCTGACGAAAGAGCCAAGAAACTGTATAAACTGTTGGACAGAAAAGCAAAAATCGGAGAAGCAGAGTTTGAGAACGGACTGAAGGAACTGAATATCTCTTTCCCCGAAGTTGAAGCGGTCGGGTCCTCGGAAGATATATCTCAAATAATGAAACTGTTAAACGATGTTGATGTTAAAAGTGTTTTGTTTGACCCGGGAATTGTCCGCGGTTTTGACTATTACACCGGAATGGTCTTTGAAGTTTTTGACACAAATCCGGAAAATAAGAGGTCGCTTTTTGGCGGAGGACGCTACGACGACCTGACAGCCATTTTTGGCGGAGGAAAAATATCGGCTGTCGGTTTCGGTATGGGAGATGTCACTATCAAAGATTTTCTTGAAACGCGAGGTCTTCTGCCAAAATACAAATCAGCAACCGAGCTTTACATCTGCACTTTGGATAAAACTTTTTTGAAACCTGCTCAAAAACTGAGACAATCATTAAGAGAGCAAGGTCTGAATGTAGCAGTAAATTTAACTGATAAAAAAGTCGGCGACCAAATCAAAATAGCCGACAAACAAAAAATCCCTTACATCGTAGTTGTCGGTGAAAACGAAGTATCTTCCGGCACTTACTCAATTAAAAATATGGAAACCGGCGAGGAAACGAAGGTTGTAATCGCCGGAATTACTGGGATTATTCGTAGCCATTCGTAGATTCGTGAGTTATTCGCATATTCGTATATTTATTTTATGAAAAGAATAGTTTTTGACATTGAAACAAGAAATGTCTTTCAGGATGTCGGCTCGGATAAACCGGAAGACCTTGATATTTCCGTAGTTTGCCTGTATGACTACGAGACAAACACTTATCACAGTTTTTTGCAGGAAGAATTTGACAAGATGTGGCCGATTTTGGAAAAAGCCGATGTTCTTATCAGTTATAACGGAGACCATTTTGACATACCGCTTTTGAATAAATACTGCAAAGCGGCCGGTCGCGGAGAGATAACTAAAATCCGTTCTCTTGATATTTTAAAGGAAATCCGAAATTGCTACGGCAGACGGATGAAACTGGACCAAGTGGCCGAGGGAACGCTCGGTATAAATAAAAGCGGCAACGGTCTGGACGCTATCGTCTGGTGGAGAAACGGAGAGATTGAAAAAATACGCAAATATTGCCTGGACGATGTTCGCATCACCAAAGATGTTTACGAATACGCCTTGAAAAATAAAAAACTGTTGTTTCGCGAAGGACCATTTACCAAAGAAATAAAAATGGACATCAAGCACTGGGATCCGGTGTCCGAAGTCAAAACCCAAAGTCTTTTCTAAAACTTCCACATTTGGCCAATCTCATCGTCTAAAATCCTCACATAATCCTCACCGTATACTTATACGCCTCAGATTCTGATTCAGATTTTATACGCGACCTTGTCTCAAATCTGAAAGTTTTAGAACAAAGACTTACAGTTTGTTTTAGTGTTCGCAAAATCTCACGCAGATATTATTTTTAGAGACACAAACCCTTTCCAGCGGAAGGGTTGTTCTGGCTTCGGTCGCAATTTTGTCAATGAGCCGAGCAAAGCTCGGTCGTTGACAAAAACCATGCTTGCAACCTGCAGATGCTCTAAAAATAATATCTGCGTGAGATTTTGCTAGTGCCAATTCTAAAATTTTTGTACATCATATAAAAACAATGGCAAATTTAGTGTGTGGATAGTTATCCTTGGGAAGCAATGTTGTAGATAGGCATCAAAACCGCGGTAAGCAATATGCCGACCCCGACACCCAACACTACAATCATAACAGGTTCAATCAGACCGACTAAAGTATCGACAGCATTGGTCACTTCGCGTTGGTAAAAGTTTGCCAATGATTTTAATATACTGCCGAGTTCACCTGTTTCCTCGCCGACTTTGACCATTTGAACCATGATGTTCGGTATTTCTTTATATTGGCCAAAAGCATTTGATAAAGAGCTTCCCCCTTTGACCTGTATCAAGGCGCTGTCAAGAATAGTTTGATAAGTTTTATTATCAACCACGGACGAAGTAATTTCCAGAGCTTTTAACATAGGAATGCCGCTAATAATCATAGTATTCATATTATCGGCAATTCTGGAGAGATACAGTTTACGATAGAGGTCTCCGAGATATGGCAAATTTAAACGCATATTATCCAAAGTGATAGAACCGCTTTCGGTCCGAGAGTACTTCCATAAAATAAAACCAAAAAGGATAGTTCCTACTGCCACAAAGATGCCGTGATTGACAAAAATATTGCTAATCCAGAGAACTATCTGGGTGTAAATCGGCACCGTTTGGCCTGAATCGGTAATCATAACGGCAATTTTTGGAATAATGACCGTGAGCATAAGAATCATCACTCCGATAAAAGTCAAAATGACAAAAGCCGGATAAATCAAAGCATTTTTGGCTTTTGAGGCAACTGCGTATGTTCTGTCCAAATAATCCGCCAAATAACTGAAGACTTCGTCAAGCTTTCCTGATTCTTCTCCTGCCCGAACCATATTGACATAAAAATTGGAAAAAGCGTCAGGATAACGCCTAAGGGCGGCGGAAATGGGACTTCCTCCCTGAAGGTCGTCGGCGATTTGCAATAAATATTTTTGAAGAGTCGGATTTTCTGTTTGAGAACCGAGGAGATTAAAGATGCGCAAAGCTGAAACTTGAGCCTGGAAAAGAGTGGCCATCTGGCGAGACAAAATGACAATGTCTTTATTTGACACGCGATTAAACAAAGAGAGAAAAGAAAACTTAAGTTTTTTTTCATCTTGTGAATGAATTTCCGAAATAATCAATCCCCGTTTCTGAAGCTGGCTAATGGCTACATCAACATTAATGGCTTCAACTTGTCCGTCTTTTTTTTCTCCAGTATTTGTCAGCGCTTTATAATTGAATAACATAAAATTAAGTTAAAAGTTGCAAGTTAAAAGTATAAAGTTTTGAAAGTTAACGCTAGTCTTTTAACTTTTAACTTGCAACTTTTAACTTATTGTATCATATGGTCCAAGCCTTTTGAATTTTGGGTGTGCAAATAGGCGTTTTCTATGGTTATCTCGCCGGCTTTGACCAACTGGCTTAAATGGCGATTGAGGTCAATCATGCCAAGCTCCCCGCTTGTTTCAATGACTGAATTGATTTCGTGAGTCCGATTTTCTCTGATTAAGTTGGCCACCGCGCTGTTGTTGATTAAAAGTTCATATGTCGGAATAAGCCCGCCGGAAATCCGCGGGATAAGACGCTGGGAAAAAATGCCCAGGAGACTTGCCGCCAGCTGAAAGCGGATTTGGGACTGCTGGATATTGTCGAAAGAATCAATAATGCGTTCAATGGTCTGAGCGGCATTGTTTGTGTGAAGAGTGGAGAAAACCAAGTGTCCGGTTTCGGCAGCCGTGACGGCGGCGGAAATATCATCCGGTGTGCGCATTTCCCCTATCATCATTACGTCAACATCCTGGCGAAACATGCCGTGAAGAGCGGTATGAAAATCCGGGGTATCTTCCAAAACTTCTCTTTGGTCAATGATTGATTTTTTAGGTTGGAAAATATATTCAATGGGGTCTTCGATGGTAATGATATGTTCCAGACGATTTTGGTTTATCATTTCAATCATTGCGGCTAAAGTGGTGCTCTTGCCTTGCCCCGTCGGACCGACAACCAAGAAAAATCCTTGTTTTTTACTTGCGAAAGTTTGGAGAATTTCAGGCAGACCCAGTTCGTCAAGCGATTTGATTGTCTGCGGAATAAAACGCAAAGCCACGCTTATTTTGCTTAGCTGAAAAAAAGCGTTGCCGCGAAACCTAATTTCGTTTTCACCCTGGTAGGCAAAATCCACTTCTTTTTTGTTCAAAAAAATCTCTTTCTTTTGAACGTCAAGAACTTGGTCCAGAATGCCTTTCATATCCTGACGCGAAAGAATGGGGTGCTTGACAAGCGGTATGAGAAGGCCGGCCACGCGAATAATCGGCTGTCTGCTCTCTGATAAATGCAGGTCCGAAGCGTTTTCTTTAATGACGATGGAAATTAAATCCTCAAACTCTTTTTTATAGTCAAGTGACATAGTTTTAGTCGGGATGCTTATTTTTATAAATCGCCAAAACTTGACTTACAACTTCGGATGGAATGGTGCTTGCTTTAAGAATATAACCGTCCACATCAAAATCTTTGCATTTTTGAAAATCATCGGCTTGATTGGTTAGCATTATAATACTGGCGTCCGGAATAAGTTTCTCTTGCCTGACAGTTTTTAGAAGTTCCAGACCGTCAATACCCGGCATAATAATATCCAGAAGAAGAATGTCGTATGTATTTTTTGCTCTTAATTTTTCCAGGGCTAGAAGACTGTTTGATGAGGTGTCAATCAAAAGTCCTGATTTCTGAAACTTCAACAAATACATATCCAAAAGAAATTTATCGTCGTCCACCAAGAATATTTTCAGTTGTTTGGTTGTCTCTGCCATATAAGTCAGTTAAAAATGTAAAGTTAAAAGTATTTTAACGCATTTCGCTTTTTCTTTCAAACTTTCCACTTTTAACCTTTAACTTTTATAACGTATTTATCTCCTCAAAAGGAATTGTTTGATGCATGGCTTTGATGATAGCGTCTTCTTTCATGGTCAGCATGCCTTTAGCTCTTGTAATTTTGATTATATCAAGCTCTCCTCCGCCCTTCAAAATGACCTGCTCTAAATCCTTATCCATATCAAAAACTTCAAAAACGGCCATTCGACCGCGGGTGCCGTTTGGACAATCCGGACTTTGGCTCGCTTTGTAAACTTTGTCCGTAAATTCAATCTCTGAAAGATATTTCTTCGGCAAATCGGAAAATTGCTTGTCTATTATCATTTTCAGACTGCCTTCTATCGGTATCGGAGTGCCCGCTCCCGGACAAAGACCAAGGGTCAGTCGTTGAGCCATGGCCAATATTAAAGTCGGAGCGATAAGATATGGGTCAACTCCCATATCAATCAGACGCGGTATTACCCCGGTTGCCGAATTAGTGTGTATGGTTGAAAGCACCAAGTGTCCGGTTAAAGCGGCTTGGATAGCCAGTTGAGCGGTTTCTTTGTCCCGTATCTCACCGACCATGATGACATCGGGGTCTTGGCGAAAAGTGGTGCGTAAACCAGTTGCAAAAGTATAGCCGATTTCCGGCTGAACTTGAGATTGAGACATACCCTCTATGTTATACTCGATAGGGTCTTCCAATGAAAGAACATTATGGCGCTCGCGGTCTATTTCGTTTAACATTGAATACAAAGTGGTGGTTTTTCCCGAACCTGTCGGTCCGGAGATAAGTATCAGTCCGTACGGTTTTTTTATGGCTTCCCGAACCAAGGCCAAATTTCTCTGACTCATGCCGATTTCTTCCAATTTCTTGACCCCTTTTTCTTGGTCAAGCAAACGCATAACCACTTTTTCTCCAAAGTAAGTCGGGAAAGTGGAAACTCTAAAGTCAATTCTTCTGCCTTCAATCCTGGCGGTAAATCTGCCGTCTTGCGGCTTGCGTTTCTCATCCAGCCGCATATTGCAAAGAATTTTTATGCGAGCCACTACCGCCAAGTGAACTTTGGACGGAAGAATTAAACTGGTATTCATAACGCCATCTACCCGGAAACGGACTTTCAAGCTATCGCGGCCCGGCTCAATATGAATATCGGAAGCATTGCCGTCCAAGGCATAACGCAAAATAGTGGCTACTATTTTTGTCACGGGAGCGTCTTCGGTAATTTGTTGCTCTTCTTTTCCCATCGTATCCCCTTTGTCTTTAGCGCTCTTTTCTTCCGACTCGACTTTTAGCTCTGTTTCAAGTTCTCCCAAAGATTTGGAAACCTCGCCGGTAAGACCCTTGTATAAGTTAGAGACCTTGTTAAAATCTTTCTCGGTAATGAGAAAAACCTTAAAAGGCATGCCGACTTTGGAGGATATAAAATTCAAGGCGTCTTGGGCTTCTATGTCGTCCGGGTTGACCATGCCTATTTGCAAGACCCCGTCCGATACGGCAATCGGCGCAAAACGATAATGCAGAACTGAATCTTCCGGAATATAATCAAGAATGTTGTTCCCGATATCCACTTCTTCCAGACTTTTGGTCGGTATGTCAAAATACTCTCCTTTGGCGGTCAAAATATCCGAGGAAGAAACTCCCCGCTTTAAGAGAGCTTCTTCTATGGTCATATTTTCGGTTTCTGTTTCGGCTATGACTTTGCCGGCTTCTGATTTTCCCAGTATGCCCTTTTTTACAAGAATTTGAATTATGTCCATGATTTAATTAAAAATGTAAATATCAAAAATCAAAATGGCAATGTAAAATGCAAAACTTTTGAATCCTAAATTTTTAATTTTGAATTGTCATTTTCCATTTTGATTTTTACAGTTTACATTTTCTATATTTTAGGAGTTTTTGGAGCGGAAAATTCGGCGCCTATCGGGGCAAAAGGATTTGACCGGCCTTGCGGTTCGGAAGTGAGCAAAATGCCAAAATCTTTCAGACTGATAAATAACGATGAAGAAAGAATTGACGGGTCGATGGAAATAGTTTTCAGTTTTTCCACCAATGTTAAAATATCCTGGCCAACCATCGGACTGTTTTCCGCTAGAGGACTGACTGAGAGCTTTGAATCAAAAAAGAAGCTATAAATCAAAAAACTCAATATGATAACAATGGGGAGGCCTATGAATATTTTTTTTCTTGTTCCTGATAACATATTATTATAATGATATTATTTTAAGGAATAGGTATAAATTTCCAATGAATAATCAAGCAAGTTCGACCCGGATTTCCCGCCAGACTTGACCGTCAAAGAGCTGATATCCATCAAGCGCAGGCTTGTCTCTATATCTGCCATAAATTTGATAAATTGTTGATACTCTCCGCTCAGTGTGAGAGTAACGGCAGTGGTTTTGTAAAGTTTATCGGTTGATTCGGCCGGGATTACTCGCGATTCCGAATCCGGAGCATTGATTTTTATATCCTTAACCGTCACATTGTGCCGAGAAGCTAAGTTATTGATGTCGTTGGCAAACAAGACTGCGTCAAATGTTTCCGGAATAATTTTATTCAGACGAGTTATATCTTCCTCGGAAATATTGTTATAGGCAGTCAAGACGGAGTCTCTTTTATTTTTCAATTCTTTCGATTTTTCAAGGACATTGATATACTCGGTTATTTTGTTTCTCTGCGTATTTATTTCCACAAATCCCGGACTAATATAGACAAAGTACATCCCGACGGATATCGCTATGACAATAAATGGCGTCAAAGATTTCATCTTATTGATTTAAAGAAGTTTCTTCTATTATTTTCTTGTAAGAGACCAGAGTCGGGTCAAGCGTGGCAAAAAATCTGGCTTTAATATTGCCATTCTCGTCGAGATTGAAATCGGAAAATTCCGAACTTTTAATAAACTTGTTTTTGGAAAAAATTTCTTGCTGGGCGGCCAAAGCGTTATAAGTTTCCGATTGGCTGTCCATAGATATGGTTGGCGGGGAATTTTCTCTGCTCTGGTATTTCATATTGTCAAACTGGACTTTTTTCAAGGTCAGCTCCTGCAACAAAGTAAGCACTCCGGACAAAGCGACATGTTTGTTTAACAGTTCTTTGGCGGCGATGATGCGAGAATTGGCTCCGACTAATTGTTCTATCTTCTCCGGCTCAAAAGCTTTTCTGGCCGAATCGAGGCTTTTACCGGCTTCGGCAATTTGGTTTGTTAAAATATTTTTATAGATAAACAAACCTGCAGATGTCAAAACGGCCGCGGCAAAAAGAATCGTGGCGATAAGGGAAAAAATGTTGATGCTTCTGCTGGAAACCGCAGCCGTCGGCGCGGAAACAATAGGGGCTTTTGGAATGAACGATGTTTGAAATTTGGGCTCCATCCCGTACGAAGTAAATGTGTATTTCTCACTTTTACTTAAAATTAAATGTTAATTAAAATTTTTCCTCCCGTATGAACACATAAAATAAACTTCGTACGGGATCCATTTCCTTGTAATTCTACAACATATAGAACGAAAAAACTACCCGGACTGTGCATAATATTTCGCGATTGGTTGCTGTAACAAATATGTATTGCCGTGTTTTAATAAACCAAGATATGATGTAAAAGTTTCTTTTTTCGGATTTATTTTGAGATTTTTAAACATCCTCCTTTTTGCCACTGTCCGCAGCACCCGGTGATGCGGGAAATGAACCCAGCCGAGGAAATCAACACCTGAAAAAAGCGTCGTGATTGAAATTTTATTCGGATGCAACTCAAGTGCAAGATTATCCTTCAAAAAGAACTGGACTTGTACAAGACTTTCTTCAAGTACCGACTTGTCAGTATTCATAATGACAAAATCATCGGCATACCGGATATAGTATCTTGCCCTGAGACGATGTTTTACCCACTGGTCAAACCAGTCCATGTAGGCGTTGACCAAAAGCTGGGAGGTCAGATTGCCGAGAGGTAGTCCTTTCCACATATCAGCCATGGCGTATATGTGGTTTGAAGAGAAACTCTTGATAACTCGTTCTAAGAGCCAAATGGTATCGGCATCTAGTCTGTGCGACTTCAGAATCTCAATCAAAATCTTTTGGTCGATAGAGGCAAAAAACTTTCTGATATCGCATTTCAAGACCCAGGCTGTTTTTGTATTGTTTGCTGAAACTTTTCTGCCAAATTCTCTGAATCGGTCAAGTGCCCGGTGCGTCCCCTTCCACTTTCTGCACGAGTACGAATCAAAAATAAACTTTGCGTCAAAATACGGATACAAAATTCTGTAAATGGCGTGATGCAAAAGCCGGTCTCGCACCGTAGCTTTGTGAATGTTTCTCGGCTTCGGGTCGGAGATGTTGAATGCATGATACCCGCCATGTCTGTATGCTTTATTTTTCAAGTCTTGATGCAGTGATAAAATATTATCCATTAGATGCAGTTGAAACTCCTGCACATCTTTCCGTTTCTTTTTTCCCGCTAAAAATTCTTTCCAGGCAAGCAGCAGATTTTCTACAGAAATTATTTCTTCAGATTTGGGTGTATTCATGATATTATTTTAGTTTACTATATTACACCACAAAAATGACTAATATCGTGCCCCCCCCCCGTAAAACTGTTGCCTGTTTTAGAAATAATGAAATCAGCATATATACTGTGGCAAAGTTATATACCAACAATTCCAAAAACTTCGCGATATACTTTGGCAGAGACAATAGACAAATATTTTATTCAAACGATTGAAAGCATTTTGATTGCCAGTTTTTTGGAAAAGCAAGAGAAACAACCATATGTTAAAAAAGCTTCAATTTCAGCGGATACATTAAAGTTTCTTTTGTACATACTATGGGAAATTAAGGCGCTTGATACCAAAAAGTATGTCGATCTATCGAAACCACTCGCTGAAACCGGCAAACAGCTCGGCGGTTGGCACGGACAACTCGTAAAACAAAACTCTCCCACAAAAGTAGGAGAGAAATGAAAAGGTTTGCGAACGCCACAGCCCCACCAGTTGTCGTTCCAGTCATTGCCGTTGCGGTTGACGTTCACGTTCCGCTCGTCGTTCCAACGGTTCAACGTGACGAAATTGTATAGTGTGCCGTCCATGCCACCACTCCTAAAATATTTTCGGAGTTGAATTGTATTCCACATCATAATGCGTTAGCGCCCTATACCAAGTATCTTCATTTTTTGTGAAGTGTCTGCATGCGTCCTCCGTTTGAAATCGTAATCGCAAACGCTCTCAACGCATGGATACTGGATTCGGCCGCCGGAAACCGTAGTCGCCGGCAAGACTCGCCTACTACCTTTTTCAGTATATATGAAAATCCGCGACCAATCCATTGGTCGCGGATACAGGGCTAAGGTCATAGGTTCAACAGAACCAAAACCCAAGTCCAGAGTGTCTACTTGCGAACGCCACAGCCCCACCAGTAGTCGCCCCAGCCATGGCCGAAGCGGCTGACGCCCACGCTCCGCCCGCCGCGCCAACGGTCCAACGCGACGAAAGAAACTTGACCATTTTTGTCCAGTCCCCACTGCGAACCGTTCGGGTGTTCGTCTGTGAAAGCCGGGTCATTAATGCTGACTTGAATCTGAGCATAGTGGTCCGCTTAGACCGCGAGCGTCAAGTTCTGCGGGCATTTCACCGACTGGAACAAAACGTTTGAGAGGAAAGAAGTAGATATCGTCTTCATCCTTTCCCTCGGTCGGCATCGTTGCGAGCACCGCCTCGGTGATGTACTCTGTGCGCCCGAGAGCTTCAATCATTTGCCGCGGAGTCTTTGTTCTGTCCATCTTGACGTGGCGGATGACCATTTCAGAGCGACGTTCAACGCGGGTGCGAAGCGCTTCAAACATTTCCTGCGCAAGTGCGTCTCCTTCGTCTTCAAGCACAAGCTGCACTGTGTCTCTGGGTAGCGAGACAGCATTCGTACGGCATCGTTCCGAGAATCGGTCCGATGCTCTGCCAATTTGACCAAGCGTGATTGTTTCAGTGATGGGGGCAATGATTTTACTCATTGGCGGCATCTCCTTTTTTGTTTTTTGTTTGCCGTGAATCTATTTCAACTTTCGTTTTGCCACAGCGGAGAAAGCCCTAGAAATAAGACGTTTTCAGCTGTAGCAAATTCGCAAAATATACCTCTGTAAAGGGACTTGATTTCTGCTGGTATTGTACACCCAAAATATATATCTGTCAATAGACAAAAAAAAACTTTGTTATATACTGTCTGTATTAGGGCTTCGGCCTCCGAGATTCCCCGCCAATTGGCGGGGTTTCGTTTTGGATAATATTTATCAATTTCTTTTGTATATTTTCAAAATCCTCTTCTGGAATTGTTCCTACTTTTCTTCGTAGCCTTTTTGTACTAATGGTTCGAATCTGAGTAACAACTACTGATTGCTTCGTGTGATTAAATATAAATACGTAACGAAAAGATGCCTCCTTGAGAACAGAAGTGATTGGTAGAACCCAAATCATTTCGGCATTAAACACTTTCAAAACCAAAACTGGTCTTTCAAAAAGGTCTGGTTTCCCATCTGTTTCAATTCCTACATTAACACCGAGAGAGCACCACCAAACTTCTCGTGGATTGGCAAACGTATCAGTTTGACTGGCATCAATACTTTTCTTTAGATTATTCCATTTATCAAAATCTTTTTGCATAATATATTTTCAGTGTGAAAGTCTATTCCAACTCCTGTAATCTTCTTAACGCTACGCCGACGGCTACGGCAAACTCCGGACCGGTTTCCCGCAAAACTTTTTCCAAAAAGGCCGGGGCCACCACTTTGGCAAACGGGTCGCCGGCGATAACTTCCGTTTGAAAACTGCTTTTTGCAATGTCAACTACTCCTTTCAGGGCGCTTCCTCCGCCAACCAACACGATTTTGCTGACATTTTTATTATATTTTTTTTGATAAGCCAGAACGACATGATTGGCTTCGGAAAAAATATAATTCAGAGTAACAGTAATGGTATCTTTGATCGGAGCGCCGTTTTCCACTGCCGTCAGACCCTGTTCGCGTTTCAATACTTCCGCTTCAGTCAAGGAAATGCCCAGAGATTTGGAAAGCTCGTCGGTAATGGACTGTCCGCCGCGATTGACCATATGCGACGAACGCAGAATTCCTTTTTCCACAATATATAACTTTGTGCTTGTTGCTCCCATATCAACAATCAAAACCGGAGCAATGCCTTCATCCAAAATAGAACGCATGGTGGAAAAAATTTCTATTTCAAAAAAACTGGCTTCAAGTGAAGTTTTAACGACAATGTCTTTATAGTGAACTAAAGTGTCGTTATGCAAAGCCACAATCAAAACTTCCACCGTCTGGTGAAGAGCTTTGCCAAAAGCGTCCAGTTTCGGCTCTTCGGGAGATTCCGGATTTTTATCTTTGGGAATAATATACCAGTCCAAAGCCACTTCCGAGATGGGCACCGGTATATATTTGCGAGCCTCAATGGGAATAGCCTCGGACAGTTCTTTCGGAGACATCACCGGCATTTCTATGACAGCCATTAACGAGGAAGCAAACGGTATAGCCACGCCGCAAAGATTGGTGGTTATCTTGACTTCTTTTTCTTTGAGCAAATCTCTGACCGCTTCAGTAATCTTTTCCGGAGAGAGACTGGTCGCTTGGCCGATGCTTTTGCCTGTATAAGGGCCCAAGGAAAGTTCTCCGTATGTTTCCAATACGGCACGGCCATTCTTGCGGCAAATTTGAACCACTTTTATAGATGAAGAACCGATGTCCAAGCCAATAACACTCTGGCTTTTTTTGCCGAACAAACCAGAAAATAAATCGGAAAAGAAATTTGCCATATTTAATTAGTATAACGCATAAAGTATAATGTATAAAGCATATTTATGCTCAAAACTGTAAAAAATTTGTTTGAACTCCTGATAGATACTATTCTCCCGCCTCGGACAAACTTTGCTATTGTCAAAAAACTGGATGAGAAAGCTTTTTCCGCTATACCCGAAGGAGCAAGGGTGGAAGGCATGACATGGATTCACCCTCTCTTTGCTTACAAAGACAAACGTGTCCAAGCGGTAATCTGGGAATTGAAATACAAAGAAAATACTTTGCCCCTAGAATACTTGGGCAGACTATTGTATGAAGAAATTATTGCTCTCATTTCCGATGTTGCTCTCTTTGACGGAGAAGCCAAATTTCTGCTCGTGCCTATCCCAATTTCCGGTGAACGGCGAACGGAACGCGGTTACAATCAAAGCGAATTGATTGCCAAAGCCATTTTAGAAAACGACACGGAACATGTCTTGCTTTACACTCCTCAATGGTTTGCCAAAATAAAAGACACTCCGGCTCAAAGTCACAGCCAGTCAAAACAGGAACGGATGAAAAATCTCTTCGGCGCTTTTGAAGCCGACCTTCGCGTGGAAAATAAATATGTTATTTTGATTGACGATGTCGTCACCACCGGCAGTACTCTTTCCGAAGCCCGAGCTACGCTGTTATCCGCCGGCGCCCGCGATGTTTTCGGATTTACCATAGCTCACTAACGTGGTATTCTGTCAATCAGATTTAGAATAAATAATGGAAGGATGCGACGAATGGTAAGTCAGCGGTTTGCTAAACCGTAACCGCCTAAAAACCGGTTTGTGGGTTCGACTCCCACTCCTTCCGCAGTGAAAACCGCTTTGCAGTTTTGACAAGGTAAGGAGTGAGCAACTTTGCCCGACAAAGTGTCGCGTGGAGTCGAAGCCCGATTGAGATATTTTATGATTTTGCGAAATAAAATATCCAATTGGGATACTGAAACTGTAAGTTTCGACTCCCACTCCTTCCGCAACGACTTTTCAAAATACCGATTGAGGTATTTTGAGATGGCGTCTTGTTGAAAGAAGAAGTGGGAGTCGAAAGACGGAGGCGGTATACAAGCTAGCAGAGCGAGGCTTGTCGCCGAGTCGGGGCCGCGAAAATTTTTCAGAGAAAAATTATTTGTGGCCGACTCCCACTCCTTCCGCAGTGAAAACTGCTTTGCAGTTTTGACAAGTAAGGAGTGAGCAACTTTGCCCGACAAAGTGTCGCGTGGAGTCGAAGCCCGATTGAGATATTTTATGAGCTTGCGAAATAAAATGTTCAATTGGGATACTGAAACTGTAAGTTTCGACTCCCACTCCTTACAGGAGCAGGTCACAGATATGTTTCTGTTGAAAAATTCCGCTACCCCGTCTCGCGCCGTCGCGCTCCGACCCTGAAATGCTTCTTGTATTCGCATTTCAGCACCTTTCACATTTTGATTACAAAACGTTCAAGGTCTTGCGAAGTGATAACATCACTTCTCACCTTCCGCCAGTTGGGAAAATGAAATTATTGGCTCAAATTTTATGGGGCTCAAAAGCAAACTTGAAAGAAAGGAGTGACTTTGCTATCATATCGCCAAAGTCTTATATGGAAATGCTCTCACTCGTCAAATTCACGCTTATTCAAATTTTTGGTTTAGTTATTTCTCTTGCTGTCGCCGGATTTTTTATTTTTTGGATTATCCGAAAATTCCATTCGCGGAAAATTGCCGTCGTTTTTTCAATAATTCTTGTCGGGATATCGTTTTTTCTTTTTATGCCGTATGCGTTTCCGGAACGATTGCAGTATCCTTTCTTTTTGAAGACATTTGGACCCGCCGAAGGGCCGGGTCTCCCATTAAAAAACGTCTTCACTTTCTTTTTGAAAGGGTCAGGTATGGAAAAAGTATCCAGCATCGCGCGTAACCCCAATGATGTGCCTGCACCCATCGCACGCACTTCACCGAAACAGGTGAAAATTGAATTGGAAACCAAGGAGGTTATCGCTGAAATGGCCCCAGGCATCTCTTTTAATTACTGGACATTCAACGGCACGGTGCCTGGACCATTTCTGCGCGTCCGTGAGGGAGACACGGTTGAGTTGACGCTGAAAAACCATCCTTCCAGCCTTTACCACCACAACATTGACCTTCACGCGGTTATCGGCCCAGGCGGCGGAGCGGTATTGACAAGTATTGCTCCAGGAGAATCCAAAACCATGACGTTCAAAGCCCTGAATCCTGGTCTTTATGTCTATCACTGCGCCCACCCAAATGTCGCCGCTCACGACACGCATGGCATGTACGGCTTAATTTTAGTTGAACCAAAGACAGGTTTGCCGAAAGTTGATCGGGAATTTTATGTCATGCAGGGAGAGTTTTACAGCACCGGAGGCCTGGGCAAAAAAGGACTGCAAATTTTTGACGCCCAGAAAATGCTTGACGGACAGCCGCAGTATGTGGTCTTCAACGGCAAAACTAAGGGATTGGTCGGAAATATGAAAGCGAATGTCGGCGAATCCGTGAGAATTTTCATCGGCAACGGCGGCGTCAATTTTATCTCGTCATTTCACGTTATCGGAGAAATTTTTGATACCGTCTATCCCGAAGCTTCCATCGGAGGAGCGTTGTTCAAAAACGTTCAGACAACTTTGGTGCCGGCAGGAGGCGCGGCCATCACCGATTTTAAACTGGAAGTGCCGGGAAGATACATCCTGGTGGACCATGCCCTTTCAAGACTGGAACGTGGCGCCTGGGGAGTGCTTGAAGTGGCCGGGAACGAGAACGCGGAAGTGTTTGGCGGCAGTGCCGAAAGCGGCGAGCACGGACATTAGAGAACTTGCCGCCCGCGCCGACTTCAGCGGCAAAATGGATGTGTATCCCTTAGCGACATAATTTTTTCAAAGTCTGGGGATTTTTTCCGAGGACTTTGAAAAAATTATGTCGCTAAGGGATAGGTGTGGCAAAATGTGTTCGAACTATTTCAAGAATATCTCCGGTTGGAATTAAAATTTAACTTGATATAATATAACATTATGCTTATAAATTTAGGATTTCTTGGACTTGGTTTATTTGTGGTGTGGTTTGTTCTATATATAGGATTTAAGATTATAAAATGGTTCATCCATATCTTTTTGATACTGGCTATTATCTCTATTGTTTTGTGGTTTTTTATCGGTAATCAAAATATCACCTACACCATACCTTTTATCAATACAACCATAACCATATAAAAATGAATAGATTTGAAACAAGCGAAGGGGGAGATTTGGAAAGTTTCCGAACTAAAATAGCAGAACTGGAAAAGTTGGAGGAGGAAATCGGACAAACTAATCATCTTCAAAATTGTAATCCGTCTGAATTAGAAGAGGAAGACCGAATAATGTACGACAAACTAATTAGAGATACTTTAACTATGCAAGAGTTGAGAGAATATCAACATAAATTAAGAGAGTCTGATCCAAACAGCCGAAGTCTATTTTCTAATTATATCGCCAATAAATTTATGATAAGAACGATGAAAAAATAAAATGGACTACTCTAAACTATCACTGGAATTACATGGAAAGATGAAGGGTGTATTAGAAACCCGCTCTAAAGTTCCTGTTAAAAACAAAAAAGATTTATCTTTGGCTTATACTCCCGGCGTGGCTGAAGTTTCCCGGGCAATTGCCAAAGATAAAAAACTGGTTTACGACTACACCTTGAAATCAAATGCTGTGGCCGTTATTACAGACGGCTCGGCAGTTTTGGGACTTGGAAACATTGGCCCTGAAGCGGCCCTGCCCGTTATGGAAGGCAAGGCGGTGCTGTTTAAAGAATTTGCCAATGTTGACGCTTACCCTATCGCTCTGGCTACACAAGATACTGAAGAAATAATAAAAACAATAAAACATCTATCTGTCGGATTCGGCGGAATAAATCTGGAAGACATTTCTGCTCCACGTTGTTTTGAAATTGAAGAGAGATTGAAAAAAGAATTGGATATTCCGGTAATGCACGATGACCAACACGGCACAGCTATTGTTATTCTGGCGGCTTTGATAAATGCTTTAAAAGTTGTCGGTAAAAAAGCTAGTTCTGTAAAAATTGTCATTAACGGGGCAGGCGCGGCCGCCACAGCCACGGCAAATTTATTTTTGGAATACGGGATTCCCGGTAAAAATATTTTGATGCTGGACACGCATGGCATTATTTACAAAGGCCGCACCAATTTAAATCCGCACAAAGAAAAAATTGCCGCAAAAACAAATCCAAGAAAAATAAAAGGCGGTCTGGAAATCGCTGTGCAAGGCGCGGATGTCTTTCTGGGCGTTTCCGTAGCCGATGTATTGAAACCTGAATGGGTGAAGACAATGGCAAGTCGGCCGATTGTATTTGCAATGGCTAATCCAAACCCGGAAATAAGCTACAAAAACGCCAAAAAGGCAAACATCGCCGTACTCGGCACTGGCCGTTCCGACTATCCAAATCAAATCAATAATGTCTTGGTTTTCCCGGGTATTTTCCGCGGCGCGCTTGATTCTGGCGCCAAACAAATCACAGACAGAATGAAACTGGCTGCGGCCAAGGCCATCGCCAAACTCATTTCGCCAAAAGAACTCTCGGCTGATTACATCATCCCCAACCCTTTTGATAAGCGTGTCGTTCGCGCAGTGGCAAATGCCGTTAGAAAGGAGAGTAAAAAGTAAAAATAAATTTTGTCTGGCGTGAAATTAAAATCGTATCAAATTTCCGCGATCGCGGAAATTTGATACGATTTTAAAATATTTTTTGAAGCTAATTTTTGATTTAAAAACTTATTGAACATTGGAAATTGGGGCTTGGTTACTTTCCAAAGCATCGCGAGTATATTTATTTGCAGATGACCACAAAAGCCATGAGGATAATCCGAGGTCGTTTATGGCTTTGATTTGAGCGCGCACTTCGGCGGGACCATAATCCATACGCAGACCAAAGTCCTGAAGCCACGGGCGTAATTTATTTTTATAATCGGTAAGCGACTGTCCTGTGGTGCTTGCAAAAGCTTCTGTTCGTGTTACAGCAGACTGCATGGTAGAATGAACAACTTCGTATGGATAAGCTTCGGGGTCTTTGAGACCTTCAAATGTCGGGGGGTAGTGCGAAGGATAGACCATCGGAGAGACATAATCAAAGTACGGCAAGGTGTTTTCAAACACTTGGCCGATGCCCATGTCGTTTTCGGCAGTAGTAGTCATTCCAAACAAATCGGCCGAAATCCTCAGCCGATGGTCAGCCCCGACACGCGAAGCAGTCGGGGAGCCGACCGAAAGCGTCGGTTCAGAAATTTTTGAGTCGTTGTTGATATTAACTTCAACTAAATTATTGTGCAAATACGAGAAAAATTCTTTTAAGACAAGTGCTTTTGGCGTGGTAGAACTCCATCTATAAGATATGTCTTGCATATTTCCATCCGACGGAAAGCGAATGTAGTCAAAGTTAATTTCATCAAAACCGATTCTACGAGCTTCTTTTGAAAGCAGAACGATGTAATCCCAATATTCGCGCGAGCCAGGGTCAATCCAGGAAATGCCTTTTTTGTCTTTCCAAACGGCAGTCCCGGCTTTATTTTTAACCGCCAAGTCCGGACGGTATTTTACAAAATAAGCATCCTGAAAAACAGCGATACGACCTATTATATATATTCCTTTTTTATGAAGCGATTCAATAAAATCTCGTAAGTCGTTTATGTGCACTTCCTCCGAACCATAAGCTTTCAGTTCCGGATTAGTTATAGGAAAAGCAATCCGTCCGGTATAATCTTTGATATCTATAACTACTGTATTTAACTCCGTTTCGTCAATTAACTTTATCAGAGCATCTCTCAACTTCTTACTCCCAGCCGTCCAGCTGGTCATATATATTCCCTTTACCACACCAGGTGTGGAAATATACGTTGGCACAAAGACTGACACGCTACTGGCGGTCGAATTTTGTCCTAAATTGCTATTTAGAAGATAGTGACTGCTAAAAACTTTTGGCAATAAGATAAAAAACAGAAACGAAAACAGTAAAACAACAAGCAAAAATATAATTTGTTTGTGTTTTACTAACACTTTCATACTGTCTTTTGTCTTATTTATTATCTGTTTCAAAATTTTCTGAAGATTCAGCTGAATAAACTGACTCGGGTATATTTTCTACAATAGTTGGCTGGGTTTTCTCTTTCCTATTTTTATGGTGTTTTAACATTTTATTTGGCAATAAAATTTTCACAGACAAAAAGATGAGCGTAAGACCTGAAAGAATAATTAAAGATGTTTTCCAAGAAGATGGCAGTCCCAAAAATGGAACTAAAAAAATAAAAATACCTAAAAAAAATGTGCTTTTCCTTTTTATCATACCGTTATTGTAACATATAAAACTTTTTAGACAAAAAAGAGGAGCACCGAAGTGCCCCTTTAAATCTCCGCTCCAGCGAAGATAAATGATTCTATTTGCCTACCGCTTCGAGGAGATGGCTTTGAACAATTTGTTTCCGCCATTTCCGAAGATTTTGCTTTGTCCGCGGAAGTTTTTCCAATTCTTCTTGTCCTGGAATGACGAACCTTTCCAGTACTACCGAGGTAGTTTTTTGTTCTGGTTTTTTAGACACAGAACTCTGGGTGGTTTGCGTTGTAACATCATCCACTAACAGACACCTACCGAAGGCGATGCTCTCGAGATGTTTCAGAAGCCAGTGTGACTTCCCTCTATCTCGTCCAGGCAGATTAGGCAATTTTCGCAAAGCAAGCTTTGCAAAAGCTCGCCGATCGTCTGGTGCAGTGATTTTCATGACTTTCAAAAGAGTCCTCACAATCCTGACTTCCCGCGAGAATTTGCTTAGTGGCCTATACGGACCAACCGTTGTTGGCAACTCTTCAAATTTTCCGAAGAGTTTTCTCAGCAAATCTGGATTGTTTTCCACTCTCTCAAAGTACTTTTTTGCCACTTCAGCCGTGAGAAGATCCGGATACCGTCGCACTGTCGCTGCAAGTATTGAGATTTTTTGAGTTTGGTTCAAACTCAAATTATCACAAATTTCTTCAACACGAACAGAAAATATTTCCGGATCTGTAAATTCGTCACAGGACAAGAAAAAATGAGACAATAGGTCAATCGTAACCTGAGCATCATGCTCAGATATTCTTTGAGCTAAAATACCCATAAATACCTCCCTCTTTCAAGTTGTACATCCACTTAGCAGAATACACTTTTTAAGATAAACTGTCAAATAGTTCTTGTTCAAAAACAACTTTTCTGATATATTTTTATTTCATGCGCGTGTAGCTCAGTTGGTAGAGCAATCGACTGATACTCGGTAGGTCCCAGGTTCAACCCCTGGCACGCGCACAAATTTATGGGATTTTCTCACATAAAAGAGGTTCGGGCTGATTTCAAAGACCGAATGGTTTGGTGGGTTGCTAAACTGAAAAATCAAAGGATGAAGATACTTGATGACCTTTGGGTTGAGTTTATATTATGTTGGATGATATTTGATGCTTACCTAACAGAAATTTCCAAATCTGGAACTGATCGTAAAAAATTAGACTACTTTTATCAGAATGATAGTGAGTTAAAAAGTTACATGCTATCACAACCTGAAGCATTATGTGGATACGGAGAGACATTAAAAACATATGAGCTAGTTGTGAACATGAGACCGGGTGCAGGAGATAATGCTGGAAAAGTTGTTATGAACACAGAAAGCTTAGAAGAAATTTTAGAAGTTATATATCAAATACGGTGTAATCTTTTCCACGGTTCTAAAAATATTAAAAATTCCAGAGATTATGAACTAGTAAAAATTGGTAAGAATTTTCTAAGGAGATTTTTTATTGATACATGGATGACAGGAATATAAATTAAATTTAATAAAGAAAAACCACCATAATGGTGGTTTTTCTTTTATATCATTCTTTATTTTGTTCCGTTCGTATCGTCTTTCCGAAGCCGACGCTTTTGGTCGGCTCCCCGAAACCGACGATTCTGTCGGTTCGCCGACTTTTGCGTCGGCGCTGTAACGTCGGGGCTGTCATGCGATTGTAAGTTTCGCCAACTCCCTCGCTAGATTTTTTAATTTTAAAAATCTAGCGAGGAATCGACTCATATCTCCGTTTTCCGCGACTGTCCGCGTTTGTTCCGCGTCTGTCTGCGACGAAGTTTTTCAAATTGAATTATTCCACGACCAGGTTCCCCTAGCCGTGCCTTGTTCATGTGCTTCCTCGACTTTCGACGAGGCATGGACTATATCTTCATCCCTCTCCAGTTTTTCAAAAAACTGGAGAGGGAGCCAACGTTTTATAGTTATGTTTCTCAATATTAAATATTGAGGCATTTACTATCCTTCCAGACAATATCTGGAAAAGTCTCTACGGGACTAAGAAAGTTACATATTTAACCGAGTTTGTATCGCATTGATTCAATAAGCCGATTTCCTATCAATTTTTTGAATCTTTCTTTGCTTCCAGCTCTTATGAATAGCCGGTAGTATTTGTGGTTTCTTTGTATTGTACAGTCGATTCCAAAGTTATTCTTAAGCATTACTGTCAATCTTTGATTTTCTTCGAAAGTAAAAGATTGTGTATTAAGATGGTAACCATGAATAAATCCGCATGAACTTGCAAGGTTACCGTCATCCATAAACCATACTGCTAAAGAAAGTGGATGGTACATTATTGTTTCAATGTCATGTGGAATCACTTTCTTATTATTCAGATAAAATCGATTCCTTAATTCAGTTAATTGGGAGTGACTGATAGTTTTGATTATAAGAGAGTTATTTTTAGCGTAGAAACGCGGCTCCTTTAAAATCCACGTTCTTAAGATATTGTATTTCCAAAATACATAATCTTTTTGCTTGACTGAATGTGCAATCAGTAAACTATAATTTGTTTTAGACCAATTTTCACATAAACAGCCGTCACCTAAAATAGATCCTATAATAAAAGCGTATTGTTCTTCATTGAACAATATCTTTTTAAGATTTCGAATCTCAGTTGAATATGTAACTTTCCTAGTTTCCCTCGGTATTACCTTCATACCTTTAATTATAACAATTAAAGAGGAGGGTTTCACCGATTTCAGTTGATTTTTTCTGTCAGATTACTCTTGACAGGTCGCTACTTGCATTTTTCAATAACGACTTAGTCTTTGTCATTGAGTTTACCGTGGTTTAGCATACGCTAACCTTCGGGTACTCCCAACTCCCCTGACTTGACGGGCGAATGTGATAGTTAGGTATTAACTTCACGTTCCCACGTAGCGAGCGGATTTCCCGCACTACGCGAGTCCTAAGTAAGCATGCATTTGTGATTTTAATTTCATGATTTTTTGAAGACCATCTTCTGTCTGATGAGCTTTAGACATAGCAAGATCAAGAATCTGACAAAAAAGTTCAAAATCTTTTATTCTCTTGCTTTCGAGTGGATGCCTTTTAAAAAAGGGTACTACCACATACCTTAATGAATCATAATTAAATATCTCAAAACGATAATTATTATGTTGATTTTCCCGATATTCACGTTGAAAGTATATTTTTCCACATCCCCAAAATTGTTCTACTTTTTTAAGAAGAGGAAGGTCATCTTCTCTCATCTTAATATAGTAACGACACAACACTCTATAATTTATAGAGCCATGTTCCTTTTTTGGAGCTTGCAGAAAAACTGTAAAACTTCCTTCGCCATCAGTTAAACCGACAATATAATCTGCCGATAACTTGCCTGGTTTTGTCCTTCTTGCATTATTTTTGTGAAAAAACGCAATACTATGACGCAGCTGACTCCCAGTTTTCTTTGGTTCTAACATATATACATTATATACCTTGAATTGACACACCGTCAATTCAAAAACCTTTACCTTGAGAAAATTGGGTCTCCCGCGGGTTACGCATAATTCTATTCTACACATCCTATGAAACTTTTCGAGGTATCTTCCCCATCCTCACCGCCAATAATAGGTCGATACGGTTTTTTTATGTATAGGCTACATTTTGTTTCCAGATCCTTCAGCCAATTTCCTTACGGTAATTGGCTTATCTTTCAACTACACTCTTTTGACGAAAAAGAGGAGTGGACTTTAACCACTTAGAATTATGCGCTGCCGGGCGCATTTATTTGTGAGTACAAGACTTGAGAACGTATTCACCGCGGTATAGCTGACCCGCGATTACTAGCAAATCCAACTTCATGAGGTCGAGTTTCAGCCCTCAATCCGAACTGGGGCGGCTTTTATAACGATTGGCTCAGGGTTTCCCCGTCGCAACGCGTTGTAGCCGCCATTGTATTATGTGTGTAGCCCAAGATATCAAAGGGACATGCTGACCTGGCGTCATCCTCGCCTTCCTCCCCGCCTAAATTTTTCTAGAAAGTAATTGACCGAAGTCAATATTCGCCACTAAAATATTTTTAATAATAATAGTAACATTGTCTCAAAAAAACTTAGGCGGGGCAGTCTCGCCTGATACGTGTAACAGACAACGAGGGTTGCGTTCGTTACCCCACTTAAGGGAACGGTTCAAACTACGAACTGACGACTGTATGCCTCCGCGATTACTTGCGGTACGGACTATGCCTTCATCCAGCCCCACTTTTGTTTTTTATAAAAGTGGAGCTGGAGCCAACGTGTTATGGCAACGCGATATGTGATTTGGCTATCCACAGCTATTGTCATCTCTCCGATGCTATATCGGAGAAGTCTCTCGAGGGAACGGATACTAATTTCTGTGTTCGAGAATATTCTTGAATTAAATTTACAAATTGTTTGGATTGATTTCTAAATACATACAAACAATATGTATGAGCTTGTGTATACTCATATATATTTGTTTGTACAATTCCGATTTTTCGTAAAAGTTTTTGGTCCATACTGGCTTCAGTTTTGTTTGTATAGACAATCCTGCAATCACTCCTCAAATCTTTTGCAATCGAGCCGTCACCATCAAACCTTCCGGCAAAATATGCTTTGATATTTTCACGCGGAAGCATGTTGATATTTTTCCTTGCTCGAACAAAAGTTCTTAGAAGCGGTCTGCTATTTACGTACAGATGAATTGTCGGCAGAACAGACTTTTTCAAATATAATTGAGAAAGTTTTTCAATGCCTAAATGCTTTGCCAAGTTCTCTCCGAAACTTTTATCGTAAAAGATTGGGTTTGTATAAACTCTCAATCTCAAACGATTTTTATTAAAAAGTTTTAAGAAAAATTGATGAAAAGCACTTATTAAATAGACATCTGTATTGCTTAATCCAATACTGCTTGTTCTATGATATCCATCTGCACACCACAATCCGAGAATATAAACTTTCTCGGCAGTAGCATACAAATCACAGAAATTAGTATCCGTTCTTCCTACGACAACACCCGTTTTTTTCATAATATAATCATACCATGAAAATACATGGGCTCTATCGTTATGAGTTGGTTATTTTTCCCGAAAATTACTTCTCGGGCGGCCGTCGGACACTTTGGTCCGGCCATGCATCACCTGTCTAACTGTCCTTGTGAGACCCCCGTCGTTTCCGTCGGGGTTCAGTTAGGTTTCAAATCTTGGTAAGGTTTTTCGTTTACCCTCGAATTGAACCACATAATCCTCTGCTTGTGCAAGTCCCCGTCTATTCCTTTGAGTTTTAGCCTTGCGGCCGTACTACCCAGGCGGACAACTTAACGCGTTAGCTACGCCACGCAGAGGGTCGATACTCCGCATAGCTAGTTGTCATCGTTTAGGGCGTGGACTACTGGGGTATCTAATCCCATTCGCTACCCACGCTTTCGTGTTTCAATGTCAGGAGCGGCCCAATGTGCTGCCTTCGCTTTCGGTGTTCCCCATGATATCAACGGATTTCACCCCTACTCCATGAGTTCCACACATCCCTGCCGTCCTCTAGTCGCGCCGTTTCGTCCGCACCTCCGAGGTTAAGCCCCGGGTTTTAACAGACGACTAACACAACCACCTACACACCCTTTACGCCCAATGATTCCGGATAACGCTTGGGGCACTCGTATTACCGCTTCTGCTGGCACGAGTTTAGAAACCCCTTATTCTTGAGCTCTTCAATAAACTTAGTCGCTCATAAAAGATGTTTACGTCCCTAGGGACTTCATCCATCACGCGGCGTCGCTCCGTCAGACTTTCGTCCATTGCGGAATATTCTCGGCTGCGGCCACCCGTAGGTGTATGGACCGTTTCGCAGTTCCATCGGTGGGGGCCAAGCTCTCACTCCCCCTAAGCGTATGCCTTGGTAGGCCATTACCCTACCAACTAGCTGATACTCCGCAGGCCATTCTTTTAGCGTCTTGCGACTTTAATTCTAGAAATAAATCTGGAATGTTATCAAGTATTAGCCAATCTTTCGACTAGTTATTCCTGACTAAAAGGGATGTACCCACGTGTTACTACCTCGTTCGCCACTCACCAACGCTTCGCATTGGTACGCCGACAGTCGCAGACTGGACGCCGACATTCGCAGACAGAATTTTCTGTCCGTATTTGTCTGCGTTTTGTCTGCATCTGTCCGCGTATCAGTGCGAAGCACTGATTCGTTTGACTTGCATGCCTTATCCACGCCGCCAGCGTTCATCCTGAGCTAGGATCAAACTCTTAATGAAAATGTTAATTTTCTGAAAGAAAATCTTACATTTTCTTAACTTCGCCGAAACTCGTAATCGAGTGAAGGCGGGTATTTGATCTGTCCGCCTCCGCTACCTGCCTTCGTAGAAAACTACGGCAAGGCAAGAAGCTTCGGCGAGACACTCAAAATTTATAGTTGCCTTTCGGCTCCTTAAATTTTGGTGAACGGAACAAAACAAAAAATAATATTTGTTTTTAGCTTGTGGTTTAATTTATGATGAATTTTATCTTTTTTATTATCCGGAACATATTTAGTTAGCGCAAAGACTTGCACGTATTAAATACGTTCTTAATAAAGCCGACGCTTTCGGTCGGCTCCCCGACCTATTGCGTCGGGGTTCAATTTAATTTTCAACGAACTAAAAATGCCTCAATGGGCACCTAGATAGTATACTTATATTCAAATGCGAGTCAAGTGGTTTTTGCGCTACGAAAATCATCCCGAGATAACATTGTTAGCAAAGCTAAAAATGCTTCGAGGAACAAATCTTATCCAACAGAAAAACCCGCCGAGTAGCAGAGAATTTCTGCCGAACTTGGCGGGCTGGGACAAGCAATCACCATCCCCTCTCGAAACTTTTTTCTATCTCTACAAAGTCTCGAGAATGCTGTATGAGTATGTTGCGTGTACAGCTATCCGAAATAATGGTCTGGAGACTCTCTTGCAAAGCGAGCTGTGCGACATGATGGGCTTGAAAACGTACGGCACGATGTTCGTCCGGAGAAGATTTTTCGTTCAACTTTTTACGATTTTCTTCCCAAATCCGAAAAGCTTCCTGCGCAGTTTGAGTAACTTGTGTGGACACTTTAACCTCCTGAAGGTATTTCTAAATTTATACTACCACACTCAAAAGTGGTGTCAATTACTTCCTTTGCAACTTTTCCAATGTCACCAAAAGCGGTGTTATAAAAACTGATGCAACTAAACCCACTACAATATATTAATATATTATAGTGGGTTTAGTATCAAAATATTATTTGAAATTTTTAGTCCAATATTTTTGTCCGGCTTTCGGTGGCATAAGACCCCCAACAG
>JACQNQ010000004.1 GCA_016202965.1 Candidatus Zambryskiibacteriota bacterium | reverse complement strand
AAATTTTACATTTTGATATTTACATTTTTAATTATTCTACCGGTTCAGCTTTAGCAACCGCTTCTTTTTTGGCGGCCAAACCGACTTCTGAAGAATCGGTTGCCCGACCCGCAGGGTTTATGGACTGAATATCAATTTTCCATCCGGTCAGTTTGGCGGCAAGCCGAACGTTCTGCCCGCCTTTGCCGATGGCCAGAGACTGCTGGTCTTCGGAAACGGTAACTACCGCCTGTTTTTCCTGCTCGTTTATTTTTACTTCCAGGACTTTTGCGGGAGAAAGGGCGTCTTCTATAAATTTCTTCGGCTCTTCCGACCATTCAATTATATCAATCTTTTCTCCACCGAGTTCCGACATAACGGTTGAAACTCTCACTCCGCGTCCGCCAACCATTGAACCGACCGGGTCAATGTGGGGGTCTTTTGAAGACACAGCTATTTTGGTCCGTGAACCGGCCTCGCGGGCGATTGATTTTACGACCACAGTGCCGTTGCCAATCTCCGGAGTTTCAATTTCAAAAAGTTTTTCCAAAAATTTCGGGTGCGACCGGGACAAACGCAAGAAAACCCCTTTGCCGGATTCTTCCACACGGTAGAGATAAGCCCTGACGCGTTCGCCTTGGCCGAATCTTTCGCCTGGGATTTGTTCTTCATAAGGAAGTATGCCCGGCGCTCTGCCCATATCGACGAAAATGTTTCCTCGCTCTATTCGCTGGACGGTGCCGGAAACAATCTCGCCTTCTTTTTTACCAAACTCGCTTATGATGTGGACTTTTTCCGCTTCACGAAGCTTTTGCATAATGACCTGCTTTGCCGTCTGTGCCGCAATGCGGCCGTAGTCTCCTTTGGACTCCAGAGGGAAAACCATTTCCTCTCCCAGGACAACGTCTTTTTTGATACGACGAGCGTCCGGAATCATAATATGTTTTTCCGGATTATATAATTCTTTTTCCACCTCGCCTTCTTTTAATTCAGCAGGCAGTCCTGCCTGCGCAGGCAGGTCATCCTCGTCCATTACTACAGTCGATTCATCCACCGCGATTTTAACCTGAAACATCTCGGCTTTTCCAGTGTTCATGTCAAACTTGGCCCGGATAATCTGGCCTCTTTTGCCATAATCTTTTTTGTAGGCGGTGGCCAAAGCCAGTTCAATGGCTTCCACTATTTTTTCTTTTGGTATGCCGCGCTCTTCTTCCAGTTGAGTTAGAACACTGTTCACTACTTTTAAATCAATCATATTAGTTAGTTTATAAAGTTATAAAGTTTGTAAAGTTCATAAAGTAAATTTTTGGTAAAAAGAATGTTCGCCGTTGGGCGAACTTCAATACGAACATACTATCATAAGCCTTATATTCTTGCAAGTCCTGTAGTGACCCCAGTATGTAGAGTGAAACTCACTACGGGATCTACTACTAGGGTCAAACAAAAAAATCCACTTTTTAACTTCAAGTGGATTGGGGTACCTTGATGGTTTGCTCATCTTCGCGCCTGACACTGTAAATGTTGGTTTTCTCTCCAACATCACGTTGCCAGTGAATGCACTGGCACAGTCAAGGCACCCCATGTTCATATTATTATTTTTTTTAAATAAGTCAAACATTCTTATGCACATTTTGTGTCAGAAAGAATTTATTTTGATATAATTAACTCACCAATCCACGAATGGCACGAATCTACAAATGAATTTTATTCGCGGCATTAGTGACATTCGTGTGATTTGCGCGTTATGCATATTGAAGAAAAACAACTGAAAGAATTTATCATTGACTCCGGACTTGTTTCGCGGGCCGATATAGAGCTGGCCGAAAAAGAAGGTCTGGAAAAAGGAGAAAATCTTGGCAAGGCACTTGTCTCCAAAGGCAGATTATCGGAGGATGACCTCCGTCGGATACAGGCCTACACTCTGGGTATTCCCTTCGTTGATTTAAGAGGCGAGAAACTGCCTTTTGAAATTCTTTCTCTTATTCCGGAGCCGATTGCCAGAAATCATAATATTGTGGCTTTCAAAAAAACAGAAACCGCTCTGGAAGTGGCCATGCTTAACACCGAAGATTTGACAGCCATTGATTTTATTAAAAAGAAAGTCGGGCTGAAAATCTTGCCTCGTTTGACAGATGGAGAGTCAATGAAAAATGCTCTTCTGCAATACCAGAAATCTCTCAAAGCCGAGTTCGGCGATTTAATCGCCAAAGATATTGTTTCGCTAAAAGCTGTTCCGGACGACAATCTTGACGGCAGAGCAAACGAGGAAGAAATGAAAAAACTGGCGGAAGATATACCGGTCATTCGAGTTGTCGACACCTTGATAAAACACGCTATTATTCAAAACGCTTCCGACATTCATATTGAACCGGAAGAAAACGGTCTTTTGGTCCGTTACCGCATTGACGGAATCCTGCACGACGCCATGGTTTTACCCAAAAATGTGACTGTAAGTATTGTCGCCCGCGTCAAAGTTTTGGCTAACCTGAAACTTGACGAAAAGCGTCTGCCTCAGGACGGCCGGTTCAAAATCGACTCTAGCGGTGAAAAAGTTTCTTTCCGTGTTTCCACTCTGCCGACTTATTACGGAGAAAAAGTGGTCATGCGTCTCCTGCGAGAAAATGTTTCCGGATTTACCTTGGAGTCTTTGGGTTTCCACGGCACCGGTTTGGAGAGGATTCATAAAGCAGTCAAGTTTACTACCGGAATGATACTGGCCACCGGTCCGACCGGTTCCGGCAAAACCACCACCCTCTACACTATTTTGGATATTTTAAATACTCCGGACGTCAATATTTCCACCATTGAAGACCCGATTGAGTATCAGATGAAAAGGATTAATCAAACACAAGTTCGTCCGGAAATCGGCCTGTCATTTGCCAATGGCCTTCGGACATTGGTTCGTCAGGACCCCGATATTATCATGGTCGGAGAGATTCGCGACAACGAGACGGCCTCGCTTTCCATAAACGCCGCTTTGACCGGGCACTTGGTGGTGGCAACCTTGCATACCAACTCCGCCGCCGGAGCAATACCTCGAATGATTGATATGAAAGTTGAACCTTTTTTGATTGTTTCCACAGTCAATCTTATTATTGCCCAGAGATTGGTTCGCAAACTGTCCGACCAAAAAGAAAAATATTTTCTGTCAAAATCGGAGCTTCAGACATTGGACAAATCGGTCAATTTGAATAAAATCTTAGCCGCTCTGAAGGAAGAAAAAATCATAAGCAACATTGACGATTGGGAGAAAATTCCATTTTGGCGCATTAAAAAAAATGTTGCGCCGGAAGAA
The DNA here is from genome assembly GCA_016202965.1 of Candidatus Zambryskiibacteriota bacterium. Classification (GTDB taxonomy): domain Bacteria; phylum Patescibacteriota; class Minisyncoccia; order Phycocordibacterales; family DATDWN01; genus C7867-006. Next base: position 4,931 of record JACQNQ010000004.1, on the reverse strand, counting down.
GGTTATTCCGGACGCATCGGCATCCATGAAATTTTGAAAGTGACACCGACAATCAAAGAAATTATTTTGAAGTCCGGCACATCCGACGCTATCCAGAAACAAGCCGAAGACGAAGGTATGATGACTATGCTGGAAGACGGCATTTTCAAATGTGTGCAGGGTATTACCACCATTGAAGAAGTCTTGCGCGTTATTGCCGAATAATATCTAAAAACTTTTATATTAAATCCGAGTTATACCAAGGGTTTCCCTTGGTATAACTCATCAAGATTGTTTCAATAAACGGCAAAAAAATTTTGGAAATAAAATAATTTCCTCCAAGATGTTACGGGTGCATGTTTTGCATCATGCGTTCCAAGGTAGCTTGGTCCGGACCGGCAGGTTTGGAAAAAGAGATCTCGCTGAAGAATATAAAAATAACAATCGTGGCAATCAGTGTCGCTACAAATACTCCTGCAAGTACATAATTTGCTTTTTCGGGTGTGTCAGCAAGACCCATTTTCATAACCAGTCCGATTAAGCCAGAAGGGATATTAGTTTCTAGTATTTGTGGTCTTACAAAATTGTCTTCTTCGAATTTTACTTCATGTATCATATCCATATTTTAGTTAAAATCTCCCACTCTGTAATTTACCGTACCATAGCCAGGACAAGGCCAAATAGTTACCTGATTATAGTCATATGATGGATTTATGGGGTTAAGGTTGGTGGTGGATTGGTTTTCCAAAGTAGCATATAAAACATACCTTGTTCCCAATGTTCCAGGTGTCCTGAATGAATCGCTCATGTATGCGTATTCGGCATTATAGCAATTTATGTTTGGATATTTCGGGTCATTTGGTGTTTGAGGTATAAATTGCTTGAAGCTGGCTTGCTGTGCAATAGAATGATATACATTATAACTGGTTGCTCCGCTGTCATTCCAGGCTGAAGTGGGGTACCCTCCATATGTATTATTATAAAGTTCTAGAGCATTTTGAATTGAATGTAGGTCTGCTTTGCGTCTGCTATCTCTGGCTTTGGCCCTGGCGCTATTTAAGGACGCTAAAACAACTGACGATAAAAGCCCGATGATGGCAATTACCACTAAAAGTTCTATAAGAGTAAAGCCACTCTCTTTTTTATGCATTATTATATTATATAATATAAAAAAATTTTTGCACTGTAAGTTTTCTCGATGGTCAGAATGCCGTTTACCCGGGAGCGCAAGGCGCCGCGCTCGTTTTCGAGCAGAAACGCGAGTTGTTGCCAAAAGGAAAAGGATACTGCTCTTTCGACAAGAAAGATAGTCTCCCGTTCCTCGAGGGCTACCACTGTGTTCCGTGTCTCGGTGCGTACGACGACGGTGACTTCTACTTCGGCCTCGGCGGCTTCGAGAGGGTGTGGAGCGAGGACTTTCTCGTGCTCTGCTTCCGCGACTTGCCGAAGCCCTTGGTCGCTTAAGTCGCTCAACTTTTCTTTTCGCCTTTGACCCTTCCGTTTTTCAGCCCCTCCTGCCAGCAGGAGGGGCTTTCCATATCTAAAAACTTCTATATCAAGTCCACCAGTTCTTCCACGCTGATTTCAGCTTGAATAAGAATTGATTTTAATGTTTTCGGGGCAAGCTCCCGATAATGTATCGGCACGACGATGTGGAGATGATTTTTAAAATTATGTCGCAGATTTACATGACTGCCTGATTGATGGTGAACATAGAAACTGAGCTTTAATAAAACTCCCAGAAGTTTGCGAGCGGTAATTCTCGGTAGTTTGGGCATAGTTAAATTGCTACGGCTATCTGGAAACTGCCCGTCTCATTTTCCCGCACGTCTTTTTTGGTTTTTTTCAGACCTTGGATATAACATTTAACCGCGTCATATGCCATAATTTTGGCTTCTTCAAATGTTCGACCTTCGGTAACAAGGCCGGGCAAGGAGGGGACAGTAACGGTATATCCCCGTAATTCGTTTTTCTCAAAAAATGCCGTGAAATGTTTTTCCTTTTTTCCTTTAATATTTTTCATACCATATAGTATAACATTGGACAAGGTGTAAGTAAAAATCCAAAGAAGCTCTTATTTTGAGGGCTTTTTTGATACTGACGAAAAATCTCTTGACATTATGGTAGCAGGTATAGTATCATTTTAGCAGAAATCCAAGGTTAGGCAAGATTTTCTTGCAACTGCATCCGGCAGATTTCCGGAAATAATGTACATTGTATAAAGAAAGGACACCTCCCATGGGAGACACCCTTACGTCAGAAAAATCGTATTTGTTGTTGTCCGGCGCTATCTCGGCCAATCTCCAATTTCTTTCTCCGGAAGTAGTCAAACATTATCTGGAGCACAAAGACCAGATACCGTTTGCTCTCGCTCGCGGCTTTACTGTCGCGCCAAATCCGTTGGAAAAGTTTGCTTTGCTAGCAGACCTTGGCATCATTACGGTGAAGGCGGACTACGTGCATGGTAAACAAATCAGCTCGTTTTTGGAAAAGTATCCGAAGATGTTCTACGATTACGACAAGAACATCACGGATGCGAATTTTCCCCGACCGAGCCGCATTCTGAAGCCCGGAGACAAGCTCTGGGTCAGGGCATACAAACAAATCGTCGGCGGTACCACTACATCCGAAGAGAGAATGACATTTTTGGAAACGCAAAACGTTGCCATATACACTGGAGCTCAGGGTAGTTCACTTGTCTTTGAACAGAAGCGAGACCAATTACCGAAAGGTTTCTGGTACGCTTCCTTTGACAAGGAAGAACGGCTTTGGAAAGATTCTGATGGCAACCGCGGGGTTCCGGGAGTGCACGCCGACTTGAACGGAGACTTCAACTGGAGCCTTGGCTATCTGGAGGGGGTGTGGGACGTCAACCGCGCGTTCTTCGGCTTCTGCGACTTGTCCTCGGAAACTTAGTCCATTGGATATGCTCTCAGTTTCCTTTGACTCTCCGGCTCTTGCTTTGCAAGAGCCGGATTTTTATATAAAATAACTCCGGATATTTGACCGTGCATGCGATTCAAGATTTTTTGTGTTTCATGTCTCAATATCTCGCAAAGGAATATCGCCAGGAATTCATTGAGTAGTTTTTGCTTTATGAATGCGCGCGATCCTTTCTGAAAAAATAAAACAAGTCGGTGCGATACACTATTGAGCAGAGAATTCATCATAGGCTCGGAATAAAATACAGAGAGTAACCGGTGTTGCTCTCAGTGAAAACGGAAAGTGCGTCGTACATTGCTGCTACTTTCATTCTGATGGCAACCGCAGGGTTCCGGAAGTGAACGCCAACTTGAACGGAGACTTCAACTGGAACCTTGGCTATCTGGAGAAGGTGTGGAACGACAACAACGCGTTCTTCGGCTTCTGCCACTTATTTTGTTTTCCAACCCCAGGTTAAAAATCTGGGGCTTGGTTTTACAATTTTTCTTTAGTATCCTTTTTCCAACCATAGAGCTGTCTGCCGATTTCATCCAAAAGGAGAATAAGCGGTCCGTATTGTTTGTGTTCAAGAACTTTATGTTCCCAAGCGATTTGCAGGAAAAATTTAAGTAAGTCGTTCTTGCTCAAGGCCTGCGATACGAAAGAGAGCTTTTCAAATTTATCATATGCAAAACATGCCCGGAAAATTGATTCAAGCAAAGAGAGAAAAGTATCGTCGATTCTCGCGCCAATGCTGTAGCGGTCAACCCTGTTTAGTTTTTGCAAATATCCGTGCCAAATCTGATATGCTTGTTTGGTTCGTACCAATACAAGCGGGGCTTGTGCGGGGGGGGGGCAACTTAGCTGTATTATTTATGTTGTAGTTTTCCATAGATGTTTATTCTTAAATATACAGACATCATAACCATAGAAAATCTTTTGGCAACATGGGAGCATTTTGTGTCCGGCAAAAGAAAGAAAAAAGATGTCATTGCGTTTGAGTTGCAGCTTGGGGATAATCTGGTTCTACTTTATGCAGAGCTAAAGAATAAAACATATAAACACAGCAAATATTCCGCTTTTAATATATCTGACCCAAAACCGAGAAATATACATAAAGCGCTTGTCCGTGACAGAGTTGTCCACCATCTTATTTACAAGGAATTGTACTGGTATTTCCACCATAGATTTATTTTTGACTCGTACTCATGTCGAAAATATAAAGGCACACACAAAGCCCTCGACCGTTTCAAGTCTTTTGCAGGTAAAGTTTCAAAAAATCACATACGGACGTGTTATGTCTTGAAATGCGACATCAGAAAATTTTTTGCAAACATCAATCAAAAAATTCTTACCAAAATCCTTAACCGTCATATTGAAGACGGAGAAATCAAATGGCTTATCGGACAAGTTATTGACAGCTTCAAAACTAAAAATTCAATATACGCCATGGCTGATATGGAAAAAGGACTGCCTCTCGGCAATTTAACCTCCCAACTTTTGGTCAATATCTACATGCATGAATTTGATATGTTTATGAAACAAGAATTACGGGTAAAATATTATATCCGATATGCCGATGATTTTGTCATTTTGTCTGAAAATAGAAAATATCTTGAAGAATTATTGCTAAAAATTGAATTATTCTTGCGAAACAAACTTTATCTTTCACTTCATCCTGACAAAGTTTTCATACAGACATATAGCTCCGGAGTCGATTTCTTGGGTTGGACTCACTTTCCACATCATCGAACCATTCGGACGACAACCAAGCGAAAAATACTTAAAGCGCTCAAGAAATTTCCCCAACCGGAAACAATTAACTCGTACAAGGGTCTTCTTGGACACGGTGATACTTATAGAATTCAAAAAAAGGTTGGAATCGCTTTATACTGAAATAATCACAAAAATTGTTGTGCACAATTTTTGTGAAAATAAAATCGGATTTTGATATAATGAAATAAAGTTAAAGGTTAAAAGTTAAAAAGTTTAGAAAGTAAAAACCGCCTAACAATTTATTTTTTAACTTT
>JACQNQ010000013.1 GCA_016202965.1 Candidatus Zambryskiibacteriota bacterium | reverse complement strand
GTTTCAAAAGAAGAAGCGATAAAGTTAATTTCTAATTTTTAATCCCAGTACTAGAGCAAAGCTCAGTACAGGACAAGTTTCTAAAAATCCTCATAACTAAATGAATATCACACATACACCAAAAATGCGCACGTGCGCACTTTTGGTGTATGTGCAAATAAGTGAAAAAAGGCATAAAACAAGCTCTTTTTCGCGATAGCTTGACTTTTATATATGGTATGGTGTATAATACAGATACGGTGCAACCCAGGAGCCGCAAATCCTGTGTCTAGAAAGAAGAACTAGTCAAATCTTCAAAATGTTTGTTCTTTGGAGGTTCTATGTCTGAAAATAGAAAAGATTTATATTTTACTTTTTGTGCTATGTTTGCAGGTGCATTCCTCATTTTTGGAGGATTGTTTATCCTTGCGGAGATAGCTCCTAGATATCCAATTACCCACGCCGCGAACGATGGATTTGGTTATTTAGGTTCCTATATGATCACTGTTGGGGGGATTGTCACAGTTATTGCTGTTTCATACTTTCGGCATCTGTTTTCCAAGGAGAGTATGGGTCACAAGGAAAATCAAAAACGTAAACAGAATACCAGACAACAGCAGGTCGCAACTTGGTTTGAGAATGAACTCAAATCCGCTGTTAAAAAAAGTGGTTGCAAAACTTTTGTGGACCAAACGTCTCTGGACGACGTTTACATTGTTCGAGTCTATGAACACATCTGTTTTCCTGATGAAGTGGTAGTCAAAGTAGGCGAGAAAGTTGTGTCATTGACATTGAGTAGTATTGAAAAAGAGTACCACACTGAACTGAATAACAACAACCAGCTGAAAGTTATGGTTTCAATGGCACACGACCACGTCGCTAGCCTTAAATCTAAGTAATATAAAGAATGCAGTTCCGCTACCAACTTGGTAGCGGATTTCTTTTTATAAAAATTAGATTTCTTACGATATATTGTAAGAAATCCTGCAAGTAGAGATTTTCGGGACTTATGTTAGTATGTTCGTAACTTATTATGATAAAGAGTTTTGAACAAATTAAACGCTACTTTTCTCACGATATCGGCATTGATTTGGGTACTGCCAACACCTTGGTTTATTTGCACGGCAAGGGCATTGTTATAAACGAGCCGTCGGTTGTGGCGGTCAATCAGAAAACCGGTCGGGTGGTGGCGGTAGGGGCGGACGCCAAACAAATGCTTGGCCGAACACCGGGACATATTATTGCCATTCGTCCGCTTGTGGATGGTGTTATTTCTGACTTTGAAGTGACAGAGGAAATGATTACCTATTTGATAAACAAAGCCCAAAAGGGCAATAAAAAACTTCTCGGTCCGCGGGTGGTGGTCGGAGTGCCGTCAGGCATCACCAATGTTGAAACTAGGGCAGTGCGGGATGCCGCCAAAAATGCCGGGACCTCCGAGGTTCATATTGTGGAGGAACCGATGGCCGCGGCTATCGGTATGCGCCTGCCGGTTTTAGAGCCCTGCGGCAATATGGTCATTGACATCGGCGGCGGCACGGCAGACATTGCCGTTATATCTCTCGGCGGAGTGGTTTGTTCAAAAAATCTTCGCATTGCCGGAGACAAGTTAAACAACGATATCATTTCTTATGTCCGAAGCGAATTCAAGATTTTGATAGGCGAGAAAACGGCCGAAAATATAAAAATAAAAATCGGAGCCATCATACCGGGCGGAGGGCTTCGGGAAGCTTCAATTAAGGGCCGCGACCTGGTCTCCGGACTGCCGCGGGAAGTGGTTATGACCGATTCCGACATTCGCGAGGCCATTTCCCAGTCAATCAATACTTTAATTGAGGGAGTAAAAGAAGTTTTGGAGACCACTCCGCCGGAAGTTCTTTCCGATGTCATGCAGAGAGGCATTTATTTATCAGGCGGCGGAGCCTTGATATTGGGTCTGGCCGAGATTATCGCCGAATACACCAAAATGACCGTTCATATCGCTCCGGACCCTCTGACCGCGGTTTGTCGAGGAACGGGTATTATTTTGGAAAATATGGAAAAGTTCAAGGATGTTCTTATCGTCAATGAAGATGAATTACCACCTAAAAAATAAAACTTCCAAATCTGGCGAAATCCTTGCTACCAATTTTGAAATTCTCCTCACCTGCGCAATCAGGCAGGCTCGGATTCTTTCAAAATTCTCGCGGCGGATTTCGTCCAGATTATGAAAGTTCTATCATACTACAAAATATTATGAAAAACATAGTTTTTAGTAGACCAAAACGCAAGACTCCCTGGAAAATCATAATTGTAATTTTTACTTTTCTATTATTGTCCGGTTTTGGATTTCTTTTTCCAAACTTGTTGAAGGGAACCTTTTCTACTTTAGCTAGACCGATATGGCTTATGCGAGATAATATTACAAAAAGCTTTTCTTCGGTGACAGATTTTTTCAGATTTAAAAATACGATTATAAATGAAAATCTTACATTGAAAGATGAACTGACTTCCTTAAAACTGAAACAGATTGACTACGATGCTATTTTCAAAGAAAACCAAAATTTAAAAAACCAGACGGACAAAAGTAATAACAATAATCGGATTGTCTCACGAGTATTATCATCACCTCCGCAATCTCTTTACGATACTTTTATAATTGACAACGGCTCTTTGGATGGAGTTTCGGTTGGAAACAGGGTTTATTTATCGGACACAATAATTATCGGGCTTATTACATCTGTTGCCTCGCGCACATCTGTTGTCACTCTTTTTTCGACCAGTGGACAAAAACAAGAAGCTACTGACTCGCGGACAGGAACATCATTTACGCTTTCCGGCGCCGGAGGAGCCAATTTTCAAGTAGTAGTGCCGAAAGATACCGATGTTTTAGTGGGAGATATTTTCACCTATCCTAGCCGGAAAGCGTCCGTATTGGGAAGCGTTTATTTTATTGATGCCAATTCCCAGTCTTCATTCAAGAAGATTTATCTTCGTATTCCGGGTAATATTTTCTCAACCCAGTGGGTTTTTGTAGAAAAAAATTGACAGCTCTTGTTCTATGAGAGTGTACTTATATCGGGAAGAGGTATCTGAAAGGAGAGATGAGTTTCCGACAAACAATCCACGGACAATCGCGAAGCGATCGCGGTTTCAAAGTTGTGATTGACCGAAAAGAACGCAAAATTTTGATTTCGTTTGACGCAAAAAGTACTGACTTGCGACACAAAGCATGGATTGAACAGGTGAAAAAGCGTGTAGGTCTTGGAGAACTTGACCCACAGCCGTATTGGGGTTGTGACGATTTAGGACATAAAGTCGGAACGAAACTACTCAACGCTTTTTATGTTCAAGCCGAAGTAAAAATTGTACGCAAAAAAGAATTTTATCATTACACAAAAGTAATGATGTTGCAGAAATTTAATTTTGAAGGATTTTTGAAAGCGTTGGATGAAGGTAAAATTCTTGTGGATTTTGACGCTTACACCAGACACAATCACAGCACAAAATTCCGCATGAGGCAGGACGCTTTGCCGATGTTATATCAGAAAGTAACAATTGTGTTATAAT
>JACQNQ010000014.1 GCA_016202965.1 Candidatus Zambryskiibacteriota bacterium | reverse complement strand
CTCAACTCGTTTTAATAATACCGCATTCGTGGCGACAATGATTGATGACACACTCATCAAAAGCGCCGCAAATTCCGGACGAAGCATAACACCAAAACTCGGATACAATATTCCTCCGGCAATTGGTATAGCCAGAACATTGTAAATTGAAGCCCAAAAAAGATTTTGCTTCATTTTGCGAACCGTTGCTTTACTTAATGTTATTGCTCTGAGTATATCCAACGGGTCAGACTTCATAAGAACCACTTTTGCTGTTTCTATTGCAACATCCGTGCCCGCGCCTATGGCAATACCGACATCCGCTTGGGCAAGCGCCGGAGCGTCGTTCACACCATCTCCGACCATTGCCGTGAACTTTCTTTCGTCCTGAAGTTTTTTGACATAATTGGCTTTGTCCGCAGGCATTACTTCTGTAAACACTCTTTCAATGCCAATTTGACTTGCTACTTTTTCCGCAGTCATTTTATTATCACCGGTAATCATTGCAATTTCAATTCCTAATTCTTTCAATTTTTTAACGGTCTTTGCCGAATTTGGTTTGATTGGGTCTTGCGCGCCAATCACAGCCTTGATATCTCCATCAACAGCCAGAATCATAATTGTTTCTCCTTTTTCTAAAAACTCATCTATTTTTTTCTCCAATATACCAAGAGCAACGTTATTTTCTTCCATAAGCTTCACTGTCCCGATAAGTACAGTTTTTCCGAGAACAATCGCTCTCACACCCAAACCGGATAGATTTTCAAACTTATCAACTGGCTCCGACAACATAAGACCGCGTCTTTTAATTTCGTCGAGGACTGCGCTGGCTAGAGGATGCGATGATTTTGCTTCTGCCACGCCGACCAAGCGAAGCGCCTCGCCTGCGTCAAAGCCGTCTACCGTTGCTATATCAATTACCTTTGGTTTGCCTAGAGTCAGTGTGCCGGTTTTGTCGAGTACAATTGCTTGAATTTTTGAAACTTGTTCGAGGGTTGGCGCATTTTTAATGAGAATGTTGTGTTTTGCTCCAAGACCGGTCCCAACAGCCACAGCGGTCGGAGTGGCAAGTCCAAGAGCATCCGGACAAGCAATGACAACCGTAGCAATAGCAAAGGAGAGCGCCAAAAGAAGCGGTGAGCCGACTACAAAAAACCAAATGCCAAAGACCAGAAAACCTGACCCTACTGCCGCAATGACAAGATACTTTGCAAACCTGTCAGCAATTCTTTGTCCGGGAGCTTTTGAATTCTGGGCTTCTTCAACCATCTTAACAATGTGAGCTAAAACCGTATCTTTGCCAATTTTTGTTGCTTTAAATTTGACCGAGCCGGTAGTGTTAATCGACCCGCCGATCACATAGTTTCCGATACTTTTAGTGACAGGAATTGATTCTCCTGTCACCAAGGATTCATCAATGGCAGTTTCGCCAAAAATAATTTCACCGTCAACAGGAACCTTGTCTCCAGGTTTAATAATGATGATGTCGCCAAGTTGTATATCTGAAGTTGAGACCATTATTTCCTTACCATCTTTAAATATTCTGGCTTGAGGCGGCACGAGATTGAAAAGAGCTTGAAGAGCGTCGGTCGTTCCACGCCGAGATTTCATTTCCATCCAGTGACCAAAGAGCACAAAAGTGATAAGCATGGCGGCCGCTTCATAGTATGAATCTGCGCTACCGACCAAGGTTAGTAATATACTAAAGCCATAGGCCGCTGTAATACCGACAGCAATGAGCACCGCCATATTAAGCGTTTTATTTTTGAGAGCAAAATACGTTGAATAGAGAAAAATCCATCCGGAATAGAAAAATACCGGTGTGGTTAAAATAAAGAGAAGCCATGCAAGCGGCACCGGAGATGGTAAGTTAATTTTCAGAAACTCGGTGCCCAGTGGTGAATACAGAATTATGGGAATCGTGAAAAAAAACGCAAAAAAGAATTTATTTCTAATATCTATCTCCATCAATCGGGCCATTTCTCTTCCGGCAAGTCCCGTATGATCCATTCCCATAGTCATCGACATGCTCATTTTAAACTTCCGCCAAAAACCCATTTTGGATGAGTTATCCATTATATGCATGGAGTGAATATTATGATTGTGATGATTATGATTCATGTATTTTTAATTTGATTTTTCATACTATTTTTTCTTTTGCGCCAATTTATAAATTTTGAGAATTTCGGCTGTGGCTTTTTTTCCCTTGCCGCTTTTTATTTGATAAAGTACGTGGGTTTCCAAATGGTTTTGCAATATCAAATCCTCAACGCCGGACAGCGCCTCCTTAATAGCGCTTGCTTGTGTGATAATGTCGACACAATACTTCTCGTCTTCTACCATAGAGATTAAACCCTTAACTTGACCTTGAACTATATTAAGCCGTCTTGTGGCTTTCTTTTTGATATTAGCTTTCATATCCACAGTATACCCATAGGGGGTGTACTGTGCAAGTATTAAGGTGTATAATACAACTATTACCAACTATTTTAACAAATAAATTTATGATGGGATACGAAAATATGATGGGTGTAGGCGGGTTTTACGGTTTGACCTTATGGTTTGTGGTTTTAGTTGACCTAATCCTCGTCGGCATCTGGCTCTGGCAAAACATTTCAAAAAAATAGGCTTGTATTTTGTATTGATGTTGTTTTTTATCAAAAACTATTCTCTTATTCTCAAGAATAAGAGAATAGTTTTTGAAATATTACTTTCTAATCTACATCT
>JACQNQ010000011.1 GCA_016202965.1 Candidatus Zambryskiibacteriota bacterium | reverse complement strand
ATTAGTATAATTAGGTCAATTAGAAATTTTAAAGATATGGCGCACAAGAAATCAGCTGGTACCACAAAAAACGGCCGAGACTCAAACCCCAAATACCTCGGGGTTAAATTAACTGACGGCGACATTGCTCAAGCCGGCAGTGTTTTAATCCGCCAGCGCGGCACAGATGTTTTGCCCGGCAATGGTGTAGGTCAGGGCAAAGACCACACACTTTTTGCTTTGGTCAACGGCAAGATTCAATTTAGCATAAAACGCAAGACTAGTTTTAATAATAAAACCGTCATTAAAAAAGTAGTTCATATAATCTAGTATCTAATCTAGTATCGGGTTGTTTCATTTTTTATAAAAGAGTATTATAGAGAGCAGAAAGGAGTACAGTATGGTTAAAATAAAATATAAAGGCATGAACATTACATCTCTTTTTCCGGGAATAAACCATCTTCTTCCTTTGGAAGACGAGAAAACAAAATTCAGAAGAAAAATTATGGCGCGACAAAAAGCCAATAGTACTGATGAGAGCTACGCAACCATTCGGGCCCTGCATCTTGCCGAGGTTGGAGACTTCCTGGAAGAGCTGGTGGATGCCAGGTGAAAAAAGTGCTTGTAAACTAAACGGCAACGGGTCCCGAAAAAAGGGACCCGTTATTTATTTTCCTTCTATTATTACTGTAAATTGCGCCCCCGTTCCCATAGCTTCTACAACCACTTTGTGTTCCCCGACTTCTTTTATCGGTTTGTCCAGTTTGATAGATTCCGGAGGAATATTCAACCGCGCTGTTTTTAAAATTTCCTCTGTCAACCTTTCCTTGGTTATGCCGGCAAACAAATGACCTTTGTCATTGGCTTTTTCTTTTAAGTTTAATTTCAAACCCTTAATTGTTTCCAAATTTTTCAAAAGTAACTCCCCTTGGATTTGACGTAGAGTTAAGTCCGTTTTTTTCATCTGCTCAATCTGCTGCAACGCCGCAGGCGTTGCAGCCTTTGCTATCCCTCGCGGGATAAGAAAATTCAAGGCATGTCCATCAGCCACGTTTTTTATATCGTATTTCTGTCCAACTTTTGAAACATCTTTTAGTAGGATTACCTTCATAGATTTTAGTGTGAAAGTGTAAAAGTTCTCAGTGTGAAAGAAGATGCTTTTGTATTTTTACTTAGTACTGAGTACTTTCACACTTTTTACTTATTTAGTATTTCCAAGGCGCGATTTAATTGGTTATCGTTCCCTTTGGCAAATTCTTTTTCGTCCAGTTTAACTTCCACATCCGGTGTCAATCCCCCGCCGGAAATAGAAGTGCCTTTTGGGGTCAGCCATCTGGCGATAGTCACTTTGAGAGAAGTGGTCGGGGTGATATTGACAAGTTCCTGAACAGAACCCTTGCCGAAAGATTGTGTGCCGACCAGCGTGGCCAGACCATGTTCATGCAAAGCTCCGGCCAAAATTTCCGACGCTGATGCGGAACCATTGTCAATCAACACGACCAGTTTCAACTTATCGGTGAAAATATTATATCCTTTGCTTCTGTAAATCTGAGCGTCTTCCGCGTTCCTGAAATCCTCTTTGACCACCACTTTGCCGGCAGGCAGAAACCAGGAAGCCATATCTATGGCCGCTTCAAGATATCCCCCGGGATTTCCTCTCAAGTCAATAACCAGTTTATATTTGTCGGATTCTATAAACTGACGGAGAGCTTTCCGAAAAGTATCCGGGGAAATAGCCGAGAAATTATAAAGGCGGATGATAAAAACATCGCCTTTTGTTTCCGTATCAATGCTTGGTATGTTTATAACATCTCTCACCACAGAAACGACAAAAGGGTCTTTTATTCCGGCTCTGACAATCGTCAGTTTGACCATAGTGCCCTTTTTGCCTCTGATAAGCTTTATGGCTTGTTCGGTATTTAAGGGAGCGGTCAAAGTGGAATCAATCTTTATGATTTTATCACCGGTTTTAATGCCGGCGTTATAAGCCGGAGTGCCCTTCAAAGGCGATATGACAGTCAAAACATTTTCTTTTATGCCCACTTCCATTCCCACTCCTTCAAAATTTCCACTGACTTCCTCGCTGAAACTTTTTGATTCAGCCGGAGGAAAGAAAATGGTGTACGGGTCTCCCAGGGATTTGACCATGCCTTCTATGGCTCCGTAGACCCGAGTTTGGTCATCCACTCTCTCTGCCTGCGGTGGGTCCGTCGAAGCCGTACTCGTGCTACTAACTGTTGGAACATATTTCTCGTCTATAACATTCCAAACCTGCCAAAAAGAAGCAAAATCCACCTGTGGGACGCCAGTCGAGTCTTTATTTATAATTGAGACAACCTTTTCAGATTCCGATTTATTATTTTGACCAAGATAAAAACCGGAAAGAAAAATTGCACCAAAAATAAGTATGAGGAGTATTGTCCTTGTTCTATATTTGGCAAAATTATTCATTAGAAAATGATTATCTCAAAAAAATTTGTACGGGTCAATAAAACAGGTCGTCTCGCCATCTCAGCGTCAAGCCGTCGGGGAGTTATTGGCGGACGACATCAGGGCTGTTATTTTGGTATAGGAGACGGCTCCGCCGCCACTAATTCACGCCTCTCGTCCTCGTGACAAAGTCACGAGGACTTCTCGACTTCCAATAAAACAAAAAAGGCAACCTCGGCTTTGGCTTAGGTTACCTTTGAATGCATCTTATGACGCGATTAATTTCTTGGCGCATTCAGCCACTTCCCGCTTCCAGGCTTGCTCGTTCGTGGTATCGATGTCAGCCAGAACAGTACACGGCGGGTTTTTGATTACCCACTGTCCGCCGGTTTTATTCACCCAACGATAGTGGAGAGGTGCGCGGCGCCACATCTCACGAAGCTTGACCACTGCGCCCTTGCTCTGTCCGTTCCCTTGCCATTTTGACGATGCTCCGCCGAAAAAGTCGTCTGCGGTGTCACGATAGTTTGCCGTAATGATACGGCCGACTTGGACATCAAGGTCAGCGTAAGTGCAAACGAAAACAAGACGAACTCCGGCTTTTCTGGCTTTCTCACGAATACTGGCTCGTTTCTTTCCATCCACGAAATCAGAATCGAGAATGATATTCTGACCTTTTTTTACCAGCTCAATAACGACATTTTCGGCAATAGCCCGAGCTCGTTCGTATCTTTCGCCTTGCTTGCGAAGTTCAATGCGAATCTCATCACCGGAGATTATAGTTGCGCCGATGAGCTTGGAAAGCTCGGTTGCTACTGAACTCTTGCCAGAACCGACAAGCCCAATTATAGCGACGATTACTGGTTTTTTTGTTTTGCTTGTCACGCTTTTGAGCTTTGAGACAAAAGCATTTTTTGCCCGTTCTTCCTTCATGGTTAATTTTTCGCGTCTGTGTATCATGACACCGATTATACGCGGAAGTGCCATTTCAATCAATTGTCCAAACATATCTCCTCCTTTTAGGAAATCTGAAATTATTATATATTATTAAAACTAATAAGTCAATATCGCGTATTTTAATTTTGATATTGTTACTTCAAGTTGTATAATTTTAATCATGATAAAGACATATACATTAAACAGAGAGACTTGGGTTGATATTGACAGAGGCACTGCGGAGGAAATCGGCAAGGTCATGGATACTTATAAAGTTCATCCCATGGTGGCAAAGGAACTGGTTTCCGGTACGCCAAAACCGCGTATTGAACTGGAAGACAATTACATCTACTGCATATTGCACTTCCCTACATGGAAACACACTCATTCAAAAGATAAAAATCAGGAGGTGGATTTTATTGTAGGAAAAAATATTCTGATAACTGCTCGATATGACACCATAGATGCTCTGGATAAATTTGCCAAAGAAGTAGAGGTGAAAGAGATTTTGGCTAAACCATTTGTTAATACAGATGGTCGCCCGACTCAGATAGAATCTGAGTTTAGGGATAAGAATAGCCAACTAAACAACCAGTCTCCTGCGATACTTGTCGGAATGTTGCGCGAGCTGTACAAGGGCATCTCTGAAGAGTTGGAGTACATAGAAGACAGGGTGGAAGATATTACCGGAAAAATTTTTAAAAGGAAGGAACGGGAAATGGTTGTTTCTATTTCCGAAATGACCAGAACCTTGCTTGATTTCAAAAAAGTCACCGACCAACATGGTGAAATACTGGAAACATTGAAAGAGAAGGGGCGAGGTTTGTTTGGAGATGAGTTTGCAAATGCTATGAATTCCGTTATTTCCGATTATTTAAAAATAAACACAGCTATCAAGTCGAACTTAGAAGAGCTGGCGGAGTTGCGCCAAACGGACAACTCGCTTTTGACCGCAAAACAAAATGAGACTATCAAACGGCTGACAATCGTCGGGGCGATACTTTTTATTTTAAGTATTCTTGTGACGTTGTATCTGTTTAGACTTAATTTTTAATAAATGGCTAATATTTTCTTACAGAACACCCTATCCGGCAAAAAGGAAATTTTCAGACCGATAAAAGAAGGTCAGGTTTCTATGTATAACTGCGGTCCGACAGTTTATGACTATGCCCATATCGGCAATCTTCGTAGTTATGTATTCGCTGATATCTTGCGACGAATGTTTGAATACAACAGATACAAAGTCAATCAGATAATAAACATTACAGATATTGGGCATCTCACCAGCGATGCGGACGAAGGAGAGGATAAAATGGCCAAGGCATTGAAACGCGAAGGCAAGCCAATGACATTGGAAGCTATGCGTGAAGTAGCTGATTTTTATTTTGAAAAGTTTAAAGACGATTTAGTACAATTAAACATAAAATTGCCCTCTCACTTTCCCTTTGCAAGTGAACATATTTCTGAAGATATTGAATTGATACAAAAATTATTAGATAAAGGGTACACATACGCAATATCAGACGGTCTGTATTTTGATACAAGTAAATTTTCGGATTACGGTAAACTAGGCGGACTTGCACCGATTGATACTGACCATTCCCGTATTGGCGCAAACCCAGAAAAGAAAAGTTTACGCGACTTTGTTTTGTGGAAATTTAATCGAGAACTTGGATATGATTCTCCATTTGGCCACGGTTTTCCCGGTTGGCACATAGAATGTTCAGCAATGTCGCGAAAATATCTTGGCCAGCCGTTTGATATTCATACGGGAGGCATAGACCATATACCTGTCCACCATAACAATGAAATTGCTCAGTCAGAGGCCGCATATGACGCTCCCCTTGCTAATATTTGGATGCATAACTCCTTTCTGACCATAAATAAAGGCAAAATGGCTAAATCAGAAGGAAATTTTATTACGCTTAATACATTGAAAGAAAAAGGTATTGACCCGCTTGCACTCCGATATTTCTACCTGACCACACACTATTCCTCTCCGATGAATTTTACTTGGCAAGCGCTGAAAGGAGCGCAGATTGCCTGGAAAAAGCTGCGAAACTTCGTGTCAAGAACTGTTCTTGACAGTAAGGACATGTCAAAAGGCACTTTTGACATTTATAAAGAAAAATTTACAACCTATATCAATGATGACCTGGATACTCCACAGGCCCTTGCCTTAGTCTGGGAAATTGTGAAAGATAAAAATATAAATCAAAGAGATAAGCGAGATTTGATACTTTACTTTGATAAAGTTATTGGTCTGAAACTGGACAAAGTAGATGATGTTCCGAAAAATATTCAGAAGTTGATAGAAGAAATAAATGAAGCTCGAATGGAAAAAGATTTTGCCAAAAGCGACAAACTGCGAAAAGAAATTGAATCTTTTGGTTTTGAAGTAATGGATACTCCCGAAGGTACAAAAGTTGAGAAAAAATAAATCGCTAGAAAGAGAACAGGTCATACACTAGAATTACGCACGTGCGTAATTCTAGTGTATATAAAAAACGAACCGTACAAGGTTTCACCTTGTACGGTTGTCAATTTACTCGATGAAATTGCCGATGTTTTTTCTTTCCTTGCTGAACTTCCGTCTGGACATCATCAGGATAGTGTTCAGAAAGAAGCGGGCAATGAGCGTATCAGTGTCTTCATCGCAACCACTGACTCCGACAGCAATTCCTGCTTCATAGACACTTCCATCGTAAACGGTATCGCCAATCCGAAATCGCCAAGGTTCTTTCAAAATATCGGCCATATCCATTTTCTCTCGCAGAGCTACTCTGGCTTTGTTCTCTGCAAGGTCACCGTACGGATACTGCCAATCTTTCGAAGGCAAGTCACCGATTTCGTAATCAAATTCAATACCGTCAGATTCTAGAACAACAGTGATGTAAAGAACGCCCTGACCTTCACCAAACCGTTGCATTAAAACCTTAATAGCCGGACCAATCAAAGCAAGAACCTCCTCGAGAAAATCGTAGTCAAGAACATATGGGGGCATTTCGAGTTTGTCCATCAGAACCTCCGTATTTACAATAAACTTATCGGTATGTTTTGTCAAGTTAATAAATCTCTAATTTTTCGTCCCCACTTTTTCCACTTGTTATGCAGTTTGACATTAAAAAAGGTTTGCGTGCTACAATATCTTTATGTCGCAACAAACTATCATCACTCAAACAATCCAAAACCGGCTTCGCATCCCTCCACAAAACTTGGAAGCGGAAATGGCTTTGCTTGGGTCAATCATGCTTCGGCCGGAAGCTCTTCACGACGTGATGGATGCTGTTTCTCTGGATTCTTTTTATTCCGAGAAACATCGGGTCGTATACGAAACAATGATAGAACTTTTCAGCAAACACTCGCCGATTGATTTGCTCTCCGTTTCATCTCGGCTGAAAGAAAAAGGCTGGCTTGACCAAATCGGCGGCAATACTTACCTGACCGAGATAGTGAATGTCGTGCCGTCGTCAGCCAATGCCGAACACTACGCTCAAATCATTCAGAAAAAATACATCATGAGACGATTAATAGAAGCCTCCGACCACATTTCCCAAATCGGCTATGATGAAAATCATGAACTGGAAGAGATGCTGGACAGCGCGGAAAAAAAACTTTTTGACGTAACGAACTTTAACACTGCCCACAAATTTGTGCCGATAAAAGACGAACTGGCCGAAGCTTGGGAGCGACTGGACAGACTACATTCGGATGGCAACGGTATGCGGGGCATCCAGACCGGATTTACAGACATTGACTTGAAACTCTCGGGCTTGCAAAAATCGGACTTGATTATACTGGCCGGCAGACCTTCAACCGGCAAGACTGCTTTAGCTTTGGATATGGCCCGTCAAGCGGCTGTGAATTACGGGGTGAATGTCGGCATCTTTTCTCTGGAAATGAGCTCGCAACAATTGGTGGACAGGATGCTTGCGGCACAGTCAAATGTTGACGCATGGAAATTGCGCACCGGAAAACTTTCCCGTCAAAATGATTTTGACGCCATTCGTGAATCGCTGGACAAATTAAACAAAGCCCCGATTTTTATTGACGACCAGCCGGGAAACAATATCTTGAAAATGCGTTCCATCGCCCGCCGTCTAAAAAGCGAGAAGGGTCTGGGTTTGATTGTGGTGGATTATCTTCAACTGATGTTTCCAACCCAGACCAAATCCGATAACTTGGTCCAGCAAGTGACGGAAATTTCCCGTTCGCTTAAAAACCTGGCCAGAGAGCTTGACATACCGGTTCTGGCCCTGTCCCAACTTTCCCGAGCGGTGGAGTCTCGTGGAGGCCGTCCTCGCCTTTCTGATTTGCGCGATAGCGGAAGTATAGAACAGGATGCCGATGTGGTAATGTTTATCCACCGTGAGGACAGATACAAAGACGAAGCCGAAAAAACAAACATCGCCGAGATTTTGATAGAAAAACACCGAAACGGAGAGACCGGCAAAGTGGAACTGTTTTTTAATGAAAAGAAAGCTACATTCCAAAGTTTGGACAAGTCAAGCCATGGCGGAGCAGAGAAAGAGTTTTCAGATTTTTGATAAAATTTGAAATTTCTAATTAACCTAATTGTTCTAATTTTTAAATAATGGCTAAGCTCCAATAACCAAGTTGGAATTTATTTAGGTTAATTAGAATAATTAGAAATTAGGAATTAAGATATGTTATGATTTCCAGAAAGATACAATAAATTCAGTAT
>JACQNQ010000012.1 GCA_016202965.1 Candidatus Zambryskiibacteriota bacterium | reverse complement strand
CGCTTATTCGTACGAATAAGCGAATAGAAAGTTAAATAGTTAAGTGGAGTTCGGCGGGGAGAAGGTTTTGAGCGGCTGTTTCGCTCCCGGCGCGCAAGCGCTTGGTCTCCTTAATTTTCCCCAACAACCCCTCCAATCTCGCCACAATTTTCCTCTGTTCCGCGATTGGCGGAAGCGGGATTTTGATATTCGCTACATCTTTAGGATATAAATGGATACCATCGATCAGTTCTTTTAACTGATTGATAAATACTGAATTTTGAAGCTGAAAATGAATAATTTCTGGGAGAATCAATCCTTTCTTCGCTCTGATAACCATCACCTCACCACTTGTAACTACCCGTGGGTATTTGAGCATCACCACATAACCAGTTTTGCTCGCGACATGACTTTTGTTGTGAGCAGCATTTATTAAGAGACTGTCGCCAACTTTCAGAAGTTTGTTTTCTGAAACTTCTCTATCGGTCCATCCATTTTCGTCGTTATGCCAAGATATTTCATTCTCGTTATAGTCTCGGTTTTTGATGATCTTAAACTTACCAACCGATTTCATTTCCGCTTTTGGTACAGATACGCCGGAAGAAATTTCGCAAACCTCTCCGAGTTTTCTGTGCCCCGTAGTGAGCCCTGCTCTACTACTGGGGTTTGTTGGGTAGGTCATATTATTTCCCCGTCTTAACAAATCGGCTAGGGTTGTAGTTTTAATCAAACTGCCATGATAAACTTTTCTACGATAATAAATAGCTACGCCCAAGGAAAGCACAAAAATCGCAGATGCAGTTATTGCTGTCCAAAGTAACTGACTACTTCTGGAAGTAGTAAAATAAGCCGTCCAGAATCCGACAGCTATAGTCGCCAAAAGAGATGCAGACCATGTAAAAATTTCATAATGGCGTAGCTCATTCGCCTGAACTAACTCAATACTAATCTCATCGGGGAAATGAATTTTTACAATTGTATCTTTATGGCTTTGTATTTTTGCCTCTGGCTTGTTGGTCATATTTATTTTGGCAAAAAAGCATCAATCAAAGGAACAATTCGCGCCACTAATTGCACAAAACCCTCGATGTCGGCCAACACCTTTACTCCCTCCCACGCAGCTTTGATGATCGACCGATTTGGTTTGCTCTTGCCAATCTGACTCGCAATAGTATCGATGTCGGACTTATAGTCATTTTTTTCGTCATCCGTGAGCGCACCACTTTTGTCTATCTGCTTAACCAAGGCAGCGAGGTTGTCATCTATGATTACCACATTTTGACTGACCGTATTCCTGTCGCCGAAAGAGAGGTTGTGCACAGGTGAATTGTTTATCAATGTTCGCTTATCCACTTTTGATACATTAGAGACACTCACTTGAGTGATGGCCTGTACGGTGGCAAGCGACTGACGATCTTCCTGACCAAGCTTCCCCATAATGGACGTGCCGTGTGACTGAGCGTACATCTGCGCAGCGGCGTTCATTGTGAGGCCACTATGTTTGCGACGCAACTCAGATAGGCGCGGCCGAATCTTATTAGCCGTTTTGCCGGTCTTTTTCGTTAGAACATCCATTATGTTAGAGTTGAGCTGGTTTGTCATAAATTATTTCTTGCCCTTCTTAGTCTTTTTACTCTTTTTCTTTCTTGGTTTTTTAGAAGCTGTCGCGATGTTCTGAACTGCCCTCCCAGTAATTCCAAGCGCGTCTCCTACCTCTTTTGTTGAGGCGGGCGCCTCGCCTTTTACAAGTTGGAGAATAACAAGTTTCTTTATATCTTCAAGTAATTTAATTAATTTTTTGTCCATATTATTTTTTCTTTTTACTTTTAATGCGACTTTTAAGCACCTCGACTGTGGACCTAGTAGTTTGTAAAATATCTGCCATATCTTGATTACTTAGATCGAATCGGTCCAATATTTCCACGCCCTTTTCATTTGTCATATTCTTAATGTCCTCCATGAGCGAAAGAGATATGAGAGCACTTAATTTTTTTGAGATCTGCTCCAATAATAATTCTTGATTTTTCTCTTTCATATTTTTGTATGTTTAGTTGCTTTTACAACTATTTTTTTCTGCATGCCCAATAACTTAGCAGTCCGCTCTTGCGTCAATCCGCCAGCCACAAGCACCGCGGCCGACTTCTCTCTGGCGTTTTGTGCAGACGTCTTATCTTTCGAAAATTGCCGAAGCAACTCGCTTAAAAGTACAATTATCGTATCTAATCGTGCGAGTAAAAAATCCTGCTGAATGTTCGATTGATTTTTCTTATTTCTTTTCATTTTTTTGTACTTTTTCTTTACGGAGCCCAGCTAACTCCTTGGTAATATGGGTCTGGGTTCGACCTAAGATTTCGGCAATATCGCGTGGACGAATACCGAGATTATCTAATATTCTTACTTGCTCCTTAAGATTCATGCTCGACCCTTCCCGCGGTAGCATGCGCAGAAGAATCGATATTACTACCCCCAGGCGTTTGTTAAGCTCTAGAACCACTTTGTTTTCGGTGTTTTTTTCATTATCCATAGTAGGTATTTTAATTGGTTAATAATATTAAGTCAAGTGCTTCAAGTAAGTTCTGTTCTTTTTGTGCGAATCGTTAAGCTACTACTGAAGTATAAGCTTATAGATTTTTGCTGTCAAGGGGGTAGAAAAAGCCGCCTTGTGGCGGCTGTTTTATATCTGTTTTCTAATTTCCCCTAGTATCTCCGTTATCTTTCGCTCTTTCCCTTCAATTTTCCCAACCAACTCCTCCGGGGATTTGTGGACGGCGGCGGATTTGCCGTTGGGGTTTTTGAAGTTCAGGTTGTAATTCCGCTCTTGGATTTGTTTAATTGAGATTTTCCCGGCCTTGCCGGTTCGTAAGAGAGTAGCCAAAGGCTCTGAATCTTTGAGATTCTCGGCTCCTTTGGCAATAAGCTTCTCCCTCGGCCTGTCGACTTTTGGTAAGTCCTTAATTTTCATATTTTTTATTTCAGAATCTCAATATAATTCTCCTTTTTGATATAGATTTTTAATTTTAGTTTTAATTAAATTCATTTTTTGATATTATCATAAAAATCACTTTATTTCTAGATGTTACTAAACTTTTTAAACTCAAACTAAAAAGTCAATATCTTATGACTGACAAAATCTTACCACTTCTTTGCGGTCGCAAAGAAGTGGTAAGATTTTGTCAGAATTAATCCTATGTTTGTTTACAATTGTTTATGATTATTTTTTGGAGGAGAAATGTTTATAAATGATGAGGATGAGGAAGATGAGGAGGAAGAGGACGGACATTGCGAAAGAGACGACAAACAATATTCTACTGCCAGACAAGACGGTTCTTGTTTAATTTTGCTTAATTCAGAATTATTTTTTAATAGATTTATAGAGAATTAGAATGAGAGAAATAATAGAATAAATAATTGTTAAAAAAAGTATTGTGTTACCTTTAAGTACTGGAAAGAAATCGAGACCATGGGTTCTCATTGGTAAAAAGGTAATAATTATAAGAGAAAGAGGAATTGCCCACATGGAGAAACTTCTCCATGAATAAAAAGTTGTTTCTTTTAGTTTGAAAGTAACTAATGAGAAAATAAAAACTGAAATAGTAGGTAAGAAATACACAGATAAAAATTCACTGTAATCACCACAATATGTTGCTCCATGTGAACATATACCTAGATCTTTACTAAAATAAGAGAAGAGGAAAATTAGGATACCGATTAAACCTATGTATAGAATTTTTCTTTTTGTAAACCAATTAATTAAATTACTCATAAATTAAAATTAAACTAATAATCAACCACCAAACCATCCCTTTCAGTTTTGACTGTCACAACTACAAATCCATTTACGGTTTTTGTCTGTCTATTTTTTCCTATTTTTTCTTTAATCGTTGTTACATTTTTTGCTTTCTTATAGTTAAATATATACTTTTCTTCTCCTTTTATAACCACTCTTGTGTCCAAGTCTGTCAGAATTCCTTTCTTCTCTTGCCAATCGTAGACTATGTTGGTTTTCGGCACGTTAATAGTAACACCATTTCTGGTTATCTTATTATAAGTCAACCTGAGCCGAGTTGGAAGTTCTTTTAGTCTAATAAACGGAATTACAGTCGTATTGCCGGCGTTATCTTGAAGAGTTATGAAATCTTTTGAAATAGTTAGGGTTGGGTGCTGGTCTATGTTATCCTGCGCGGAGAGAATCACATCTTTGGTATTAATATCAAAAGTTATTTGCAGTTCTGGTGGTGTTACATCATACACAGTTACCCCACCTGGCGTGGCATTGAGAGTTTTGTCTATTGTTCCGTCCCCATTATTATCAATTTTAAGTATAGAAGTTGCTACCTCCATGTTTGGAGCGACATCAATTGTGGCTATAGTAGAAAGTGAGGACGGAATTCCTTGAAAGGAAGTTGACGAAGTAATATTATTGCCTTCTTGCTTGTCCAAATCAAGCGAGAAACTACCCTCTTCGTACCCCTGCATTTTGACAGTGTATGCAATATCAGCTGGCGCAGAAATAAATTGCACTTCGCCTATTTGCCTGTATGTAACATTTGGAATTTCTTCTCTGATTTTTTTAGTTATTGGGTCTTGCCCCGTGTATCTGCCTTGAGCATCTACAATGCCAATGGTTAAGGGGGAGTGAAGGGTGTAATGAAGACGAGGTTTATCAGAAACTAATGTTGCAGTATCATTTACTAAAATAGTATCTGGGTCAGAAAATATAGAATCAGTGATTTGGAATTTAATAAAGTCAAGTAAGTTGGGTATTTCAAAAAGATCTTTGTGAACTCTGTTTATAACAATACCACCCTCCTCTGCTAAATCCACCCACCATCTTTCCACATTCGGTCCGGTAGGCATCCACAAAGCGCTTGGCACCACTACTGTGCCGTCTCCATCCACCACGAAACGAGGTTTATAAGAAAGAGTTTCAATCAGGTCTTTGTCTCTGTATGTTTTGTAATCTATTCCGGCAAGTGTTTCCTCGCCCCAGCCGGCTATTTGTATCACTTTTGTATCCGGATGCGGAGACCAAGAATCAAGCATTTGGTGCGCGCTTTCGGCTTGATTATATAAATTGGAATTTCCAATGTTCGGATGAACAGTATCGCTGAAAGATGGCTTAATTCTGCCGTCTGTGCCTAAAACATAGTTCTTAAGTTCTGTTTCGTTTGATACATAAATACCATATTGAGAGGTCTGCGAATCAAAAAAGGGTTTGTTTTCAAAAGACACTAATTTGTCCACAGCAAAAACGGGGTCAACTGTGCTGAAATATCCGGCCGAAGGCAGGAAATTATAAATGGAAGGCATATTCTCGGAAAGTTGCCGCGACCTGTTTCTCTCCATTACTAAACCGGCAGGACCAAGTTCGGAACCATGCAATAACGCCGCAATTGCATCCGGCGTTCCTACTTGTGGAACCGCAACAAAGATAATTTTGTCTATTTTGTCATACAGAGGGTTATCGGTGTCTTTTAACTTTTGTATTAGAGCTTTGGCAACTAAGCCTCCATTTGAGTGAGCGATGATTGTAACTTTGCCGGATTTGGAATTACTTTGTAACGCTTCCAACTTTTTTAAAATAAAAGATTCAGAAAAGTTTTGAGGCGCAGCATATGAAAGATTGTTATTTGTGGTAGTGCCATTTGTAGTAACGTCATCAAGCGAAAGTCTCCAGTCGTATGGTATGAAGACATAGTCCGCGATAGTTCCTTCCTGTTTCCAATTTTTCAGGTCAGTAATAAAAGATTGGTAGATGTTAAAACTGAATACGTCATCCACAATTCCTGTTTCATCCAGTTCCCCGTTGTTTTGGGTGTCATTTTTAGTGTAAACATTATTAACACTTTTACCGTTCAGATCAAGAGACAAATCGGCCTGCAATGAATCGTTTAAAGACACCCACAACTCTTTATCGGCAGAACCATCTTGTTTGTAAAGTCTAGAACCCATCAATCCAGGCAGAAAAAGAACATTGGAAAAACAGTTTGCGGCGCAAGCGGGTGGTTGGACGCCAGTTTCAGGTCCCAGATTAAACCAAGTGGTATGGTCATTTGTCTCAAAAATCGGACCTTTGCCAACTGTTGTCCAATATGTGGACGAGGCAAGATAAACATTTTGATTATAACCATTAAAATCACCTATCAAATTTATAAGCGTGCAGAAATCAAAGTCGCATTCAGCAAAATATAGTCCTGTAGTATCTTTGATAATGTATTCCAGAGGCGTGTGAACCCAACGCCACCATTCAGGGTCAACCCGTGTTGTTAAAAGATTATTTATATTAAAACCGTCAAAAGAAATGGCGCCATCCTCATCGCAATATTTTCGCTGAACGACTCCATAATTATAGGAAACATTGTCACCGTCGCGATGAACTAAAGACAAGGTGTAGTTGTGTCCATTGGTACAATTCAGATAAATGCGCGGAATATCGCCGGTCGGAGAAATACGGGCCGGAAGATTGTCCGGGTCGCCGATAAGTTCCGGCGGTATCGGCACAGGTTTGACACCGTTGTCCATTTTCCAAAAGAAAGTTGACGACGAACATCCATAGCCGGTTTTGCACCATTGTTGCGGGGCTGAATAGTCGTTTACAGTATTATAAAGAACTCTATAATAGTCCGTTGTATTGTATGTTCCATTTACCTCGGTAAATTGAAATTGAAAAAACTGATTATAGTCATATTGATTGCCGATAACAATGCCGGACGGAAAATGAAACCAGGTTAAAGTGTATTCCGTTTCTGAAATGGTATTGGCGGAAACTGAATCTGAAAAATCAGCGGTGCCTCCAGTTGGGTCGTTCCATGTGTTTGCCACTTGCAGACGAATATCGGCCGGACTACCGACTTTTTTAATCCAAACTCCCACATCATATACGGTTTTTCCGGAAATTTTGCAATTTAGCCCGGCGGTACAGCCAAAACTGACAAATTGGGGAGTATTGAGAATGGTCCCGCTGTATGTTTCGTCTATCGGCGTTTGGTTAAAAATTATTTTGCCAAAAGCAGATTTTGTTCCGCTAAAAAACAGTAAAAATAAAAAAGAAAATAAAAAGACTTGGCGAGAAAATTTCATTATGAGTATTATTGTAGCACTGATTTTGTAAAAACACTGTGGATAAATCATATATCTCCATTAGTCACATAATGGACGGGCATACACTTAATTTACGCACGTGCGTAAATTAAGTGTATGTGATAAAACCCCGCGCTTTGCTAGCAAAGCGCGGGGTTTCTTGTCTTACTTTTCCAAAAATAATCTGGCTAGGCGGATTTTGAGATAGCTTGGTTTCTTTTTTTGTGTGGTCAAGAGATTATAAACCGGCGAGAGAGTCGTCGCTCCTGTTTTTTTAAAGGCGGAGAGGATATCATCCAGTTCAGAGCGTTTCAATTCACGTTTCAGATAAGTTATATCCGGACAATTTTTCTCTGCCATTAAATCCTCGATGTGAGAAACGATGGTTTCTTGTTTTAATGCCCTTGCCTTGGTAATATCTTCAAGCGATGCTTCCTGCTTCAGCATACCGGCGGTTATTTCTTGTGTGGATTTCTTGGTTATCTGATTTTCTTCTTTCTCTTTTTTCTTTATTTTTATTTTTTCTTCCGGCTCAATTTTTTTCATCCAAACTTTTTGGGCTTCAATTATTTCTTCTCGGAACATTTCTTTCAAATCCGCCACTGCGTCATCTGACATATCTCGAAACTCTCGGTCACGCGACAAAACTTCTGGGTCAACTTCAAGCGACATATCGTTAAATCCGAGAAGTTTCATACCTTCCAGCGAACGAACGCGCGACAAAGCCACATAGCCCATCCCCCGGACAAAAGACTTGGACAGGTCAACTTCCATAGCATCAAGCGACATACCCTGGCTCTTGTGCACAGTGATAGCCCAAGCCAACCGGAGTGGCAACTGTTTGATTTCAGCTTTGACTTTACCCTCCTCCTCTATTCTCCAGGACTGAGGCAGAACATGAAAAGTCATTCCGCTACCAGTTCTGACAATAGGGTCGCCAAACTTATTAAAATCTGAAATAACACCAAGCGTGCCGTTGACATATCCCCCGTCTATATCGTTTTTGGTGAACATCACTTTGGCTCCTTTTTTCAGTTTCAGTTTTTCCGGCGACAGACAACTTTTTTTCAAAGCTTTGGCCAAAGCGGGCGAACCTCTCCAAGTCATTTCATAACTTTTCTCTTTTTCTTTAATCAATCCGAGATGTCGGTCGTTTATTATGTCCACATCTATATTGTGAGTGTAAAGTTTGGTTGTCTGTCCCTCATCCTCCGAATCTTTGTGCAGACGAGTTTTCAAAAGTTCAATTGTTTTTTGACTGACAGAATTTTGCCGAATTTGATTTAAAATGGAAAGATAGGCGTTGTCTTTTTGGCGATGCTGTTCGGAGAGATAGCAGATGGTAAGTCCAGCATCCTGCCACGAGTTTCCTTTGTAGGCAAATTCTGATTCTATTATTTCATTTCGTGTCACAGGAGGTAATTGAAAAAAATCTCCGGACAAAACCACCTGCATCCCGCCAAACGGCCGTTCATTATGTTTCATTTGCCGGCAAATCCATTCAATCAAATCCAAACGAAAATGGTGGAGCATGGAAACCTCGTCAATGATTAAAACTTTTGTCCGGTCAAAACGCTTGTAGAGATATTGTTTCTGCATCATATCGTCAATGTCGCGGTTGCTCAAAGTGTCGCGCACACCGAGTCCAGACCACGAGTGAATGGTTTGCCCGCCCAAATGTGTGGCGGCAATGCCCGTTGAAGCCGTCACAGCCACATCTACTGCATGTGATTTTAAATATTTTACGTATTCATTCAAAACATGGGTTTTGCCACTTCCGGCCGGACCGGACAGAAAAACATTTTTGCCCATTTTTAAAATATCCAACGCTTCTGGTTGTAACATTTTGCTATTGTATCACAGAGAAAGCAGAGTTTCGCTAACTTGTGTTTTGAAAAAGGTTTTAGGTTTTAGATATGATTTACTGGTATTTAATACAATAGACACGATATATCGTGTCTATTGTATTAAATTTCAAATATGTTTCTTCTTCCAGTTTTCAATTTTTTTGTGGTGACCTGACAATAAAACTTTTGGTACGCGGTACTTTTTGCCTTTATATTCAAAAACTTCCGGGCGGGTATAAACATCATGACTGGAAACACGCGACTCTTCAAGAGAATCAAAATTTCCAAGCACGCCTGGGATTTGTCGCGCCATGCAGTCAATCAAAATCATGGCCGGCAATTCCCCGCCAGTTAAAACATACGGCCCGACAGAAATATTTTCCATTTTAAATATTTTTTTAACTCGCGTGTCAATCCCCTCATACCTGCCGGAAACTAAAATGATGTCAGTAAATTTCTTGGCAGATTTTTTTGCGTAAGCCGTATCAAACTGTTTGCCACTTGGCGCAAGCCAAATGATTTTCACTTTTGAAGCCGACGCTTTCGGTCGGCTCCCCGAAGCCGACGACCTTGTCGGCTCTCCGTCTGCACGTCGGGGCTGTAACGTCGGGGCTTTTAACTTTGCGAGCGCTGCCTGGATTGCTTTTGCAACGGGCAACGCTTGCAGTACCATCCCCGGACCTCCCGAGTATGGCTTCCGGTCGATTCGTTGCCACTTGTCGCGTGTAAAATCTCGCGGATTATAAAACTTTATCTTAATTCTTTTGTCCTTTATGGCGCGAGAAATAACAGACTCACTAAAGTATGAGTTAAAGGCGTCAGGAAATAATGTGATTATGTGAAACTGCATAAAAATTAAACTACCATAAATTACAGATTTAGTAAATAGAAAACCCTCACCAGTTTTTGAAAAAACTGGTGAGGGTGAATTCTTGCCATTTTTACCACGGGAAGAAAATGACAAAAGCGACGATAACCATTGGGACAGCGCTCAACAAAAGCGCCTGAACTTTATCCTCTTTCATAAATTCTCCTTTCCTTGCCTAATCGTCTGGAAACAGTTGCTTTTGAAGTCGCGCGGAAACTCCGAGCTCTGCCGGAGTAAATTGCCAGACATTCTCGGCGTGACCGACAAGAAGCATCGTGTCTTTTTTGATGTATTCGTCTGGGTTATTTTTTAACTCCATGGCCAGAGCGGCGATTTCCGGCCGGACCGCCTTGAGATAGGCGTCACGAATAACTTTCTCTGGCCGATAACCGACGTTCAAGTCAAGCTGGTCAATCATGCTGGCTGTGTTTTCAATAATATCGCTATTACTGTCACGACAGCCAAGCGACCCGTCTTTTTTTACTTTCTCGTAGACCGCAACCGCAGCTTTCTCGGCAACTTCTCGAAAAGTTTTGTCAAAGTCGCTAGGTAAAGCAAAAGCAAGCGTCCCAGGAAGCTTTAGAGATCTTTCTTTCAAGCTTGCCAACTCGCTGTAGTGTGAATACGCAAGACAGGCATAAAACGAAGGTGGTGTCTGCGAAAGAAGCAGGACACTTTCCGCCTCGGCTTTTAGTTCCTGGAACTCCTTTTGCAGGTCTGCGACACTTCCATCGTCAGGCGAGACAGCTTCTGCAGTTGTTATGTCCGTAACAGGTTTTGGCTGCGTCGGCATAAACCAAAATACAAAACAAGCTGCGATCACAATGCAAGCAAACATTATTTTCGACATAATCATTTCCTCCTTTGGAATGATTTTCTAAGTGCAACCTTACAGAAAAACTGTATAAAAGTCAAGTGGTCGCATATAAAAACATTCCAACATTCTTGAGAGTGTTGGAATGTTTTTTCGTTGATTAGAGGTTCAAATCGGACATGGCCTCGTCAAGATTTTTCATGGCGCCTGTCTTTGTTCCACTTCCGTTTTCTGGCGGTTCGTTAATTTTCAAATTGACTCTGGCGTTATTTTTCATTCCGACCACACGCAAGAGAGTGCGAATGGCTTTGGCCGTGTTGCCTTCCCTGCCGATTATTTTGCCCATATCGTCTCGGTTAACGTCCAAGGTCATAAGCACTCCCATCTCGTCCACTGTCCTGGTAATCTTCACATCTTGCGGATTTTCAACCAGAGATTTAACAACAAAATCAAGAAACTTTACATCATTTTCCATAATGGTCATTCAGTTATTTAATAAAGTCTTTCAATGTAATTGTACCAATTATACAACCTCTTCTGCAACCGGTTCTGCTGGAACTTCTGTGAAGCTCTCACCGAGTGTGGGCGTACCCTCGCCCTCACTTGGTGTGGGCGAACTTTCTTCCTTTGCCGTACTAGAGCTTTCAGCGGAAGCGGGTTTTGTGATTGGCGACTTTTTCGGCAAAACGTTTTTCTTCTTGCCTTCTATAATTTTTTTGCTGATGAGAAGGTTGTGAACTGTATCGGAAGTCTGCGCCCCTTTGGACATCCAATGCGTAATACGCTCGGCTTTAAATGCGCTTTGCTCCCCACGGCGTGAATCGTAATTGCCTAAAATTTCCAAAAATTTTCCGCTCTTAGTGGAATTTTTTGAATCAGTCAAAACAAGCCGATAAGCCGGCTCGTGTTTGCGTCCCACTCTCTGCAATCGTATTTTTAACATGCCTGCAATCTTAACAGAACAAAACAAAATGGTCAATCCATTCTAAATTTGCTATACTCTCATTTCAATATGCCAAAGAATAAGATAGCAGAAACTTTTACTGGACCGATAAGTGTCAACACAAAGGGTGTTGGTTTTTTTGACCCCATAGTAGAGCGATCCCCCTCCGCACAAGGCTACGGCGGGACAAAGAAAGACAGGGGTAGTTCCATTGAGATACAACCGGAGAATGTGAACAGGGCTTTTCACGGTGATGTCGTGGAGATTGAACTTTTGGGCCAAAAAATCAAAAATCGCGAACAGGGTAAAGTTTTGAAAATTGTAAAACGGGCAAGAGACGAATTCGTCGGCACGGTGGAAATGCACCCTTCGACGAACTCGAGGCAGGCGATGCAAACGTATGTCGTGCCTGATGATAAGCGTTTATATGTGGATATTTTTCTTCCATTTGGAAGCTCGGCTTCCAAATGGAAAATTTCCGAGAATGATAAGGTGTTAGTTAAAATTGTGGATTGGGAGAGTTTGCGTGGTGAAGTGCTGAAAGTTATTGGCAAAAAAGGTGAAAACAACACCGAGATGGAATCAATCGTTTTGGAAAAAGGTTTCAGAATTGAATTTCCCGCCGAAGTAGAACGCGAAGCCGAGAAAATTCTTGAAAATTATCACATATCAGCTATAGCTGATATTAAAAATCGGCGTGATATGCGGAATGTTACAACTTTCACTATTGACCCGTTTGATGCGAAAGATTTTGATGACGCCGTTTCGTTTGTTGATTTAGGAAGTAATACATACGAAATCGGTGTGCATATTGCCGATGTGTCGCATTTTGTGACACCGGGGTCCGCGCTTGACCGCGAAGCGGAAAAGCGCGGACTGTCCGTGTATCTTGTTGACCGGACAATACCGATGCTTCCGGAGATTCTCTCAAATGATTTATGCTCGCTTAATCCAGACGAAGACAAATTTACATTCTCGGCTATTTTCAAAATAACCGCTGAGGGAAAAGTTTTGGACAAATGGTTCGGCCGGACGGTTATTCACAGCGACAAGAGATTCACATACGAGGAGGCAAACGACATTATCATCGGAAAAAGTGACGGGCCACACAAAACAGAACTTTTGAAATTGAATAATCTCGCCAAAAAACTTCAAAAATCAAATTCGCAAGCCGGTGCGGTTAACTTTGAAAAAGACGAGGTCAAATTTGAATTGGATGCAAACGGCAAACCGTTGCGCGTGTATAAAAAAGCCAGGTTGGATACGCACAAACTGGTGGAGGAATATATGCTTTTGGCTAACCGCGCCGTGGCTAAATTTATTTTTATGTCGCAGAACCAAAATTTGCTAAAAGGCAAACAGTCTGTTTATCGCATTCACGCCAAACCGGATGCGGACCGTATTACAGAATTGGCTATTTTTCTCAAAGCTCTCGGTTTTGATTTAAAAAATAAAGACGGTCAGGTCACATCAAAAGATATAAACGCTTTGTTAGAGCAAGTGGAAGGTACGCCAAACGAAGAGCTGATTAAAACAGCCACGATACGGAGCATGGCCAAAGCGGCTTACTCAACCAAAAATATTGGGCATTTCGGTTTAGCTTTTCAATACTACACACACTTCACTTCCCCTATCCGCAGATATCCAGACTTGCTAGTACACCGATTTCTGGAACGAGAATTAAAAGGCGGAAAAATAGAACGGGACGAATATCAGAAGTTTGAAAATATCTGTTTGGCTTCGTCAGAGCTTGAAAAAAAAGCGGCGGATGCAGAGCGCGCATCAATCAAATATAAGCAAGTGGAGTATATGCAGGAGCACGTCGGAGAAGAATTTGACGGCACGATTACCGGCGTCGTTGAATGGGGCATATATATAGAGGAAAAAGAAACAAAATGCGAGGGTATGACAAAACTGCGCGATTTGGGTGACGACTTTTTCACTCTTGACGAAAAAAATTACACTGTCAAAGGCGAGAAGTCCGGCAAGAAATTCACTTTGGGCGACTCTGTCAAATTCAAAGTTGTTTCGGCTGATTTGGACAAGCGTGTCTTGGATTATATACTGGTATAAAAAATTTCCCCAAGGTCAGACCCTGGGGAAGTTTGTTGCGCGTCAAACTCGTACTCGTATCGGCACAAACACGATGACCGGATTTGTGCCGTGTTCCATTATATCCATCATCTCATTTCTTTCCGACGCGGACTCCTCAAGTCTTTTCAGGCAGAACTTGTGCATCGGAATTCTTTCATGAAACAAGACCTTGTCTGGGTCGTCCGCAAGAACTCTTTTCTCGCAACCGGGACAGTAGTTGATATCTCTCATAATCCCTCCTCCATAATCATATCATATCACTTAGCTATAGCAACCGCTTCATCAAAAGCAACAGATAACAATCTAGAACTGCCGCCAAGCCCCATAGTAACGCCGTAGAGAATACCGGCCCGGGACATGGTTTCGCGATTGTGGGTAATAACAATGAGCTGGGAGAATTTGGCCAGGTCTTCCATCATATCACCGTACTTGCACGAGTTGGCTTCGTCTAAAGCGGCATCTGTTTCGTCCAAAATAATAAATGGCGGCGGATTGACTCCAGACATGGCAAAAAGCAAAGCGATGGAAGTTAGGGCTCTCTCTCCGCCGGAAAGCATCAAGAGTCCTTTGATTTTTTTCTTTGGCAAACTGACATCAATTTCTATACCTTCTTCGGCCGCCGTAGCTTCAGCGAAGGCAGCCTCACCTGTTTTTTCCGACTCCCCATTTTCCATCAACTCATCTACGTCTGACTTTTTCCGCTTTGGCGGAGCAACAACCGTCAGTTCAGCATTTCCCCCACCGAACATTAAAGCAAAATACTGTTTGAATTGTGTATTAATTTTTTGCAAACCTTCTTTGAACTCACTTGAAAGCCGGGCATCCAAGTCGCGTATAAGTTCTGACAAAGCCGAGGCTGATTTTTCTAAGTCTAGCAGTTCTTTTTCCAAAAATGTGTCCCGTTCGGAAGCTTCCGTGTATTCTTTTAAAGTTTCCGCTCCGCCAGCTCCGCCGGAATCCTCCAAACGAATTTTAATTTTTTCCATCGCTCGTCTGCGCTCTTCCTGCGCGCTTCGCGGTTCACTTAATTCATTCTCATTTTGCACATATACGCTATGGCTCCAATGTAAAACGGCAGGCCCGAGTAACGTAGCCAGTTCTGTGAGCTCTCGTTTAAAATCCTCCTTGACCACTCGCAATGTTTCTTCTTCAGCTTTTATCCTCTCCAATTTTGAACGAACGTCTCCAGACTCGGCCATAATCCGAAAAACGTCTTTCTCGGCATCACGATTTGAATCTTTTTCCTTTTCAATTATCGTTTTTAAGATTTCGTATCGCCGCGACAAGTCATTTTCTTTTTTCTTGACCGCTTCAAGTGACTTTTCAATCTGGCTCTTTGAATTTTTCAGATGGTCTATGTCTTTTTGGACATCTGTGACCAAAGAGTTATCGATTTTATTTTTATTATTGTCCACAAAGTCCGCCAGAAAGGCCGTAACTTCATCCAAGATTTTTAAAATAGGCGATATATCGTTTAAATTCTTTGCAGATCGGATTTTAGCGGCAATCTGCTCTGACAACATTTCCACTGAAGCAAGCGTTACTGTTTTGTGAGCATCCGAATGAGCCCCCTCCTCTTGCTTTTTGACCATTCGCATAAGCGAAGCAAGCTCTCCGTCTAACCGACCAAATTCTCGAAACAAATCGTCTTTCTCTCCGCGTATTGCATGTAAATTTTTATCAAGGTTAATCAGTTCGGTAATTTTTTCGTCTTTATTCTTGGATTTTTCCAGTGTTTGTTTTGCTATATTTAATTCTTTTCCCAACTCTTTTTCTTTTACCAAAAGTGGGATTTTTTCTTTGTTAAATTTTTCTTCAGTGTGTTTGATATATTGGTCCTCGCGTTTGCAGTACTCCAGAGCTTTTTCCTGCAATTCTTTTTTCATTTCCAAACTTTTTTCCACTTTCTCCACCTGACGCTTTAGAAACCTCAAATGAGGAGCTATTTCCCGGCGCAGTGATTCTACTTGTTTGATATTTTCGCGGGTTTTCTCCAGTTTACGTTCGCTTTCCTGTTTTTTATATTGATACAATTTCAGACCAAGGGCGTCTTCTATCATACTCTTGCGCTCTTTAATTGACGCATTCAAAATTCTGTCCGCTTCGCCTTGAGAAATGATGTGATGTCCCGACGCGCCGATATGCGCGCTGGCCAAAAGTTCTACAACGTCACGCAGTCGTACCTGCGAACCGTTAATGATGTACTCGTTCACAGAGTCCCGATGGACCACGCGCTCAATCGTTACTGTTTCATAATCAAGCGGAAAAATTTTCAAACTGTTGTCAAAAATGACTTTGACCGAGGCTCGCCCCGCTCGCGGTGAGTCAGTTGAACCGTTCCATATCAAATCTTCGCCTTTTTTCCCGCGAAGCGATTTGATGGATTGCTCGCCCAAAACAAAACTAAATGCCTCGGCAATGTTTGACTTGCCGCTTCCGTTCGGCCCGACAATAGCCGAAATTGGTGAAGTGAAACTAAGTTCGCTTTTCTTGGCGAATGATTTGAAACCGCTGAGCTCAATGGATTTGAGATACATAGTTTGTGACTTCAAAAATGCAACTTACTTTTTGGAGGTATTTTCAACTTACCCTCGTCATATTGGAAAAGTAATGTCCATGTTTTTGCATAATCCTGAATGATTGAGTTAAGGATTTCTTTTTCTTTTTTGGTCATTTTCTTTTTCACCCGTTCAGTATATCAAAATTTTTTAGAAAATTAACCTTGCTTGCAAAAATACATTGGTTGTGATTTACTGTCATCGGAGGTTATTATGCCAAAGACCAAATTTAAGAAGGTGAGAATTACACTTGACCTAACCCAAGATGAATTCGCTATCTTGAAAGAGGTAGCAGAATCTATGGAAACCGTAAAAGTTGCTGCACTGCGTAAAGGAATGAAAATCCTTCACGGACTTAAAAAAGAGGAGTATTGCCTTATGACTCCAAAGGGTGAAAAAATTCCAACATCCTTGATTTTTTCCTAAAATAGAGAGCCTGAGGCTCTCTAAATTTTTTATACAAAACCTCTGTGTCTAATTCCAACCTCTAATTTTCAATGCCTCTTTCGCTGCATTTTGTTCAGCGTCTTGTTTGGACTCGCCAGTACCTGTGGCCACGAGGTCACGTCCGACATAGACACCTACGGTAAAGATTTTGCCGTGGTCGGGACCGATTTCTTTGATGGTTTTATAAGCTGGTGTGATACCGTCAAACTCCTGGGCTTTTTCCTGAAACAAAGATTTAGCGTCTATGAAAGTTCCGGCAGAAATGATTGAGTCAATAAGCGGGGTAAAATGCTTTTCAATAAAATTTTTAGCGACATCCAATCCTTGGTCTATGTAAATCGCGCCGATAAGCGCCTCAAGGGCGTTAGCTAAAATATACTGTCGAGCCCGGCCAATATCTTTGCTTTCACCTTTGGAAAGGAGTAGGTAGTCACCCATTCCAAGCTTAGTTGCAACACCGGCGCATGTGTCAGCATTAACCAAACTGGAACGATAGGCGGTCAGACTGCCTTCATCTTTCTCCGGATATTTTTTGTACAAAAAATCAGTAATGACAAGCTCTAAAACGGCATCGCCGAGAAACTCCAGACGCTCGTTGTGCTCCAAGCCGGAGCTTTTATTTTCATTTATATATGAGCGATGAACAAAAGCTTGTTGTAGCAAGCTTTTGTCAGAAAATTCTACTTCTATTTTTTTTTCGAATTCGGTGAAATCCATGAATTAAGTTAAAGGTTTGAAAGTAAATGTAATTTTTTAACCTTCTACTTTTAACTTTTTATTTTTTTAATAAAATATTTATGGCTTTAGTGACCAGAGGAAGAATATCATTATAAAAATTTAAGTCAAGGATGTCCCCCATTTTAAACCATTTGGCGTCATCCAGCCCTCCGGAGTTTTTCAGTCCCAGTTCCACAAACTTTGACTCGCAGAGATAATAGGTGACATTTTTCTTTACTTTGCCTTTTTCCGGATGATAGGTCGGGTACTCGTTTGTGCCAAGTTTATCTTTTATTTTAACATCAATAGAAAGTTCATCTTTAATCACTCTTTT
>JACQNQ010000008.1 GCA_016202965.1 Candidatus Zambryskiibacteriota bacterium | reverse complement strand
GTCGTAACAAATGTAAAATGTAAATATCAAAAATCAAAATGACAATTCAAAATGTAAAATTTTGGAATTCATCATTTTTAACTTTACATTGTCATTTTCCATTTTGATTTTTAAATTTTTAACTTATTATCGTGCCTGAGTTACCAGAAGTTACAACTACAGTGGCGGGGCTGAATAAAGTCCTGCCGAAATTAACTATACAAGACGTATGGACGGACTACTATTTGCGCACAAAAAACAAACGGCAAAATACTATCAAAAACAAAAAATACTTTGCATACTTTAAAAAAGAGGTTGTTGGAGAGAAAGTCCTGTTAGCTGAACGTCGCGGAAAAAATATTTTAATTCATCTTTCCGATGGCAAGACTATTCTTATTCACATGAAAATGACAGGTCACCTTTTGTATGGAAAGTACAGCAAGTTAAAAGTTAAGAGTCAAAAGTCAAAAGTGGCAGAGAAGTGGGTTGCGGCAGAAAAAGGACTTCTGCAGGAACCGTTTAATAAATTCATTCATTTGGTTTTCACCCTTTCAAACGGCAAGCATCTGGCCTTCTCCGATATGCGCAAATTTGCCAAAGTAATGCTGTTTGAAACAAATAGACGTGATGAAATAACCGACCTTTCTATTCTTGGACCAGAACCGCTGGACAATTTAAGTTTGAAGACTTTTAAAAAACAACTGCTAACAAAACCGAACAGCAAAATAAAAACTGTGCTTATGGACCAGACTATTGTTGCCGGCATAGGAAATATTTATTCCGATGAGATTTTATGGCTTGCCGGCGTGCATCCGGAACGCAAGATAAATAGTCTGGAAAATGAGGAAATGAAAAAAATTTTGAAAAAGATGAAAAAAATACTGAAAGTCGGAATAAAAATGGGCGGAGATTCTATGTCTGATTATCGCAATATCCACGGAGAGAAAGGCCAGTTTCAAAAAACCCACAAAGCTTACAGGCGGACAAAAGAAAAATGTTTGAAAAAAGAATGCCTGGGAGTAATTCAAAGAAAAGTCATCGGCGGACGGAGCGCGCATTTTTGCAATAAGCATCAAAAATGAAATTTCTCGTGATATACATTTTTAGAGCCTTTCGCAGGAAATTAGAAAACAACGACGAAGGCGGAGTAAGACTGGAGCACTGTTTGAGCAAAGCGAGTTTGCGGGAAGGCTACGAGCTGAGTCGGTTGTTTTCTTGATTTCCGAGAAGTTCGCTGGGCGAGCTCGCTCAGACAGATTGCTCTAAAAATGTATGTCACGAGAATTCTTTATAATTTCGTAGTAGAATAGAAGGATGACCAAAGAACATTGGATAGGCATTATTATCATATTGGCTCTTATAACCATTGCTTTATCCGGCGGGGCAAAAAAATCGTCGCTTGTCTGGCCAATTTCTCCTTCTTCATCTCCGGTCGTTCAATCAAAGACAGAAGTCGCAGAAAAACCTGCCGGCTCTTCGGGAGCGGGCGGAAAAGTTGAAAACGCAAATATAACAAATAGCGGTGTGTCAAAATACAGCGGTTTAATTTCTTTGAAATATGTAAGCAGAAGTGAGAAACCAGAACAAGAATATGTCACTATTCAGGCAAATAACAGTCAAACAAAAAGTATTCTGGTTACCGGATGGACATTAAAAAGTCTTGCCAGCGGTCAAAGTGCCGCTATACCGAAAGGAACTCCTTTATTTTTCTCAAATACGATAAACAGCGACGAGGATATTTATCTTCGCCCGGGCGAAACATTGTATCTGTCCACAGGCCTTTCGCCAAACGGCACTAGTTTCAAAGTCAATAAATGCTCCGGTTATTTGACCCAATTCCAAACATTTACACCGTATATAAGCTCAATCTGTCCGAGAGCGTCCGACGAGGATTTATCCAAAATACCGAAATATGTCTGGAATGACAGTTGTTTTGATTATATTGACAGCTATCCGCGCTGCAAAATCCAAACCGACATAATGCCGGTAACATGGAGCGTGGAATGCAAGGACTTTATAAACAAACTGAACTATCCGTCATGCGTCAACGCTCACAAAAACGATGGGGATTTTTACCTGCCGGAGTGGCGAGTGTTTTTGAGACGTAATCAGCCGATATGGAAAAGCAAGCGTGAGAACATCGTGCTGTATGACAATTTTGGCAAAGTAGTCAGTACTATTTCATACTGAATATATTTAAATTTCTTTTTACATATACGCCACGGCGTATATGTAAAAAGAACAGGTACTAAATATTTACTATACGCGATAGCGCTATTCCAAAAGCCACGGAAACATTGAGTGATTCTTTCCCGACGTCGTCTGGAAGACGATTTCGGGCAAGTTTGCCGCGCATTGGAATTTCGGCGATAATATCGCATAATTTCAAAATACTTTTTTCAACTC
This sequence comes from Candidatus Zambryskiibacteriota bacterium, assembly GCA_016202965.1. Taxonomy (GTDB): domain Bacteria; phylum Patescibacteriota; class Minisyncoccia; order Phycocordibacterales; family DATDWN01; genus C7867-006. The sequence goes on along the minus strand of JACQNQ010000008.1, from coordinate 1,582 downwards.
CTTCCACTTCGTTTCCAATAATAAACAAAACGGGGTATAAAACTTTTACTTTTTTATAATCAACCGAATTTTCGGTTTGTTCCAGAGCAATGATTTGATGGCTTTCTTTCAGCTTTCTTATTAAAACTATTGGATCTTTGGTATGCTCCCAGGCAACAATTTTTTCCGCTCCAAGCGCCACTTTAGTAATGTCTTTTCTCGGCCGGTTAAACCTGTCCAGAGGCGCCGGAGTGTAACCGGATAAATAAATTTTATTCACACCCAGCGCGTCTGCCGTGCGGAAAATGGAGCCGACATTGTGGACGCTACGGATATTATGAAGTAAAACTGCTACTTTTTTCTTTCTTATTTGTTTTTGCATTAACTTTTAACTTTGCACTTTTAACTTTAAACTGTCCAGTGTATACTGGACTTATGTATCCTTTAACCATATTCCCCGCCCTTCTGACCTTTGGGCTCATCGCTCCGTTATTGCTGCGACTTTCAGTCGGCATTTTGAGATTGTTCGCCGGATATGCCAGATACCACAAAAAGTTCAGATGGCTTTCTATTTTTTACGCCATTTCAAGTTTGCTTCTTATCATCGGACTTTATACTCAAATAGCCGCCATTGTGGCGATTCTTCTTATTATTTTTGACTACTACACGGAGAAAAAATCCGGCAAAATTTCCCGCGAACAAAATCTTCTGACTATTTTAATGCTCATTATTTTAATTTCTCTTCTCTTCACCGGCCCCGGCTTTTTGGCATTTGACTTGCCTTTGTAATTCTATAATGACAGCGTGCTTTAAGTTTTTCTGCGACAATAAGTTATTTTACGACAAATGTTTATTATCCTTTTTCAGGGTTAATAAATGTCCAAGCTTTACTTTCTTCGAAACCATTTCGGTTTTATTGTAAGTATTCAAAGGAACTTCGTGCGATACACGCTCAACGAAAATTCCGGCTTTTTTCAAAAGTGCAATTCGTTTCGGATTATTCGACATTAACCGAATATCTTTCAATCCGAAATGGCAAAGAATATCCGCCACATCCCCGTAATGTTTTCGATAATCTTCATCAAATCCGAGTGAAGTATAAGCGTCTACTACCAATTCATGTTTTCTGCGCTGACCTTCGGCATACACAAGAAAGTGATTTCTTAGTCCAACAGCTTTACCATGCTGTTCAAATGCAAATATAATTAACCCATTTTTTTCTTCATCAATACGCCGCTTTGCTTCCTCCAGTTGCCAACCACAATCACAATATTGTGAACCAAAGAGGTGTGCCCAAATACAAACAGATTCTACGCGCACAAGCGGTTTCTTTTCTTTTGACGGATTCCCCTTTACTAAAGCAGCGTATTGTCCACCAGGAAATGCAAAATACCAGAGAGTAAACTCGCTTATCTTTCCATTGTTGTTAGAAAGTTTGAGTGGCAACTTTACAGGTCCAATCAATTCATATCTGCCAAATTGGTGGACAGTTTTGATTTTTTGTTTTTTCATATGGATTAAAATTTTCGCTTGTGCGCCCGGGAGGAATCGGACCTCCGACCATCTCCTTAAAAGGGAGCTGCTCTACCGACTGAGCTACGGG
>JACQNQ010000009.1 GCA_016202965.1 Candidatus Zambryskiibacteriota bacterium | reverse complement strand
ATTATTCTATATAGAAAAATCTTGCAATAGGTGCTAAACTGTGGATTAAGCTATGTCTGATATTTCAGCAAAATTCGGAAATTGCGTAAAAGAGATCAGATTACGCAAGAAACTATCGCAGGGTGATCTGGCGAAGATTTTAGGCGTCCACCCAACCTATATAAGTGGCATTGAGCGGGGTGTTCGCAATATGTCTCTGAAAAATATTGAAAGGCTGGCAGACGCGCTTGGGGTGTCGGTCAAAGATTTAATAAAATAGTTTTATGACGAAATTTGACGTAGAAAAAATACGCACCCAACTTAAGCGGTGGCAGGAAAAACTTTTAGACATGAGCAAGTCCAATCCGCTTTTGGGCTTAAACAGAGCTAGGGCTGCTAAATTTAAAATAAAGAGCCCCGATGCCTTTACGTTGTTTCAGCAACTGGCTATAGATTCAAACGAGCTACATATGCCGCTGGTTAAGAAAGTTAAAAAGAGAGTGGAGAATGATTTATTTAATCAGGATGAAACTGATGAGGAGAAAGAGGTTTACAAAATAGAGGAAGGTGATGTTGAGGTAGAAATCAATACTCCCGCAGATCTAAAACGAAAACTGCGCAGAATATATGAGAAGAGCCGGACTACAGTTGAAGAGCGCGGGGTAGTAACTCTCTACGCTGCTTTTGGGGTTATCCGATGGAGCGATGATGCACTGGGAGATTCTGTAAGTCCGATTTTATTAGTGCCTTGCGAATTTGTTTACAAGGGTCCAAATGTGGCTCTGCGACTTCGGATGGCAGACGAAGAAATACAGATAAATCCGGCTATTCTTTATTATTTTAGAGAAAAGCACAAAACTGACCTCTCCAAAATTCAGGAAGGATTTAATCAGAAGGAGTTAGACCAAGATTCCCTAAAAACAATACTCAGGGATATAAAAAGAGCTGTCAGCGAGCAGAAATGGCAAGTCGCCGAGGAAGTATGGCTGGGGACTTTCAGTTTTGAATCATTAGTTTTGTATCAAGATCTGAAGCTTTTAGCCGAAGAAGCTTGCTCCAACAAACTTATTGCCGCTTTTGCCCATGCAATAAAAGGTGCGGAAGAAGTCAGTGAAGCGTTAGGAGAAGATCTTGATTCTTTGAAAACTCCGGACGTTGTTCCCGTTCCTACCTTGCCGGTAGATTCAAGCCAACTCAAAGCACTTACTTATGCGTCAAAGGGAAGGCACTTGGTTATACACGGGCCTCCTGGAACGGGTAAAAGTCAAACAATCAGCAATATCATTGCAGACGCTTTGGGTAAGGGCAAAAAAGTTTTATTCGTAAGCGCAAAAATGGCCGCATTAAATGTCGTTTTCAATAGATTGAAGAAAGAGGGACTTGGACAATTTTGCCTTGAGGCACACGGCACAAAAGCAGGCAAAGTGAAAATTATTGAGGAGCTTAAAAGCACGCTTGAGTCAGATGATTACAATAGTACTGGCCCCTTGGAGGAAGAGCTAGAGGCGTTGCGCCGAACAAGAGAACAACTAAATGAGTATGTTATATCACTACATACACCTATTAGTCCTTTAGGAATTTCAGTATTTCGTGCGATTGGAAGATTTGCAAAGCTACAAAAAGCCCCGGACATAAGAGGTACGCTCCCGTGGGAAAATATTCTTGAAGTACCAAAAGAAGAACTTTCAGCCTGCTTGGAAGCATTGATCGGGGTTGCTCAAATGTCAGAATTGTTTGATTTAAGAAATTCTCATGCTTGGCGAGGATTTACCCATCTTGATTATAATATCCAACTCCAAGAACAGATTGAGGCAGACCTGAAATTCCTAACTAAAAGTTTTAAAGATATTGAGGAAATAGTTAAACGACTCAAAAAACTTCTGCCGATTAAAGGTTTCACATATGATGATTTATCAAGCCTCACTCCCGCATTAGATGCTATTTCTAGAGTTACAAAATTACCTGAAAACTGGTGGAACGAAGATGCTTCTAAAATCAAAAATAAAAAGGAAATTTTTAGCGAAGCCGCTTTGATTGCGAAGGAGTACAAGGAAAAAGAACACCAATATAGACAGTTTTCAACTCTGCCATTTAAGGAGACGGTCGGACTTCTCTCTGGTGTGGACGGTGCTTATAAGCAATGGAAGAGTAGAATTAGTATCTCGTATTTTAAGTGGCAGAGAGAAGTCAAACGAAAACTACTGCCGAATGTTAAGGGTGGTTTTAAACATTTTCAGAACTATTACCAAATATCAAAGCGATTATCTGAAATTGAAGATTGGTTCAGAAAAAAAGCCGCGTTACTCACCGAAGAGGTGGCGGAGGATAGTCTAAAAGACGCTGGCGTTTTGGAAAAAGTTGTGTCAGATTGTCAGGCGACTCTTTTATT
>JACQNQ010000007.1 GCA_016202965.1 Candidatus Zambryskiibacteriota bacterium | reverse complement strand
GATATACAGTCCGCTTCCTTTTCGTTTTCTGCGCCGTGGGATTATGCGGCTTTGCGCCTTGCGCAAAGCCACCAAGTCGAGCCGCGAAGCGGCGAGGCAACCTCCCCCAAAAATCGGGAAAGTATTATCTGGTGCCGGGAGAGAGAATTGAACTCTCAATGGATTGCTCCGCACGATTTTGAGTCGTGTGCGTCTACCAATTCCGCCATCCCGGCGTATCATATATAATAACCTAAAATGACACCAGAATCAAAGAAAAACAAGGATAAAATCCTTGTAATCCTTGGTCCAACTGCCACAGGAAAATCAGACTTAGCAGTAAAGCTTGGAAAAATTTACAACGGCGAGGTTATTTCTGCTGATTCAAGACAAGTCTATAAAAAACTTAATATTGGAACGGGCAAAATCACAAAAAGGGAGATGAGGGGCGTGCCTCATCATATGTTGGATATTATCTCGCTGGTTCGACTTCGCTCACCACAAGCAAAGTTTTTTAGTGTAGCCGAGTGGAAAAAACAAACGGAAAAGAAAATTGTGGGTATTATTTCCCGCAGGAAATTACCTATAATATGCGGCGGAACGGGATTTTACATTCAATCAATCGTGGATAATGTCGTTGTGCCGGAAGTGCCACCGAATATAAAATTGCGTAAAAAACTTGAAAAGAAGAGCGTGAAAGAACTTTTTGCAATACTTAAAAAACTCGACTGGAGACGAGCAAAAAATATTGACGCCAAAAATCCTATCCGACTGATACGAGCCATTGAAATCGCCACCGTTCTAGGCTCAATACCACCGATATATCGTCCAAATAGAAACCCTTACCGATTTTTACAAATTGGACTCCGACTTCCAGACAAAGATTTAAAAAAGAGAATTCATATTCGCTTATTCGCGCGAATTAGAGATGGGATGATTAAAGAAGCACAAAATCTGCATAAGCAAGGACTCTCATGGAAACGAATGCGCTCTCTCGGTTTGGAATATAGATATCTTGCTGAATTTCTGCAGAAGAAAATTTCACGAAGCGAATTTGTTCAAAAATTGAAAACAGAAATCTGGCGCTACGCCAAGCGACAGATGACGTGGTTCAAACGAAACAAGCGCATCAAGTGGTTCAAACCGGAACAAGTAAAAAAGATTGGAAAACGAATTGACATTTTTTTACACATCAGTAAAAATATAAGCAGGAGGACTATATGAAAGAACCGATTATTCGTTGGAAAGGGCAGTACATACACATGTCTCCGTCCAAACCAAAGATAACGAATTTTGTTCCTTGCGCGCTAATAATCCTCGCGATTTTGGCGATTATCGGCGCACAGATTTTCATACCGATAATTTTGAGAAAGTGATTCTTTCGTTATGGAATCCCCCACGCGCTTCATTGCGCGTGGGTGTATTTTTTTATTTTTGCGGGTGAGAAGTGATGTTATCACTTCGCAAGACCTTGAGCGTTTTGTAATCAAAATGTGAAAGGTGTACTGCTCCTGTAAGGAGATGGAGGAATCGGCGGGCTCGCCGCGACTCGAACGCGGAACCTCGCTTTTGGAGAGCGATGTTTTACCATTGAAACTACAAGCCCAAGTTTTCACACTATAACAAAAATTCGCCTTTTGGGCGAATTTTTGTTATTTATTCAGTCCTTTCAATGGAGACTTCTCTTCTTTGAAGATCACTCGCTTGCGCAGTTGCTTGCTGTATTTTTTAAGCTCTATTTTACGCTCAACTTTCTTCTTATTTTTAGATGTCCAGTAAACATCCCCAGAGACTTTATCTCGTAGCGGTATTAATCTATCTTGTGACATAGTTTCTACAAGCTACTATAAAAAACCAAAAAAGGCAAATGACATTAAATATTGCTGGACTGCCTATCCTTCCGAGGATTCTCTCTTTTAGCAACCCATGCGGCATTTTCCAGCTCTCCCGGAGTAACTGTTTTCTTAATCAGCTTAGCCGCACTATCAATACCTCTTTTGGCTTCCGCTTCAAGCAGTACACGATTTTTACGCAATACTTCTTGGTGACTTTCTTCCTCTGGCGATGTAAGTTTTATTCCTTCCATATGTGTATTTGATTATATAATGTTCTCTTTATCCGTGCAAGGCAGAATTATCGAGTTGGCAGACGAAAACAAAAATTAAAACCGCTGAGAAAAGTGGCACGACGCATAAACTGGCTAAAAGACGCTCAATCCTTGGACAAAATTGCTTCTGATTCAGACCTTTTTGCGAAAAAGGTCTGTGCCAAAGAAATCTTTGGCTCGCACCTG
>JACQNQ010000010.1 GCA_016202965.1 Candidatus Zambryskiibacteriota bacterium | reverse complement strand
TAATTGACCTAAATAATGAACCATATCCAAATCCCAACCGATTCAAAGTGGTATTTGTTTGTACTTGGTTATTGGTCATTGGGGTTTATTTAGAAATTAGGTTAATTAGAATAATTAGAAATTTAGAATTGCAGTCCTCCCTTCCTGGCTCCATCGGCCAAAGCTTTTACATTTCCCGTGTAAATAAATCCTCCGCGGTCAAAAACCACCGTTTTGATTTTTTTGGCCAGAGCTTTCTCTGCAATAATCTCGCCGACCTTTGCCGATTTTTCCATCATTGTTTTGCCCTTAACTTCTCGCAAATGAGCGGAAACCAGGGTTTTGGCTTTGTCGTCATCAATAATCTGAGCCGAGATATTTTTGTTTGATTTAAAAACCGACAGGCGCGGCAAGTCTTTGGTGCCGGAAATTTTTGCGCGAATTCGCGCGTGCCGCCTGTTTCTTTTTTCCTTTTTTACTTTACTTGATTTCATATCAACATGGTACCTAAACTTTCAAATTTGGCTAATTTCGAGGCGCCAGCGAGTACTGCGACCAAGCTGTACAAGAAGTACTGCGCGTGGAGCAAACGGAGCTGGCGACAAAAAATTAGTCATAATTTGGAAGTTTAGGCTGTTTTCTTGCCTTGTTTACGCTTAACCACCTCGCCTTCATATCTGATACCTTTGCCTTTGTAAGGTTCGGGGACTTTCAGCCGTCGGATATTTGCCGCAAATCCACTGACCAATTCCTTATCAAGCCCACTAATAGTAATGATATTTTTTTCTACTGTCACCTTCAGACCTTCCGGAATAGAAACATTGACCGGATGTGAGAAGCCGAGAGAAAATTTAATAAAATTATCTTTGACTTCCGATTTATAGCCGATACCTTCAATAATCAGTTTCTTGGCATACGGAGTGTTTACACCGGAAATCATATTCGTAATATGAGAAGCGTATGTCCCCCACAGAGCCTTGTTCTCCAAAGTCATATTCTTTGGCGCAAGATTAATTTCGCTCTGGCCGATAGTAATTTCAATTTCAGGTTTGAATTTTTTGGTCAGAGTTCCAAGCGGTCCCTTAACGGCAAAAATTCCTTCAGAATATGATGTTTCTGTTTTTTCCGGGATTGTTATCACTTTTTTGCCTATACGAGACATGGATTTAGTTAAAAGTTAAAAGTAGAAAGTTAAAAAGTTATTACCAAACCTTAAAAAGTGCTTCCCCTCCAACGTTTGCTTCTTTTGCTTCTCTGTCTGTCATAATGCCTTTCGGTGTGGAAAGAATAAGCGAACCAAAACCACTTTTGACCCTTCTCATATTTTTTGCTTTGTTATAAATTCTTTTTGAAGTTTTGGACACACGAGAAAGACCTTGGATTTTTGCCTGTGGTGAGCCTGTCGAACCAGCCCCATCTTCATACAGCAAAACGGCTTCAATCCACTTTACTACTTTCTTGCCTTTCTTGCTGAAAGATTTTATAAACTTATGTTTGACAAGAACATCCAAAATGGCTGATTTCAGTTTTGAATACGGAAAAACTACTGATTCTTTCTTTGAATCGGAAGCATTCTTTATTCTGACAATCATATCTGCGATTGGGTCGTGCATACTTTTTTTACCAGCTTGATTTCTTCACTCCCGGTATCTTTCCTTCATTGGCCAATTCACGAAAACAGATTCTGCAGAGACCAAAGTCTCTCATAAATCCACGACCACGACCACACTTAAAGCAACGGTTTGTAGCCCGAGTGCCAAATTTCGGTTTCTTCAAAGCCCGAGCTTTAACTGATGTTTTGGCCATAAATAAAATACCGCCTTATCTAGCTAATATCGTGTATTTTTTCTTAAAACTTTATTGAAAAACCTTAAGGAGAAACACAGATCAAGCTACTTTCAGGCTTATTTGATAATAGCAAAATAAGCGCAATTAGTCAACTTTACGGACATGTGGGACTCAAGGGGATAGGTGAAACTCCGGGTATGTTCTGCCCATAGACACCAAAGGTGTCGACGTTCGCACATGCTCCGGCTCCACCCTAAGCTTGATTCGAATCTATAAAATATGGATTTCCCCAGGGGTCTCTTTCCATATTTGTTATGCCAGAAATTAGCCCGTTAGTAGCGGCTTGAATCTGAGATAATGCTGTTCTCCAATTATTTATACATGATGCAGAAGTTATATCTGCACAATAACATTGACCACAGTTAGTATTTGGAGCAAAAACAAGCAACGGCCTTCCTTGTTCGCCTTGAGCAATAATGATTGCTTGTAAAATTGTTCGCAACTCTATTTGTGCTTTGGCTACCTTACCCTTTTGACGGGCAGAATTCAAACTTGCCAAGACGACAGAAGAAAGTATGCCGATGATAGCTACCACGACTAGAAGTTCGATAAGTGTAAATCCGTCACTTTTTTGAAATTTATTTTTCATTTTTTATTCGGTATGGTATCTAAAACTTCTTTTGGTATTGTTTCTCGTGCAGTCGGAGTGAGATCTTCTTGGTATATAGTATGCAAATCTTGTTTATTGCTACTTCCTGTATTAAAAAATACAAATAGCGAAGTGATGATCGCAACTATTACAAATCCAAAAAGCACATACTCTGCTTGCCTTTGTTCCGTAATCGCTCCGCCGGAAATCTTCATCACTAGCTTGACCATCTTCGGAGTTTCGTCGGCAAAAGATGGAACTTGTGTCTTCCATTTGTCTTCTTCGAAGCTTACGCCGGAATCGTTATCCATGCACTATTATACATCAAATTTTTGTGGACAAGCAAACTTGTGTATAAACTCAATGCTTGTGCTTAAAGTTTAAGTTTAGTATAATTCGTATAATGAAAAAGAAGGCAAAAATAACAGCAAAAAATAAGCAGTTCCCTGTTTTCGTTGAAAAAGACGAAGATGGGTTTTATGTTGTTGAATGTCCGCTTTTTAAGGGTTGTTATTCCCAAGCCAAAACCCTGGATAAAGCTTTAAATAATATTCGTGAAGTAATAGAGCTTTGTTTGGAAGAAAAAGAAAATCTTGAAATTCTAAAATGGTACCGTCCTCTTGAAATTAGTTTGCACACTATTTCTGTATAATTTTTATATATGCCAAAGCTTCCCATTTTATCAGCCAAAGAACTGGTAAAAATTTTTGAAAAGGCTGGATATTTTATCGTTAGACAAAAGGGCAGTCATATTAGAATGCGCCACGAGAATATGGATACCATTACTATTCCAAATCATAAAATAATAGGGCGAGGACTTTTGAAAAAGATTTTGCGTGATTCTAAAATTTCTGCCGACGATCTAGTCAAGTTAGCAGGATGATATTTCAAGTTGAGCAAAGACCTAAAACGGACACATATTTGAGCCGATACCCCACCATCCAGGATTAAAGTTAACTCCACTGCCACATCTGGCGCTCGTCTTTTCATAATAAATCCACAAGCCGTAAGAATTATTACCGGCTGGTCCTCTAACATACTGCCAAGCTTGACTTGCTCCAAGCGGGTCATCAGGTACTTGTTTAAGATAGGGAGCAAGAGATCCTACAATTTGAAGTTGGGCAACATCAACCCCGCTATTGTTCTCCACTATTGACGGATAAAAGCCGTTGTCATTGTAATAAAATTCCAGCGCAGTTTTAAGCTGATGTACATCGGAAGCTCTTTTTGCGTCGCGGGCTTTTGCTCTGGCGGAGTTTAAGCTGGCTAAAACAACACTTGAAAGTATGCCGATAATCGCCACCACTACCAGAAGTTCTATTAAAGTAAAGCCGTTTTGTGAATCTTTAGATAATTTCATAAATATAAATCATCTTAGGACAGACGAACCCGGTGGATACAGTTTTTGCAGTTGCAAGTCCGCATCATTTGAACTGCCGCCGCTAAAAAATAAAAATATAGAAATAATTATTGCGATAACTGCAAATCCCAAAAGCACATACTCTGCCTGCCGCTGGTCTGTGATCGCTCCGCCGGAGATTTTCATCACTAGCTTGACCATCTTCGGAGTCTCGTCGGCAAAAGAAGGAACTTGTGTCTTCCATTTGTCTTCTTCGAAGCTTACGCCGGAATCGTTTGGGTCCATGTATATAGTATACATCAAATTTGAAAAATATAAACCCCTTAATCCCCTTTGTCAGGGGGATTCCCTCTACCCAGCTTCTCTCCATTTTTAAAAAATGGAGAGGGGGAAGCAAGGGGTGAGGTGAATTTTTCCTCCCCTGACAAGGGGAGATCAGGAGGGTTATATTTATCTCTTTTTCTTTTCTTCTTCCTTTTTAAAGGGAACGCCCAGGAGTTCAAAGAAAGTCATGCCTTCTTTTTTATTTTTTGCGGTAGATACGAGTGTCACTGCCAGACCGAAGACATCTTTCAAATCTTCGTCAGAGCTTTCAGGGAAAATGGTATTTTCACGAATACCGAGAGAGAAGTTTCCCATTTCATCAATGGCATTTCCGGATAGTCCTCGAAAATCTTTTGTCCGAGGCAGAGCAATATTAACCAAGCGATCAAGAAAATCGTACATCCTTTGTCCTCGCAAAGTGACCTGCATCCCAACAGTATCTCCTTCTCGCACTTTGAAAGCGGCGATGGAAATCTTTGCCCCTTTGCGTATCGGCTTCTGTCCGGTAATTTTGGAGAGGCGGTCTTCGATAAGGTCAAGTTTCTTTTTGTCTTTTTGTTTTCCAACACCGGAAGAAACGACGACTTTCTCAATTTTTGGCGCTTGCATTGGATTCTTGTAGCCAAATTCTTCCTTCAGAACATCAAAGGCTTCTTTTATTTTTTCTTTGATTGATTTCATAATGTTTAGTTAAAAGTTAAAAGTTAAAAGTTAAAAGTGAAAAGTTAAACGTCAATGCATCCGCTTTTAACTTTTAACTTTTCTGACATTTGATGCGTCAATCGGCATCGTCTTATCTATAATTTGACCTTTCTCTCCGCTCTTTCTTGGTTTCTGATGACGTTTTAAAACATTAACACCTGAAACGATGATTTTGTTTTCTTTTGGCAGTGATTTAATAACGGTGCCTGTTTTGCCCTTGTCTTTGCCGGTGAGAATTATTACTTTGTCGTCTTTTTTTATTTTCATAATTTTCGCACTAATCTACTAATGACTCACTAATCGCACTAATAAATTCTATTCGTGGCCTTCGTGTTGATTCGTAGATTAGTGCGCTAAACGACTTCTGGCGCCAAGCTAATAATCTTTTGATACCCCACTTCTCCAATCTCTCTAGGAATAGGTCCGAAGATACGACCGGCCACAGGTTCTTTTTTGTCTTTGAGAACTATGACCACGGCATTTTCATCAAAACGCAGGTATGAGCCGTCTTTCCTGCGGAAAGGAGCTCTCTGTCTGACAACTACAGCATACAAAACATCTTTCTTTTTTGCCCCTTTCCTTGGTTCCGCTTTTTGAACAGAGAGGATCACGAGTTCACCGATACTTGCGTAACGTTTCTTTGAGCTTCCCAGCACCTTGAATACCCGGCCAATTTTGGCTCCGGTGTTGTCGGCTATTTTAACTATTGAGCGCGGTTGAATCATGGAATTTTAGTTAAAAGTTAAAGGTCAAAAGTGTGAAAGTTGATACGAATTTATGTTTTTAATTTTACTTTTAACCTTTAACTTTTAACTTGTTACTATCCTGAAATGTTTGTCTTTGGAAAGCGGTCTGCACTCCTCTATGGTTACTTTATCGCCGATCTTTTTAGTATTTCCTTTGTCGTCGGCTTTGAACTTTTTATCTATGGAAACATACTTGCCGTATTTTGGATGTTTGACAAAGCGACTGACTTTAACCACGACGGTGTCTTTCATTTTATCGGAAACAACGATGCCGGAGAGGGTTTTGTTATTACTTTTTGTTTTTTCAGTTTCCATAATTTTCTATTTTTGATTCATTACAGTTAATACTCTGGCGATTTCTTTGCGTAAAGTTTTTCCCTCTTTAACATTGCGGGCATTGCTTCCGGATACGGCAAATCTAAAATTCCGCAAGGCTAGTCGCTTTTCTGCCAAAAGAGTCCAGAGTTCTTTCGTATTTTTGCCGGTTAGATTTTTTGTGGGATTTTTCATAAATATAATTTAAAATGTAAATATCAAAATGGTAGTGCAAAATGCAAAGTTTTGGAATTCATCATTTTTAATTTTGAATTGTAATTTTTCATTTTGATTTTTACAGTTTACATTTTTAGTGTCCTATAATCTTGGTTTTCAACGGCAATTTGGTCCCGGCTTTTCGCAGTGCTTCGCGAGCAATAGCGTCAGTCACCCCGTCAACTTCAAAAAGAATCCGCCCGGGTTTGACCGGAGCGCAGTAGCCAAACAAGTCGCCCTTTCCCTTACCAAGCTTGACCTCGGCCGGCTTTTTAGTCAAGGGCATATCTGGAAAAATTCGTATCCAGATTTTACCTGTTTTTCCTAGAGCCCGCGAAAGAGCTTTTCTTGCCGCCTCAATCTGATTTGACATAATACGCGCACCTTCTAAAGCTTTCAGGGCATGCGAGCCGAACGAAATTGTCGTTCCGCGCGAAGCCACCCCGATTTTTTCGGCGTTTTTTCTAAAAGTTTGCCATTTTCTGTATTTTACTTTTTTTGGCAAAAGCATGTTTGTTACGTTACCACAAACTTTCAAATTTGGCCAAGGTCGCGTATAAAATCTGAGTCAGAATCCGAGGCGTACTAGTCGTACGGTGAGGATTATGCGAGGATTTTAGACGATGAGATTGGTCATAATTTGGAAGTTCCGTCTATTTCTTACTAAAAACTTCCCCTTTATAAATCCAGACTTTGACTCCAACCGCGCCCAAAGGCAAACGAGCGGTGTATTGAGCATAATCAACATCTGCCCGAAATGTTTGAAGGGGAACTCGACCTTTTTTTATCATCTCTGTCCGAGCCATTGAATTCCCTCCGAGAATGCCTGAAAGAATGATTCTGACGCCTTTGACATCACGATTAGCCATAACTTTTTCCAGCATTTGTTTGACTACCCGCCGAAAAGGCAGTCTCTTTTCCAGACCATCTCCAATCATCTGGGCCACAATGGCGGCGTTGGATTCCGGAGAACGTATTTCTTTTATATCCACTTTGACTTCCTCGCCCGTCTTAGCTTCTCGCCTCGCCGAAGCCTTCGGCGTAGCGCGGGTAGCAGTGGCGGGACCGCCGGAAGAAAGCTTATTTTTTGCAAGAAATTTTAAAATATCATTTTTCAATTTAACCGCGCCATCTCCAGAACGACCGATAATCATTCCCGGACGGGATGTTTCAATAATAATGCGGAGAATTTTTTCACCTCGCTCCATTTCTATATTGGAAACGTAGTTTCCGCGGAGTTTCTTTTCCAAGTATCCGCGCAACAAAACGTCGCTTTTCAAAAATTCCTTGTATTTATTTTTCACCCCAAACCAGCGAGACTTCCAGTCTCGTATGATGCCTAGGCGATGTGAGTATGGATGAACGATATGAGTCATGATATTAGTTAAAAGTTAAAAGTGGAAAGTTAAAAGTAAACATAAATTTATATTTTTATTTTTTGGATTTGTCTTTAACCTTTAACTTTTCACCTTTAACTTGAGTCGATAATTCGACGAAAATCCTGCTCGTTCTCTTTCGTATCGGATTAGCGCTGCCGCGCGCCGCCGGGCGTCGTCTGTATAAAATTTTACCGCTATCCACTTTGATAGTTTTGACAAAAAGATTTTCTGTCGGAATGTCCAGGACTTTGGCATTTGCCACAGCTGAAGAAATTAGATTTTTTATCGGCAGTGAAGCCTTTTTTGCCATAAAATCCAGATTGACCAAGGCATTGGAAACTTTTTTACCGCGCACGGCGTTTGCCACCATACGCATTTTGCGCGGTGCCTGGCGAAAATTTGATAATGTTGCGTGAATGGGTTTCATAATTGTGTACTCGCTAATCCGCGAATATCACGAATACCGCGAATGAATTCTTGATTTTATTTATTTGTGGCATTAGTGTCATTGGTAGATTGGTGTGTCATTTTTTTGCTCCGGTAGTTTCCGCTGTAGCCTTTGCCGCTTGAGCCGCGGCGATTTCGGACTCTTTAGCTTTTTGTTCCTGCTCTTTTTGTATTCTTCCTCCGTGTTTTATAAATTTCTTTGTCGGAGAGAATTCGCCCAAACGATGCCCGACCATATCTTCGGAAATCAAAACTTCAATATGAGTTTTGCCGTTGTGCACGCCGAAAATAAACCCGACCATTTCCGGCGATATGACGCATGCTCTCGACCATGTTTTAATAACCCCTGTCTCCAAGGGTTTTCTGCCCTCAATTTTTTTGAGGACTCGCGGGTCAACGTATGGACCTTTTTTGGATGACCGGCTCATGAAGTTATAAAGTTCGTAAAGTTATAAAGTTCGTAAAGTAAATACAAATCCCATAACTTACAAATGAAAAACCACATTGTTAGTGGTATTAACTTAACCTATACCGCAAACAAAATTTTGTAAAGACTGGGGCTTTACTTGGGCTACATATTATACAAAATAGTTTTACATGTCAATCCTACTCGTGTATACTCTACTTAGAGGAGTTCATATGAAAAAGACATTGTTAGTGTCAGCTAGTTTAGCTCTTACCATCTTCACTGTAGGACTAGTTTTTAGTGGCGGTGGACATGGATGGGGCACTGATCTTTTTGAAGTAGCCTTTTGGCCAGCAAGCCACCTTGTAGCCATTTTGGACAGCCGAGTCCGTTCTGGTTATGCGCGCTTTGAACATCCAAACGATGAGTATGAGATCTTTATGATCGTTGTACACGCGTCAATCGTGATGATGTGGTATGTATTTCTAGGCTTCACGATTCATTTCGCGTACAAACGAATCAGGTCTTAACAAAAAAGAGAAGTGTTTGTATTAAAACGGCCCGCAGTTGCGAGACCGTTTGTTTTTTATTATCTTTTCCCAACTTTGCGACGACTAACAATAAATTTATTTGAATATTTTTTCGGCGTGCGGGATTTTTGGCCTTTGCCTGTCGGTTTACCGTAAATGGAAATGGCTCGGCGCCGACCGCGACCTTGGCGGCCCTCGCCTCCTCCGTGCGGATGGTCAACCGGGTTCATAGCAGTACCGCGAACTGTCGGGCGAATACCAAGCCATCGCGAACGGCCGGCTTTGCCCAGATTGACCAGCCGATTTTCTTCATTTGAAACGTCGCCTATACTTGCCCAGCAGGTCTCTAGTACTTTGCGGATTTCAGTTGACGGTAGTTTGATATCAACATATCCGGCGTCCTTTGCCACCACTTCTATAAAGTTCCCGGCAGAACGGGCAAGTTTTGCGCCACCCTGCGGCTTGACCTCCACGTTATATACAAACGTGCCGACAGAAATATTTTTCAAAGGCAGGCGATTGCCGATTTTTGGTTCTGCAGTTTCAGATGTCACCATAACATCACCAACCTTGACCTGCTTTGACAAAAGGACGTATCGTTTCTCGCCATCGCGATACTGAGCAAGACCGATAAATCCCGTGCGATTCGGGTCGTATTCTATTGTCTTAATCGTGTACGGAATATTTATTTTGTCATACTTAAAATCAACATCTCGATACAGACGCTTAACTCCGCCGCCTTTGTGGCGAGTAGTAATTTTGCCGTGATGATTTCGTCCCATTTGACGACGGAAACCGTGTGTCAGAGATTTCTCCGGCTCACTGGTCGTTACAAAATCGCCAAAGGAAATGGTTGTCATTTGTCTGCGTGATTTTGTTCTTGGTTTGTAGGTTTTCATAGTTTTTTATTTATTCGCGGCATTAGTGTCATTCGTGGATTGGTGCGTTACAATGTCTCAAGTTTAGTCCCTCGCTTTAGGTACACATAAGCTTTTTTGTATCCGGATTTCTTTCCCGCTTTATTGCGAACGACCACTTGCTTTGCCGGAATTGTTACCGTGGTGATTTTTGTCGGAGAGATTTTGTATTTTTCCATAAATGCTTTTTCTATACTATTTTTTGTAGATTTGGGATTAACGACAAAAACATAAACGGACTTTTCTGCCGATACTGTGGCTTTCTCGGTAATGTGAGGTCGTATGAGGATGTTAAAAAAATTATTCATAATTTTTAGTTAAAAGTTAAAAGTCGAAGGTCAAAATGATGCATTACTTTTCACCTTTAACTTTTAACTTGTTCACTATCATCGCCAATCCTCTATCAGGATTAGTGATGACTACATATTTGTATTTTAAAATATCCAAAGGACTCATATTGCGGATTTCATCAACTTTTACATTGCTGAAATTGTGAAAACTTTTTTCAACATTTTTATCTTTTGACGGAATGGAAAGCAAAATTGCGTTGCTTTTCTTTTTTGAAGCTTCCGCAAAAAGCGAATCCATAATTTCCTTTGCCAGTTTTGTCTTTATTCCCGGAAGTTTGATTTCATCAACAAAAGTGATTTCATTGTCTTTAAATTTCTTGGAAAGAACGGTGTAAAGGGCTTTGGCTTTCATTTTTTTGTTTACTTTTCTTTCAAAATTTTTTTCTTTAGTCGGACCGCCTGTAATGCCTCCGTGTCTCCACAAAGGAGAACGGATGGAACCATGTCTTGCCCGACCGGTGCCTTTTTGCTGCCACGGTTTCTTGCCTCCACCGCGAACATCGCCCCGGCCTTTAGTATGGGCAACAGGAGCGCGAGCGGAAGACTCCATACTTGTTACAACTTGATGAACCAAGTCGGCGTTCCATTTCAAACCGAAAACAGTTTCCGGAAGTTTAACTGTTCCAGTCTCTTTGCCTTTCTGATTATAAATTTTTGCTTGTAGTGTATCCATGATAATTAGTTAAAAAGTTAAAGGTTAAAAGTTAAATACACCTGAATTTCTTTTAACTTTCTACTTTTCGCTTTTAACTTCTACTAATGTTCCCCTTCTTCCCGGCACCGCTCCTCGGATAAAAAGTTCTCCTGTTTCCGGACTGACTGCGACAACTGTCAAACCTTTTGAAGTGATTCTGTCTTCGCCCATCCGACCAGCCATGCGTTTGCCTTTGGCCACGCGACCACCGTCTCGCCCACCTCCGCCGATAGAACCCGGTTCGCGTTCGGAATGTTTCTGTCCGTGCGAACGAGGGCCGCCGTGAAAGCCGTGGCGCTTAACCACACCTTGAAAACCTTTGCCTTTGGAGATGGCCGAAACAGTTACTTTGTCACCCGAAGAAAATGTAGACAAATCAATATTATCACCGACAGTATACATAGGAGTTTCCTCTGTACTTGTACGAAACTCGCGGAGATACATATAGTTACCGCCTTTCATCTGTCCTTTAACCGGTTTAGTAATATTTTTCTCTGCGTGAGAACCAAAACCGACTTGGACAGCGTTGTAGCCGTCTTTACCGGAAACCGTTTTAACAGCAGTTACTGTCAAAGGTCCCGCTTTCAAAACAGTAACCGGGTGAACCATCCCCGCTTCATCAAAAATTTGGGTCATATTAGTTTTTGTTCCAAGAATAAATTTCATATTTTTAATTTATATTTGGCGCCTTTCTTTGTTGCTTCGCTTTGTTTTTTCCACGCGCAGTAGTTTACTACAGCTTGGTCGCAAACAAAGCTCGCGCCTCGAAATGCATCCGAATCTAAAGTAAAAAGGTTATAAAAAAATAGCCATTAGGCGATTGCACTAGAGTAGCAGATATTACTTTTTTGTTCAAGTACAAAAAGCGGCTCGGACTTTTCTGATAATCCGAGCCGTTTACTAATTTCCTACGTGAGAATATTTTTTCCTGAGATGTTTCAGAGGATTAGTCTCTCTAAATTCAGTCTCAGTATCTTTAATGCCAAGCAATGGCAATAAAACCTCACGCCAGTTTTTGACAGAACCATTCACTCCATTGATTTCGAGGTTGTCCTCATCGTAAAAGACCTCTAATTCTTCATTGCAACAACCACACTTGAGTTTGTAATGTGGAAGCTTTTTCCCTTTGCTTTTCGTATGAAAAACTCTGATCATCAGCCGACCGTCGGAACGGAGCTTTGTCTCTTTTCTTTTGCGTTTCCAAAGGTGGTACCATGTCTCCTCCTGAGACCTTTATACACTAATCTAAAATTTTTGCAAATAAAAAACCATTTTTACGGATTTCTAGAACTTTCACAATCTGGATGAAATCCGACGTGAGAATTTGAAAAGGCGAGGAGCCTTATGTGTATAAGATGACGAGCATTTTCAAATTGGGAACGAGGATTTCGCCAGATTTGGAAGTTCTATATTATTTTCACGTCAATATTGACACCAGATGGAAGCGACATGTTAGTCAATGCTTCCATTATTTTTGGAGTTGGATTTAAAATATCAATCAGTCGCTTATGGATGCGCATTTCAAACTGCTCGCGGGAGTTTTTGTAAATGAAAGCCGAGCGGTTGACGGTGTATTTTTTAATTTCCGTCGGCAGAGGAATAGGTCCCTGGACCACAGCGTCGTAACGGATAGCCGTGTCTATAATTTGTTTGACCGAGACATCCAAAATTTTGTACTCGTAGGCCTGAACCTTGATGCGCAGTTTGGAGGTCGGTTCGGCTTTAGTGGTCACTTTGGCTACTTTCGGTTTGGTAACAATTTTGACAGTAACTTTTTTTGTTACTGCTTTTTTCGTCGCAGGTTTTTTTATTTTGACTTCCTTTGTGGTTGCTTTCGTCGCCATAATAATAGAAAGATACTAGCAGAGAATATTTTTATTTGCAACACTTTTACTGTAAAACAAAACCCCCTCACCAGTTTTTGCAAGTTGCAAAAACTGGTGAGAGGACGGGCTCCCGTCTCTTGACGAGTGTGGGTTTAGTGAGTTGCGAGGTGCTACATTACTTTGGTTTTGGTCGACCAGCTTTTTCCCGAGAATGTTTGAGTTCTGACCAGAGAGAATCGATGCGTCCTGTCAGATACAGAGCATCGTTCCCTCGTGCCTGTTGTTGAAGAATCCGATCAAATAATTTTTCAGCTTCATCATTCAATCGGGTTGCTTCAGCTAATTGCTCTTCCATGTTTGCCTCCAAATAGGAACTGGTTTTCGAAATATATATTACTTAGAATCAAAATCTTGTCAATCTCCTTTCACAAATCAAAAAACTGCTCGGGTGAGCAGTTTTTTGATTTTAATTTTTTGAAAACTAAATTTAAGTATAGAAAATCTTTTTTAGTTCTGGTTCAGAAATAAATTCACTGGCTTGGGAGTATATTTCTTTCAATGTTCCTTTCGCAATAGATTTGTGGTTCGGAATAACAAGAATTTGGTCAGCGCGACTCATTTTGATGTGACTGCCCTTTTGACCAATAACTTCAAAACCAAAGTTTTCAAATATTTTTACAAGTTTTCTTCCTGAAATATCGCGAAGTCTAGGCATAAAGAGGCAAGTTCAGAGAAATGGAATTGAAATTCTTTTTGGATTTTGTTTTGTGGTCTTCAAAATAGAGTTCTGTCGCCTCTCGTATATTTTTAGAAAGTTCATCAAGAGTTTTTCCTTGAGTTACAATGAAAAACCCGACGGCAGAAGCTGTATAATGTTTCCCCTCTTTTAAAATTTTAAATGAGATGGTATTTTTCATACTTTGCATTATATCAAATCTTCATATATTTGCAATTAACCCGAATAATCTTTCATACACTAGAATTGCGCACGTGCGCAATTTTAGTGTATGAGGGATAAGAATAAGTTTTTGACAAAACCCTGTAGTAGAGCAGAGCTCACTACGGGGTAAACAAAATCCCTCACCAGTTTCGCAAAACTGGTGAGGGGACGGGCTCCTGACTCTCAACGAGTGCGAGGTCGTTTTGAGTCGGTGGGGTGAACTATTTTGGCTCTTTCCATCCCATGTGCCATCGGATAAGAACTCTGCCGGCGACAACAATCAGGATGAGAAGTGGAATCAACACTTTGCCCATGAGAATCTCCTATCACTTGTTGCGAGCAATGCAGTTTTGGTAGGCGATTCCGTATGCAGCGGATTTGGCAAAAAAATTGGCACGAAAAGAAAATGTATTGGTCATGTCACCACCAATAGGTGGTTCACTTTTTTCTGCGACATCCAAATATCTCATGGATTCTTGATATAACTCGTCGCACCGAAGTTTTATATCTGCTTTTTTCTGTGCTGATAAAACTCCGCCAATAATACCTACCAAAATCACTATCACGATACAGCTTCTGATAATTTGCATGACTTTCTCCTTTTCTGAAAATTCTGTTGCTATAATATCATATTAATTAAAACTTGCAAGTGCATCAAAAAACTGCTCGGGTGAGCAGTTTTTTGATTTTAATTTTGAAAACTAAATAGTAAATAATCTCTAACTTCTAAGGTGCGCTGCCGCTTCTTCATACCATTTAATCATTGCTTCTTTTAATTCTGGCTTCATTTCTATAGTAGATTTTCGCAAATTTTCTGCTTGTTCACTAAGAAATTCTGCTTTTTTCTTAGCAAGTTCGTCGCCTGAAATTCCTTGCTGTTCTAATGCTTTTGCCTTCATTTCTAACAGAGAGTAGCATTTATTTGATGCTTCTACTTGAATTTTTTCATCATTTGTTTGTCCTTCAAATATCATCTGTTTATTATATTAGGCAATAATCTTGGTAACTACCCCTGCACCGACGGTTTTTCCGCCCTCGCGTATAGCAAACCTCTGCTTCTCTTCTAATGCCACCGGAGCGACCAATTTAACTTTAAAAGTCACTGTGTCGCCAGGCATAACCATTTCCACACCTTCGTTCAAAGTTACGTCACCGGTCACGTCCGTGGTGCGAATGTAAAACTGTGGTTTGTAACCGGTAAAGAACGGGGTGTGTCGTCCACCTTCTTCTTTTTTCAAGATATAAACTTCGGCAGTGAATTCAGTGTGAGGTGTAACTGATTTCGGCTTTGCCAAGACTTGTCCGCGGTGCACTTCTTCTTTCTTGGCCCCGCGAAGGAGTACTCCGGCGTTATCTCCTGCCATACCTTCGTTAAGAGATTTGTTGAACATTTCTATACCGGTAACAGTGTATTTCTGAGTTTCTTTCAAGCCGATACATTCCACTTCCTCGCCAACTTTTACAACGCCTCTTTCAATACGGCCTGTTACAACAGTTCCTCGCCCTTCAATGGAGAAAATGTCTTCAACCGGCATAAGAAACGGCTTGTCCAATTCACGCACTGGGATTGGAAAATATGTGTCAAGAGCATTTGCAAGCTCCAAAACTTTCTTTGCCCATTCGTCTTCGTTATCTTTACTTTCAAGAGCTTTCAGTCCTGAACCGCGGATGACAGGAGCCGATGCGCCGTCAAAACCCTGCTTGGTCAAAAGTTCACGGACTTCTTCTTCAACCAAGTCAATCAGTTCTTTGTCCGGAACCATATCGCATTTGTTTAGAAAGACGATTATTTTCGGCACGCCGACTTGTTTGGCCAGGAGAACATGTTCTCGTGTCTGGGGCATGACTCCGTCTGTGGCAGCTACAACAAGGACTGCCCCGTCCATTTGAGCGGCGCCGGTAATCATATTTTTAATATAGTCTGCATGTCCCGGAGCGTCCACGTGAGCGTAGTGGCGAGCCGGAGTAGAATACTCGCAGTGAGCCAAAGCGATGGTAATACCGCGAGCTTTTTCTTCCGGCGCGGAGTCGATTTGATCAACTCCTTTGACTGTGGCCGAGAAGCCTCCGCCTGCGCGGTTAAGCACGCTTAAAATAGCCGCTGTTAATGTAGTTTTGCCGTGGTCAACGTGACCTATTGTTCCCACATTGATGTGGGGTTTGCTTCTATCAAATTCTGCCATGGTGTTTAGTGGTTAATTACACGAGAACCGCATATTAAGCGCACTTCTACGTTGAACCGTAATTTATAATCTTCACCGTACGACTAGTACGCCTCGGATTCTAAATCACGGTTCGCCTTGAATTGCATCTCAATCTGTGATTCAGTGGTAATGCTTAAATTGATAAATTAAAATAAAAATAATCACGAAAACGCAATATTCACAATATTATACAAAATCAAATACAATGTCAAATAAATCAATGTGTCACTCGTGATTGTTTCAGGGCAATACCAACTCGAATGAGTTCATCAGTAAAACGTCCGATGCGTTGAAATATTTCATCATTAACCAGAACAAGAGTTTCGTTTTCTCCCGCAAAGTCAGACTCATCAGCACAAACTTGCGAGACGATGGCAATAGCGTTTAAACCTCTGGTGACAATACGCAAGTGGTCAACAACCTGGCTTGTTCGATGCCCACCATGACTTGCTAAACCAACAGCCTTACCGGCGAATTGAGCGATGGCCAGATTATCAAGAGCATTTTTTAGTAAAGCTGAATAAGAATTGTGGTATACAGGACTTAAAAAAACAAAACTGTCTGTAGTATTTGCTTTTTGAGCAAGCTTGCTAACTTTTGAATTTGAATGAATTGTAGGATCTTTGTGAAAAGTCGGATCAGACGGTGGAAGCTGAAGAGAGAATAGGTCAATAATTTCAACTGAAACGCCTCGAGACTCCAGCGATTTTTTAATAGCTTCTGCCAAAACTTTGGTGTGAGAATTTGATCTGGCGCTGCCGACAAACATAATGGTAGAAAGTGGCATAGATTTATGTAGTTACAATTTTACGTCAGTCTGTCTGCACCACAAACCCTGAAATTTTTTCTTTTGAACATAACTTGAGAAAGAGCCAGTTCTCAAGAATCTCTGTTAGTCCTGTCCGGCAGACTTCCAGATTTTTTGCGCTTGCCCATACTCCTTTCAACCCAGGAATTTCTCCAAAATAAGTTCTATCGGAAAGAAGTTTGTAACGAGCTTTGGCCAAGTTTTTTTGAATAAAATTACTTAACATAAGATTATAATAACAAATAGCACCTAGCGCTTCAAGTTACAGTTTTATAGAAAAAATAAGAGCCGACCTCTGACATTGTCGCGAGACGGCTCCGTGAAAACATCATGCAGTTGGTTGTGAGAGACCAGTAACAGGATTTGAAATTGCTGACCAGAATACTGGCTCATCGCCGCCTGGTCCAATATACCAGACGTCACAACCTGGACCACTTGGAATACTACCAACATCGATGAAGAAATCTTTATCTAGTTGAGCACGGGTGCCTGGACCAAAATTGCCGTCCACTACGTCACCAACAAAACCGAGTCGCCATTGAAGTTCTTTTACGGATTCAGCCATTTTTGGCCCGTAATCACCATCTACTTCAAAACCAGGAACGGCGGCCCTAAGAGCAATCAAAAGTCTGCCAAGAAAATGGACTGGTCCACCAGGGTATATGTCTCGCGACCCTTTGTTTAGGTACGGTGGAAAAAACGCTTTAGTCCCAACCATACTTTTTAACTCCTTTGAAAAAGATTTGAGTCAGGTGCACTCTAAAAATAGTCTTACATATAACGAAAAATTTGTAAAGTTTTCTGAAATATAACATTTGACATCAAACTTACTCTGAAGTAGGTTTGTAACTAGAAATTCAATTCGGGAGGAAGATTATGTCAAACTGTGGTTGCGAAGGAAGTTGTCCAGCTTGTATACTTGGAGAAGTTGATGATTATATTTGTAATAGATGCAAACGCGTTTATTGTCAAACATGTCACGGCATCTTGATTGGAGAAATGAGTGAGAATGTTGAGATGTGTTCTTGCCAAAATTCCAAGTAGTCTCAGATTCTGAAGATAAAAAGCTAGATGTGCCGTATTGCACATCTAGCTTTTTCTATTACTTTATTATAAAAATTAGATTTTAATTAACACTAACAAAACCCTCTTTTAATTTTTTACGTTCTTCCAAAACAAGCAAATCAAATGTCGGGATTTTTGATTTGAGAAATGAGAGTACATCTTCTACGGTAGTCGTATCAGTGTCAAGTAAAGCGTCCAGCTCTTCTTCTTCTTCGGCAGATAAAATATCCAAAGATTTGACCAAGATGGCCTGGTAGAGTGTCTTCGCCGATTCGTTTGTAATATCTTTAGGCGGCATTTTTAAAAGTTTTTATGAGAAGCATGGCGTTTTCAAAAGCTTTCTCCGCGTCTGTCTTGTCCAAGAGAAGTCCACCCTTCAAACCTCTATTCATTTCTATCCGAAGACCGTTTTCCGTCATTAGACCCTCGGCTATAATGCTGTTATCAAAGAAAACTTTTATTGTGTTGTTGTTACTACCATCTGCTTCGCCGTGAACAATTTGTATTCGGCCTTCTTTGCCTGAAAAAGGCAGTTGCCAAACGTGCCGACCGATAATTTTTTCCTTTGCCTCGCCAAAGCCTTCGGCGGAGGCAGGTTGTGAGATTGATGTAATTGGAGATTTTTCTTCTACTACTTGCGTTTCCAGCTTGACTTCCGGTTTTCGCAAAATACCGTCAAAACTTCTGACATTTTTCGGCGTTTCTGCCGTTTCAGCTGATTTTTCCGAAGATTTTGGTTTGCTGTCTTCCAAAAATTTCACAATTGTTTTTATATTTCCATTGTCTCTCTCCCAGACTTTAATAGATTTTTGGGTAATATCTTTCTCTCGTTCTGTAAAAGTTTCTCCGACTTCCGGCGTGACAATTCCTTTTTCTTTTAATTTATTTCTTGATATTCGTCTTGACCGAATCGTCTCCGGGTCCCGGATGAAAATCTCCGGAGAAGTTTCCGTTTCTACCAAAGTGGTCAGGATTTCTGCTTTAGGTTTTGAATCTGTTAACATTGCCAGCATTTCTTTCTTTTCTTCCTGACTTATTTGTCCGCTGTCGCAAAAAGAATTGAGAAAATTTATAATCTGTTCATTTGAACCGGATTCTTTTATATCAAAAGAAAGAACTTTTAATTTATTCCTGCCGGATGAAATTAATTTGTCTATGTAAGTGATAAGAAATTCTGGAGGAATAAATTTCTCCTGTGATTGTCTTTCCTCTTCCACTTTTTCAACCGAAAAAACCGGAATATGCAATG
Source organism: Candidatus Zambryskiibacteriota bacterium (assembly GCA_016202965.1). GTDB lineage: Bacteria > Patescibacteriota > Minisyncoccia > Phycocordibacterales > DATDWN01 > C7867-006. The sequence goes on along the minus strand of JACQNQ010000010.1, from coordinate 9,274 downwards.
GCGGCAATTCCGTCGGTTTAGGAATATCTTCAAATCTGATTTTTATTTTGTTGCCTTTGTCTTCCGGTGTCGGTTCTTGGTCAAGCTGTGAATGTAGAATGTCAAAATTTTTCGGTTTAGGGTTTAAAACTGTATCAAGTTCGGAAGAAGATGCTTCTAAATTTTGTGTAGGAGAAGTTATCATATTCTCATTGTATCCCGTTAGAGTTTTACAATCAAATAAAGAATAATGCCGTGTGCACTACTCATTGAATACGACGCTACTTTCTTCTATAAAATCAAAAACTCTAACGGGATAAATCGCCTTTGAAATCTGAGTGCAATTAAAATTATATATCTTGACTTTAAAATAAACTCTGTATATCCTTATTAAAGAAAAAAGCAACTTAGTAGGGGGCAAACATGAAAAAATTGTTGGCTGTATTTTTTATGTGTGTCGGCATGTTTATTTTGGTTCCAACCATTAGCAACATGCCCATTCGCAACCAAACTCTCCCGTACGTGTCTTTCCCAGAATGGTTCGGCTACTTCTCGCTTATGATTATTGGGTTTGGGTGCATATTTGCAGCAATGTATCTGATGGAATCGTACGGGGGCAGGATTAAAACATTGGACGACCTAACCGTAGGCGAGATCTATCAGTATGACTCGGGGTGCAATTCCCGAGTAGCTGATGAGACAGAATTGCATTTGATAACTTTGCGAGATAGAAGAGGTCGCATTTTCCTCTGCAAGCTTCCGCTTGTAGGAATGTCTTCGTCACCATTTAAGGTGGTTGTCGAGGAAAAGACGTCCGAAAAAAGAATTGAGTTCACCACTTGACCACCAAAAAACGCTTCGACCAGAATAAGGTCGAAGCGTATTTGTTTTAGTAGTTTATTATTTTCTCGCCTCAATAATTGTTTGAGCTACGCTTGGAGGGACAACTTCATAATGGTCAAACTCCATCATCATAGAACCACGACCCTGTGTCATAGAGCGAATATCGGTGGTATAGCCAAACATTTCAGCCAAAGGCACTTTGGCGTGAATGACTCGCAGGTTTCCCCTTTCGTCCGTACCTTCGATTTGTCCGCGCTTACCCGAAAGCGAGCCGGTAATGTCTCCCATAAATTGCTCCGGCATAATAGCTTCCACTTTCATAATCGGTTCAAGCAAAACCGGTCGGGCTCTTTTGGCCGCGTCTTGAAAAGCCATTGAAGCGGCGATTTTGTAAGCGATTTCGGATGAGTCAACGTCGTGAGAAGAGCCGTATGTAAGCTCGCAAGAAATATTGACCATCGGGTATCCGGCCACAATGCCTCGGCCCATGGCTTCATGCACGCCTTTTTCCACCGCTGGAATAAATTCCTGCGGAATGATTCCCCCTTTGATTGAATCGATGAATTCAAAATCTTCGTAGCGTTTGGTATTTTTCGGAATCTTTTTGCCCTCTTCCAATTTTGGCATCGGTTTTATGTTCAGTTTGACATGTCCGTACTGACCCTTGCCTCCGGTCTGTTTAATGTATTTGTGTTCGGCTTCTGCCGTGCCTAAAATAGTTTCTCGATAAGCCACTTGCGGTTTGCCGACATTTGCTTCCACCCCAAACTCCCGTTTCAGACGTTCAACCATAATTTCCAAATGCAATTCTCCCATTCCGGAAATAATAGTCTCGCCTGTTTCCGAGTTTGAAGAAATTTTGAAAGTCGGGTCTTCATCGCCGAGTTTTTTCAAAGACATTCCCATTTTTTCCTGGTCGGCTTTTGTTTTTGGTTCAATGCGAAGGGAAACCACCGGCGCCACAAATTTAATCGGGTCAAGAACTATCGGTTTGTTCTCATCGCAAAGAGTATGAGAGGTTTTGGCCGATTTCAATCCGACAGCCGCGGCTATTTCTCCGGCAAAAACTTTTTTGACTTCCTCACGCTTGTCGGCTTGCAGACGGACAATTCGGCCGAGCCGTTCTTTCTCGTCCGTGGTTGAATTGTAAACATATGTTCCGGCTTCTATCGTTCCGGAGTAAACACGGAAAAATGTCAGTTGTCCGACGAACGGGTCATTTTGCAGTTTAAATGCCAACGCTGAAAACGGTTCGTCGTCGGAAGCTTTGCGGAAAATTTCCTGGCCTGTTTTTGGGTCAAGCCCCCGAACCGGAGGCATATCCACCGGAGATGGAAGATAATCTACCACCGCATCAAGCACCAGTTGCACTCCTTTATTTTTCAAAGCCGAACCGGCAAAAACCGGGATAATTTTGACGGCCAATGTGGCCTTACGCAAAGTTTTTTTTAAATCTTCAAAAGATGGTTCCTTGCCTTCAAGAAAAGCTTCCATCATGGCGTCATTTTGTTCCACTATTTTTTCTACCAGTTCTGCGCGATATTTTTTGGCCTCAATCAGAAATTCGGTTGGGATTTCTTCTTCACGAATAGTCATGCCCATATTGCCTTCAAAATAAAATGCTTTCATTTTCAAGAGGTCGATAACTCCCGTGAAATTTTCTTCCAAACCCATCGGGATTTGCATTCGCACGGCGTTTTTATTCAATCTGTCCAAAATAGAAGCGTATGAGCGTTCAAAAGAAGCTCCCATGCGGTCAAGTTTGTTTATAAAACAAATTCGCGGAACATTTCCGTCATCGGCATATCGCCAGTTTGTTTCCGACTGCGGTTCCACCCCGGCCACTCCGTCAAAGACCACGACCGCGCCGTCCAAAACTCGCAGACTTCGTTTTACTTCTGCCGTAAAATCAATGTGACCGGGGGTATCTATTATATTAAATCTGTATTTCTCATCTTGTCCGCGCTTGTCTGCGTTTGTCTGCGCTGACGTCCAATAGGTTGGACGCCAGAAACAAGTAATGGCCGCCGCCGTAATGGTGATACCTCGCTCACGCTCCTGATCCATCCAATCAGTCACTGTCTCGCCCTCATGCACCTCGCCTATCTTGTGTGTCATGCCCGTATAAAAAAGCACCCTCTCGGACGTCGTTGTTTTACCCGCGTCAATATGCGCAATGATTCCAAAATTTCTGACTTTATCTAATGGATAATCTCTGTTCATGAGTTGTATAAAGTAAATAAAAAATTCCTAAGCGGAAATGTGGTTAAAACTATATACCAAAAGGCTCTTCGTTGCAATGCGAACTTGCAATATATAAAATGGTGTGTTATTATCTTAAGTGGAGGTCTTAAGTATGCAAGTATTTGATTTGTACGCATTGTCTGGTCCAGTATCTCGAGTGAATAGTAAGCCTGGGTATCGGTTTGAGATGCCAGGACCTATCACTGTCAAGAACAGGGTGACCGGAGAAAAAATCCAGATCAAAGAGTTTGAGGCTGATAATACTGGCGATGACGTGATTAATGTCTATACCGAAAGAGAAGCTGAAGCGCTCAACGCCGACGATTTCGAAGTCGTAACTGCCTAAACGACTAGTTCCATAGACGCAAAAAGTCCCGATTCCTCGGGGCTTTGTCTTTGATACACAAAATTATTAAATTTTTAAATTTGAATTATTAAATTACTACATTCTCACATATACGCCATGGCTGATATGTGATATGTGAATTGTTAGGTCTTGCCTAGTAATTCCTTGGCTATTTTGTCTCTATACAGTAGGTGCATTTTACTCACATATTGATCATAAATTGGATATTTCCCTGGAGAATGCTCTGAACAATATTTTGTAGCAAAAGAATAAAAGTCTATTTCATTACCAGTCTTTTCACGTTTAATACCGTGCCCTTTTCTAATTTCCTCTATTAAACTAACGTCAGCATTTTCAACCTTCTTATCAAAATTGGATATTTTAACAATATGGTTGGCAATTTTAAAAGTATCTATAACTCCTGCACTATATAAATTATTGATAACAATTACTTTCAACCATACAGCTTCTAAATTGTGGTTATTTGGGCAATGTTCAAGAAGTTTTCTAAGCGCCTTATCTCCAATATAATATCTTTCTGTTGTGTTTACTTTACCTGCATACTCACCAATAAGTTGGTCGGTTGGCTTTTTTAAAAGTTCTAAAAGTCTTTTTTTATTTCTTAATCCACTGTTATTTTCTGAAAGAAAATTTTTTCCATAAGACCAAAGAAACCAGTCAACTTTTCTTATGGAACTGGACAATCCATAATGTTTTTTAAATTGGCGAATAGTCTCTATGAGATTATCGTATATTCTTAAATCTAAATTCTTTTTCATAAAAGGTAAGTTCCTAGAATTTTTTTGTGAGGATTTTTATTGAATTTCGAAGTTCGCAGGTTTTATCTGTGACCAAAACGTAGATTGCTACGTTGCGTGGAGCAGACAAAACCGAGAGCAAAGAAATTCGGCAAAAAGACCACAAGAACTACCATGCAAAATGTGCGAAGGCCTTGTTGGCTTCCGCCATTTTGTGGGTGTCTTCTTTTTTCTTGACTGCCTTGCCTTCGTTTTTTGAAGCTAAAATTATTTCGTCAGCCAGTTTCTCGGCCATTGGCTTGCCTTTGCCGTCGCGAGCAGCATCAATTATCCACTTCATTGAAAGAAAACTTCGGCGTTCCGGCCTGACTTCGCGGGGAATCTGATAGTTTGCCCCGCCGACTCTTCGCGAGCGAACTTCGGTCAAAGGTCCGGTATTTTTTAAAGCTGTTTCAAAAATTTCTACAGGATTTTCTGTTTTTGTCTTTTCTTTTATTTCATTAAACGCATCGTAAACTATTTTGCGGGCAGTTTCTTTTTGTCCGCGTTCCATAACATAATTGATAAACTTCGCCACTTTTTGAGAATTGAACTCAATATCTTTACCAACTATATTTCTGTTTGTAACTTTTCTTCGCATGAGTTATTTTAACTTATACAACTTATCAAACTTATTCAACTACTTCCCCTTAGGGCGCTTAGCGCCGTATCGCGAACGCGCCTGCATTCTCTTCTCAACGCCTGTGGCGTCAAGTTTGCCTCGGACTATTGTGTAGCGCACACCGACATCTTTTACTTTACCTCCGCGAAGTAAAACGACTGAATGTTCCTGCAATGTGTGTCCCATCCCGGGAATATAAGCTGTTACTTCCATACCGTTTGTCAGGCGAACTCTGGCGATTTTTCTGATAGCCGAGTTTGGTTTCTTCGGAGTTTTGGTTGTTACTTTTACGCAAACTCCCCTTTTGAAGGGCGACGAATAATAAACCGGACAGTTTGTCAGGTTGTTAAAGCCGCGAGTAAGAGCCACCGCCCGCGGTTTTACTTTGACTTTATTTCGCTTGTGTCTGACCAGCTGATTTATTGTTGACATTGGACACTACTCTAATATATGTATCTCAAAATTGCAAATAAAGACAAAGCTTCATATCTTACGATATATCGTAAGATATGATATTTTGGAAAATTTGGAAAATAAAATAGCCGAGGAACTATCGCTAGTTAACTCGGCTAAACCCTTCCGAAGAAGACGCTAGATTTGGTTGCCCCCGTTCAACCGATTTCGATTTTTTGGTCGGGGGATCTTATCACATTTTTGAAAGGAACTTTTGGTCGGAGCGGGAGGTAAAAAATTTCCTCTACTCCACACTCCGACCAATCGAGATGACAAGACACATTCGAGAATGGCCGGGTTGAAATGTCGCTCGCAAACATTCTCTCCCCCAGCCAGCGCAAAACGCAAAAGCGAATTCATCAATGGTGGCGAGCATTTTTATTTATCACCAATTGATATATCCGGAGATGTTCCTGCTGATCACGAGTCCCATCCGGCAAAACTCTGACAAAAACAGTTTAGCATACTTGCTTGCTCACTGTCAAGCGATTTTTTGTTTTCCAAAAAATTAACGGTAAAATCACTAAAATATGGCTATATAAAGCCATTTGCTAACACTACGTGTGAGTAAGTAAGCAAGATTTAGATTAAATCCCGGTAATAAGTGAAAATTCAAGTGATACTAAAGGCAGGATAAATTGCCAGAGGAAAAAAATAAAAAATATCAGAACGAAGAGACTGTTTTTTTCCAAAAACCCGCGGACTTCCATCAAACTGTTTGGCAAGACAGAAAAAAGAATTTTGGAACCGTCCAATGGCGGTATTGGGACGAGATTAAGTGTGGCCAAAATAAGATTGATAAACACAATAGTGGCGAATGCATTTTGTAGTTCGGTAAAAATTCCGAAACGAATAAAAAACCCCAAAACTAAAGTAATTAAAATGTTCGCGGCTGGTCCGGCAAAAGCCACGAGTGCTTCACCCCATCTTTGATTACTTAAATTGTATGGATTAAAAGGCACCGGCTTGGCCCAGCCGATAATAAATCCTCCGAGAAAATAAGACATCAAGGGCATTAGGAAAGAGCCGAACCATTCAAGATGTTTCAGTGGATTGAGTGTCAATCGTCCGGCATATTTGGCCGTGTTGTCGCCCATGCTGTAAGCCACGTAGCCGTGAGAGACTTCGTGGATAACAACCGAGAAAATCAGGATGATGATGGAGAAAATAAAATCCAGTTGCATAGCAGAAAATTAAAAATGTAAAAATCAAAATGCAAAATGACAATGTAAGGTTAAAAAATTGAATTCTAAAATTTTACATTTTTAATTGTCATTTTGATTTTTGATATTTGCAATTTACATTTTATATGTTACCATGCTTCCCATTATGGCTAAAGTATGTATCATAACAAACAAATCGTCGCAAATGGGCGGCGGATATTCAAACCGCACTCGTGCCACTCAATTCAATCCGACTGGCAGAGTTCGAAAGTACGCCAATCTTCAGAAAAAGAAGATTTATATTCCTGAACTTAAAAAGTCGCTGATTCTGACTCTTTCTACAACGGCTATCAAAACTATTCAGAAAAATGGCGCCTATGCCACACTTAAAAAAGCTCACTTAATATAAATGCATATAAAACACAAAAAAACTATCGCGGTTATTCTGGGATTAATAGATTTCTCTTTTTCATTCACACTGATATTTTTTGTTTACCGATATATGTGGTTTTCCATAGAAACAACTTCACCATTGCGATGGTTTGTTTCTATTTTGGGCGCTCTTATATTTAACATTCTTTTCTTCGCTTTCGTAAATATTGAAAAACCTTTTACTCAGGAGGAAGTAAAAAAATAAAATTTTTTATTTTCTACAGCCGACGAGTGTTTCGGCGATATTTTTATTTTCCAAGGTAAATTCTTTGCCATCGGAATGTAAAATAATTCGTCCCATTGCACAAGTATCCAGTATGGGAACTTCAAATTTGTTTAAAGTGTCCAAAACTTCTTTGTGCGGATGACCGTAGTTGTTGTTAATTCCAGAGGAGATAACTGCCCACTTTGGGGCGACAGCTTTGACATATTCTTCTGTTGTGGAAGTGCGCGAGCCGTGATGTCCGACTTTGAGAATACTCCTTTTTAAATCTCCGCCCAACCCCACCAGATAATGTTCAATCCTGGCCGTTGAATCGCCCTGTAAAGCAATGGAAGTATTACCGTAAACTAATTTCATAACAATTGAACCGTCATTTGACGAAAGTAAGGAAACATCACGGTCAGGAAAAAGGATTTGTAAATAAGCTCCTCCGCCGAGGTCTATTATTTGTCCGCGTTGCGCTAAAACTCTCGAAATTTTCTTGCCAGCGATTTCTTTTTCCAGAACTGCATACGTCTCTACTTTTGATTGCGTGCCTGACTCTAGCACCACATCAATTGAATACTTGTTCATAAGCGGAATAAATCCTTCGTAGTGGTCTTTATCGGGATTAGTAACTACCAACATATCAATGTGCCTGTCGTACCACGGCATGATTTTTGAAATTTCTTTCATTAAAGAATTTCCGGGACCGCCATCAATCAAAACTTGTGTGCCTGTCGGCGATTCAATAAAAAGGGCGTCGCCTTGTCCAACATTAAGCACGGCAAAAGTCAAAATGCCTTGCCTGTCTTCGCGAAAAACAGCGGACCATAGAACGATGTTTAATGTAAGCAGAGATAATAAAATATACCAGCGTAAGTAGTTTCTTGTATGTGAGAAAATTTTATGCATGTGATATAGTATACATACAACGCACTAATCTACGAATCAACACGAATCTACAAATAGGTGCATTTATTCGTGCGATTGGTGAGTCATTCGTAGATTAGTGCGAATCATTTATGATAAAACCATTTGAAGAGAAAAAATTTAATATAGGAGAATTGAAAGGAATTTCGGCGAAAACTATTGAGGAACATCTCAAACTTTATGCTGGATATGTAAAACATACAAATCTGGTACTACAAAAAATAGACGAACTGGCAATGGATGCAGAGAAAAACGCTTACGCTTTGGGTGAAGTGCAGAGACGTTTCGGGTTTGAATACGATGGTATGCGCAATCACGAAATTTATTTTGGTTCTCTGTCCGATGGTTCGACTGTGCTCACCACAAGTGGAGCACTCGCCACCGCAATTCAAAATGAATGGGGTTCGTTTGATGCTTGGCTAAATCGTTTCAAATCAATCGCCATAATGCGCGGTGTCGGCTGGGCCATACTTTATTTTGATGTAAAAGAAAAACGACTTTTGAATGCTTATGTGGAAGACCACCAGTTGGGACAGCTTGTAGGATGCGCGCCGATACTTGCTTTGGATATGTGGGAGCACGCTTTTGTCGCTGACTATCAGCCATCCGGAAAGAAACAGTATGTTGAGGATTATTTTGAAAATTTGAATTGGTCAAAAATTGAAAAGAACTTTACAGACGCGTAATAATTTGCTTTACTAATTTCGGAAACGAAAGGAGGAGCGACAATGCTCAGAGAATTTTTGATTACAATAGGTATCATTGCTGGATTGTGGCTTGGGTTTTTAACTCTTGCCTATTTCCGACCAAGAGTTTGGCATGTCCTGCTTGGCTCAGATGATGAGAAACCCGATAAAAAATGATGGATTAAGGAGGTAAGGTCATATGCCACAGTGTTTTGTTCGGATTAAATCACGTCCCGCTGGCGGAGCGCCGATAGAAATACGGGATAAATGGATCGGTTTGATTTTGCCAGTTCTCGATATGTCAAACAATTTGCTCGCAGATGTTATGACGGGCAAGTTGGTTACTGACCGAGTAGGCGGATACGCCATACGATGGGACGACGCCATGAACGTGCTAGAGCAAAAACATCCTGAAGCAAGAAAGTGGTGGGAAGAAAATGTTGAAAGACTTCGATTCCCCACACTAATTTTTGACCCCGACTGCTGCGAAGTTGTTGCGGACTAAAAGCAGCTAATGGCGACTTCGTACGAGGTCGCCATTTTTCTTTTTTAGGAAATATAAAAATGTAAAAAT
>JACQNQ010000003.1 GCA_016202965.1 Candidatus Zambryskiibacteriota bacterium | reverse complement strand
GACTTCGCTCACCATAAACGGTCTTAACAATATCGGGATTGCGCTTATTGAGATTGTGTTCCTCTGGCTCGTCATCCTCGCTACAATCGTTGCGTTCTATAAAATATCTAAACCGGCCGCGTGGCTTTTGGTGCCCTACATTCTTTGGGTCAGTTTTGCCGCTTATTTAAATTATTCCATCTATGTCCTCAATTAATGTGCTAAAATGAATACGGCCGAGTAATTAGAATAATTTGCGAAGGTCTTAATTCGGGAGCAGAGCAATCATTTTTGAAAATAAATTTATCCCCAGTTTATCCACTTAATCCACAGATAGTCAAGTTGACAATAAAAAATGAAGGTGATAGGCTTTCTTTCAGAAAGTTCGAAAGGTACTAAAGACTGTACTGGTTATGGAGTGAGAAGGAACATCTCGCTTTTGGTTAAAAGCCAATAATCATTGGGAGAGAAATCTTCCTTCAAAAGATTCATCGCAAGATGAATCCCAAAGACGAGCAGTCCTCGTATCATTGACTAAACCAAAACATTGCATCTGCAGGGTTAATCTCCAAATCCAAAGAGATTCTCACAAGTGCAAATGTCGTCTGGAACGCGGATAAGGATAAACTGCGTTTGGGTTAAAACCCAACAGAAGGATAGGTAAGTCAATTCCCCACCATGGGAGCTGAAGACAAAATTCATTTGTCAACGGTAAAGTGGTATCTTTGGAAGTACAACAGTACGGCCAACGGATGCGAATGTATCAGGGTGCTGGGGAAAGCCGAAGCGATTGTCCAAACAGTTAACAGCTGAATGGCCTATAGCAAGCGGAATAACCCACCCCTGATCTGCGCGAGTTATCTCAAAAGAGAAAACGGTGAAGTCCCGAGAAGTGATTCGGGGCTTTTTTGTTGAAGTAAAACTAGAAATTGATGTATAATAATTGAATTATTATGAATAAAGGTTTTATTTCTATACCCGTTATTATTGCTATTGTTGTTATAATTTTGGCTAGTGGAGTAGTGGTACATAACCGAGTAAAAATTCCAAAGAAAGAGATAGAAACAAATAACACTTCTTTGGATAAACCACCTCAAGTTCAATCTCAAAACCTAACACCTAAATCTTCTGTTGGTAAAAACAATACAATGGTTAATATGCAACAAGAATTTACCCTTATTGAGGGAGAAGTCCGTGGCGCGCAAGAAAAAAGTCACTTTTTTCATCTGAACACGCCGCTCGAATTTTAAGTAATCTGACTAATTTAGAGACACGAGGATATTCAAAGAATGAAATAGAAAGACTGCGACAAATAGTCTATGACTTTAGCTCTCATCTACAAGACCAGAATAAACAAAGTCAAGTTGCTCCATCTCCTTACCTGTCCGCGGCCCAGCGTAACTGCCAAAGCAATCCAGCCCCTATTTTTACGAACGACATTACGGATATGAGCAAAGTGAATTATATAGGTCCTCCACCCACTATGGGTGCCGGTCCAAGTCTAAAGACCCACAGTTACATAGGTACGGACCATGCCCGCGTGCCTGTCTACGCTCCAGTTCAAATGACATTGGAAAGCGGTTCATACAATGTCGGCGGACCATATATGGTGGAATTCCGAGCAAGTTGCGAAGTGAGAGTTCGTTTTGGACATATGACTGAACCGGTTCTGGCCATTAAAAAACTGCTTCCGGCCGAACCGAAACAAGACAGTAGAACGGAAGAGTTAGCTCCTATTGTTTTTGCGGCCGGCGAAATCGTCGGTTATACGACCGGCACCGATGTCGCCGGGAATTGGGATTTTGGCGTGTACAACTCTACGACGCAAAACCGTTATGTCGACGACCAAAACTGGAATAACAGCACAACCTACACTACTGCCGTTTGCCCGTTTGATTATTTCACCCCGAACTTAAAATCAGTCTACTTTTCAAAATTTAACTCCGGTGCTTTGGGCGGCAATCCTCCTCACGGCGAACCATTTTGCAAGGAAAAATAAACGTAAAGTCATTTATTGTTGTATAATGAAAAAATGCAACGTTTATATAGCAGATGGATTATTTGGTTAATAGTTTCAGTATTTTTTCTTTTTCAATTTGCAATTCCAGCCAAATTTCCGGCAATAGGCGCTGGCTTATCCGCCGGGTTTGCTCCCAATTCAGTTTGGATATCCAAAAGCAATGTCGCTGGAGGAGAATCTGTAAATATATTTGCCGTTCTTTATAACAGCAGTGAAGAATCACTAACGGGAGAGCTTCTTTTTCTAATAGATGATTCCGTAATTGGTCTAAAAAACTTTACTCTTGCCGTTGGTCAAACAAAAATTGAATCATTTCCATGGACTGCGGAGCAGGGCAAACATAAAGTTTCGGCAAAAATAGAAAAGGTTTGGAATACCGGCGCAAATACAAACGCAACTATTGCTTTGCTCAATCAAACCACCGGCAGTATAACAGTTCTCATTTTACCTCCTTTACCCCCTCCGCCTCCTTCAAAAACTGCGGAAGCGCTCAAAACAGCAGTTTCTACTTTGAAAACTGCCCTTTCTTCTTCCACACCTGTTGTGGCGAATGCTTTGGAGTCGTTATACAACACGACAGAGTCAATCCGCAAGTATGCAAAATCGGCTTTGGAAAAACAACCCGAGAAACAGGCGACTGAATCTGTTAAAAGTAATGCCAATACAAAAAATACCGCGACAAAAGCAGACTCTCCAAAAACAGTGGATGGAGAACCAGAGGATAATTTTGGATTCTTGAAAACCGCTCAAAACCAAACGGCCGCAGTGATACTTGCCGTAGTCAGTTCAAAACCGTTATTTTATATCGCTCTCGGATTATCGTTTCTTTTTCTGTTTATTTTATTGCGAACTTTTATCAAAGCCAGAAGAAGAAAACTTTAATTTTGTGTAGATTTATCTTTTATCTTCTATTTATTCTGTCATATCTTCCGGTAAGTCTTGCTTCGGAAAGAATGTGTCCAGTCATAGCATTCAAGACCTGGGTTTTTGTGGCGCCGATTTCCAAAGGTAATTCAATGTCCAGAGCATAGAGATAAAATATGTACCTATGTTCCCTGTCGGGCGGGCATGGACCTGTATATTCTGTTTTTCCCCCGGAGTTTTTTCCATATACACCGGCTATTTTCTCTGCCTCATTTATCGTGCTCAAAGTCGGCGGGATATTAAATACCACCCAATGGTCCCAGACTCCGTCCGGACGAATATTCCTTGGCACATCGTGGTCATCCATAATAATGACCAGTGATTTTACTTCAGATGGAACACCGGAAATATCGAGCGGCGGATGAATATTTTGGCCGTCGCATGTATATTTGGAAGAGATAACTCCCCCATTTTCAAATACCGAACTTTTTAATTCCATAATGGTAGTGACATTTTTTACATTAGTAACACTTTGGACAGTTTCTTTCTGTAAAGACTTATCTGTATCGCGAAAAACGAGAACGAACACGATAAGACTTACGGCTATTGCCGCTCCAGTGATTAAATAGAAAATTGTTATTTTCTTTATAACTGACACATCAATACTTGATACTTACATACCCGGCGGCGGACTCATCATGCCTCCTCCAGAAGGAGGGGTATAAGAAGACGGTGCTGTGTAAGATGAGGGTGAGGGCATTGTATATGAGGATGGCGCTGTATATGAAGATGGAGGAGGTGCTGTATAAGAAGATGGTGAAGGAGCTGTGTATGAAGATGGTGAAGGAGCTGTGTATGAAGATGGGGGTGACATTGACGAGTCTCCCGGCATAGGTGAACCGGAAGGCATAGTGTATCCGGAAGACGGCATTGTAGAACCGGACGGCATCATTGTTCCAGAAGACGGCATCATTGTTCCAGATGGCATAGTTCCAGATGAAGGCATTTGTGTTCCTGAAGGCATGGTCGTCCCACCACCACTAGGCATAGTGGTACCGGAAGGCATAGTAGTACCAGACGGAATTTGTTGCATCATTTTCTGTTCTCCTGTCTGTGGCAACATAGTTCCACTTGAAGACCTGGTGCCGGAGGAAGGTATGGTTCCGCTAGATGGTGTCTGTTGCATCATTTTCTGCTGGTCCATTTGTGATGGCATGGTTTCATTTGGAGACCTAGTTCCTGAAGGCATTGATGTTCCTTGAGGCATCTGTTGCATCATTTTTTGTTGCTCTGGTGAAATATTTCCTCCCTGTGGCATAGTCCCGCCGGACGGCATCTCTCTATTTTGTTCGGATGAAGGATTTACTAATCCGGGAGGTGTAAATCCGGGAAAAACAGGATTGAACGGCGTTTGACCGCTATTTCCAGGCCCAGATTGTCCATATCTTTGTTCAAAATCCTCTCGTCTTTGTTCCGCCAGACCTTGCTGTTTTTGAAATTCCGCGCTTGAGTCAAAATTAAACTGCTGTTTTAACCTCTGCTGAACCTCTGCCGGAACTTGGTCTTTGAAGTTCTGCTGTATATTTTTTATCTCATCGGGATTGTTAATGGTCCCGAGATAACTCTGAAAGTTCTGGGTTTGCTGCCTGTCAAACTGATTGAAAAACTGATTTAATGCGGCAGAAGATGGAGTCGGTGAATTTGAGATTCCGGAAGAATTACCTTGGTTTTGACCCGGGAAATACGTGGGTTGACCTGAATTTATAAAATCTGGCGGCAGATTTTTATAATCACCTGTGGCAATACGCTCTTGCACCTTTTGAAATACTTGAATATCGGCTGGGTTGGAAGTAGTCACTCTTTGGGCAAAATTCGGGTCATCTTTGATGCGTGAGACAATTTGCTGTTCGCCGACTTTGGACATATTATCAATAAACTGCTGCTGTTCAGGATTTAAGCGGGATTTCAGACTGTCCAGAGTCTTGAAATAATTGGCGTCCGGCAGGATTTGTCCGCTTTGAACTTTTGCCGTAATTGACTTAAATTCATCGGTCACTTGAGAGGCATTTTTATCACTGCTGAATTTATCCAAGAATTTTTGAACTTGACCGTCTTGAACCGCAGAAATAGTCTGACGGATTTGGTCGGTTGGAACTAAATCTTTGACCTCTGTCAGAGCTTGGAGGTCGGAGACATCCGGAGCTCTGGTGTTGAGCAAGAATTGGTTCACCGCATTTTGAGCTCCGGAAGAAGACTGGCTAAGATTTTGAATTTGATTCCCGATATACTGGGCAATATTGGATTTGGCCTCTTGAATTTTGGCCAAAGTATCGGAGCTTAGATTGCCCTGACTTCTAATCTGACCGGCCACTTTTATCAAGTTTAAATCCTTACCCGGCAATTGAGAAATAAATTTTTGCAATTGTTCAGCTTTAGCCGATTCACTCCCCCTTGAGCCGGCAAAATTATTTTCAAACTGTTTGACCTGGTCGAAAACAGCTTCATCCAAAGCTGACTGAAACTCTCCGGAAGTGTTTGTGTCAATTTGAGATTTAATTTGATTGATTATTTGAGCTTGAGCAATCGGTGAAAAAGCAGTTTGACCCGTTTCAGTAGCAGCATTTTTCAAAGCTTCTTTCAGTTGACCGGGGTCGGAAGAAGCGGAAACCAAAGAATTGCCGGCCGCTTTCAGAGAATCATTTTTAATGGCCAAAAACTGAGCAAAACTGTCAGGGTCTGAGCCGGCAATATTATCCTGAATGCCGCTAAGAACTTTGGATTGGGTAAATAACTGTTCTGTGGCGATTCGTTCGGTCAGATTTTTGGCTTCGTCGGGATTGGACTCTTTCAAGTCTCCGGCAATTTGGCTGACTTTATCCAAATTAGATTTATATCCGTCCAGAAGATTGATAAATGTTCCGACTTGTTTTGGGTCCTCATTATAAACTTTCATGGCCTCAACAAATTTCTGGTTGGCATGGTCCTGTAACAATTTGGCGTTTGAAGCGTCCGAAGCAAAAGCCCTGTATGCCGCCTCTTGAGCTCCTCGACCGATACTTTTAAAGAAATACCCGACATTTCCGACAATTCCTCTCGGAACAATCGGGTCGTAATCGGCCAGGTTAAGCTGTTTTTTTATATCCACCGAAAATTCTTTGGTCACATCGGGCGATATAGCCGAATCAGTAGTTTCCTGGGCATAAACCAAAGGATTTTGCTGGCTAAAAGCCAGAGCTAAAGTGATAAAGAGATAAACAAAAGATAATGTTTTTGTTTTAATCATTTTATTTTCTATATAACTATTAAAAATTAACTGATTTTATTATACAACTATCCTCTATAGTTTCGCTAAAATGTTATCCACCTCTCTATTCAAATTTATTTCACTTCTTTTTCAATATCTTCCATTTCTTTTCTGATAAACTTTTCGGTATCGTCTAAATTGCTCTTCAGTTGCTTGACAACTTTCTCTTCTTTATTGGAGAGTTCTCGTTTGGTGCGGGTTTTTTCAAGCATTTTAATTCTCTCCCGAATGCTTTCTTTCAACAGGTCAAAGGCTTTATGAAGAGCGGATTTGACTTCACCCGTTTCTTTTCGAAGTTTCTTTCTCAAAGCCGAGAATTTATGCCATTGCCGCCAGATGATAAAGAGAAGAACAATGGTAAGAGCGGCAAATAAAACTTTTAAATATCTGGCCAAAATCGAGGCCGGTAATGATTTGATGGTAAATTCCTCGGTAGCCACAGAATAATTTTCGGCCTTATCAAAAGCTTGAACTAAAATGTTTCTTGTGCCGGGATTTTGCAAAGGCAGTGTATAGGGGTTGCTTTTAACAATTTCCGAGGCTACGGAGAAAAATTCACCTTGGCCGATTTTTATTTTGTAATAACTGATACCGGAGAGTGTGTCAGTGGTGTCAAAAACCACTGTCGGTCTCGGATTATTTGTTTCATTGCCATCAATAAACTTTATGATAAACGGTTCCGGCGGCTTGGTATCAATCTGAAATCGGAAATGAGAAATTTTTCCCCAACCGTTTTTGTTTTTTAATTGAACATGAAAATAATACTGGCCGTCTTTTACCCCGCTCAATTCTTTTTCTGAAATAGGCGGACTGTACAAAACTGTCGGTTTTGAATCGGCCTTTTTATCGTAAAGAACTCTTGCCGCCGTGATATCTTTGGACAAATTCCAGATAAACTTAGGACTGGAATTGTTATACCATTTATTTGAGTCGGGATGAGTCGGTGAAGAAATTTGAGGAGCGGGAGGCGCGCCGGAAATGAGAGGAGGAATTACCGCCTTTGGGACAGTTAAAGCGGCCCCTCCCAAACTAAACTCCGCCTTTCCCAAACTTGCCAAAATGTTGGTTCCTTTCCCGTCATTGGCCAGAGCCGAACCGGAAGAAAAATTGACCAGAGCAAGTCCCGCCACCTTTGTCCTGAAATTTATGGTGAGAACTTTTCCCGCTGTCCCCGTAAATCCCGGATTAAGCACTATGCCTTCAAAATTAACCGTGCCGATGCTATTTGAAAATGACGGCTCCTGGACCCAAAGAGTAAAAACCGAACCGACCTTTGAAAGAGAGGTAACCTCAAGTTTATCCTGCGGGAAAGAAATTACTCCCGAGGCGGCGTTTACGGCTTGGTCAGAACTTCCCACATAGACGCTTACCGATAATGTCCCACCGACGGCATAAGAGCCGGATGACGGAGAAAAATATAAAGTGGCTGCTTCGGCAAAGACCGGAAAAGTCAAAAAAAACGCCAACAGTAAACTGAACATTGTTAATTTTGTTTGTGATATTTTCTCCATAATTTTTTCAGGATATAGAAAACAAGCACCGAACTAATTATCAGTATAGCAAGAATCCAGTAATTCTTATACCAAGGGTGGAAGTTTGGAGGATAAAAAATTTCAGTTCGCACATTGCCAACTTTATCAACAGCTTTTATGAAAATTTTTTTATCTAACTTCTGATTTTCTAAAACATACGGGCTTTTGGCAATTATACAAATTGTTTTACTCTCTTCACATACTTCATAGTGGTCAATACCCGACCCTTTGTCTTGTGTGCTAAAGACTAAAAAATATTTTCCGGCAAATAAATCCGTGCTTTGGGCAATTTCTGGCTTAAACTTTTCTGGCAACTCGGTATCTTGTTTGGCAACAAAATCCAGTAGTGAGTTTTGCTCTGCTGCTGGAATTGAAAATTGGAAGTTGGAAATTTTAGTTTCAACTGGCGTACCAAGGCCATTATTTCGCAAAACCCTTAATTTATCTGTTTGAATCGTCCCGCTACCACCTTTTTTCGCCCGAAACAGAACTGAAAATAAAAGTTCTTTAGACCCAGATAATCCTCCAGGAGTAATGCCGGAAAAACAAATTGAATCGGGTCGTTCAACCCCGTTAGAAACGCAGTTTCTAACGGGGTCAATCCAAAAATTGACAGACGAATTACCGTCCCTTATTTTTCTGACTTCCAAAAGGTCGCTTGGAAAGATAATTTCTCCCTCAATGGCATTGACGGATTGTCCTTCCGTATTCAAAAATATTTGTGCTAAAAATTCCTGGTTAGGCGCAAATGAATTATTTTCGGCATTAAAAAATATATTCGTGGCAAAAACCGGCATGGACACAAAAAACAAAGCAAAAGCTATAAGTAGTGATGCCCTATAGTTTTTTAATTTTTGGATTTTGAACATTTGAATTTGTTT
>JACQNQ010000006.1 GCA_016202965.1 Candidatus Zambryskiibacteriota bacterium | reverse complement strand
CAAAAATCAAAATGTAAAACGGCAAGGCAAAATGTAAAATTTGAATTTTTTTATTTTACATTTTTAACTGTCATTTTGATTTTTGCTCTTTTAATTTGACTTTGGCTTAATCCAGAAACTCTGCAATAATAAATAAATGGTAAATAAATTCCTGGATTTGCTGAACAGAGAAATAAACGACCTTCATCAAGCCGCTTACCTTTTGGGATTTCTGGCCATTTGTTCTCAAATCCTGGCTCTTTTGAGAGACAGAATTTTAGCCAGTCAATTTGGAGCAGGGAATACTTTGGATTTGTATTATTCCGCGTTCAGAATTCCCGATATATTGTTTGTGACAGTGGCTTCCGTTGTTTCCATATCGGTTCTCATCCCTTTTCTTATTGAACGATTTGAAAAAAGTGATAAGGAAGCCAAAGAATTCATTGACACTGTTTTTTCTTTTTTCTTTTGTTTTATGATTGTTGCCGGAGTCGCAGCTTACATTACAACGCCTTATTTTATGAAACTTTTGTTCCCGGTTTTTGCTTCATCTCCTTCGTTCCCGGATTTAATTCACCTAACGCGCATATTGCTTCTGTCGCCTGTTTTTTTGGGATTGTCAAATCTTCTGGCCAGCATTACCCAGATTCACAAGCGATTTTTTATTTATGCCGTTTCTCCCGTGGTTTACAATGTCGGCATTATTTTCGGCATTGTTTTTTTATATCCCGTTTTCGGGCTGTCCGGACTTGGTTGGGGAGTGATAATCGGAGCTTTTTTGCATTTTGCCATTCAAATTCCGTTTATCTTGAGTATCAAAATGCTGCCAAAATTTCATTTGCCCACCAAGTTCTCTTCTATCCGCCAAGTCATTTTTACGTCTTTGCCCAGGACTGTTGCCGTTTCGTCAAATGAAATTGCCGAACTAGCTTTGATTTCATTAGCTTCCTTTCTTGCGGTCGGTTCTGTTTCCGTTTTTAATTTTTCTTTTAATTTGCAGTCAGTGCCTTTTAGCGTTATCGGAGTTTCCTATTCTTTGGCCGCCTTTCCCACATTGACCAGACTTTTTTCTAGCGGCAATCGGCAAGATTTTTTGGAACAAATGATTACTTCCACTAGACACGTTATTTTTTGGTCCGTGCCGATATCGGTTTTATTTGTAGTTTTGCGGGCTCAAATTGTCCGGACTATTTTAGGAGCAGGCAGGTTTAATTGGGATGATACCCGTCTTGTGGCCGCCGCTCTAGCTCTTTTTACCATATCGCTTGTGGCCCAAAATCTGACTACTTTATTTGTCCGCTCCTACTACTCCCAGGGTAAAACCAAAGCCCCACTTATGATAAATGTTTTATCCGCTCTGGTTATTATCGGAGCGAGTATATATCTGGTAAATGTTTTCCAAAATAACTTCTTTTTTAAAAATTTTACGGAGTCTCTCCTAAAAGTTTCCGGAGTTCCCGGCACAGCTGTTTTAATGCTGCCGCTTGGATTTTCTGTCGGAGTTTTAGTCAATTTGATTGTTCACTGGGCAGGTTTTCATTATCATTTTCCGTCATTTTCAAAACCTGTTTTAAGAACTCTTTTTGAAGTTAGCGGTTCCTCCGTTATTATGGGTTACATAACATACAAGTTTCTTGGTGTTTTCAATCTTTTCTTTAATATAAATACTTTGCCTGGAATATTCTTGCAAGGATTTTTCTCCGGCGTAGCGGGACTGGCCTCCGCCGTTCTAGTTCTGCATTTGCTTAAAAATAAAGAACTTGCCGAAGTTTGGAAAACTCTTCATAAAAAAATTTGGAAAGTCGAAGTTATTATTCCAGACGCAGAACTCCAATAATACGTTGTTAATAAAGGACTTGCTCACACTACGTGTGAGCAAGTATAATGAATATATGAGAAACGAAACAATCATTGTTGATTCTTTTGTTCACGTTATTAATCGGGGAAACAAACAAGCGCCGATTTACAAACAGAAAAGCGATTTATGGCGGTTATTATTCAGCTTATTTTACAGCAATAATAACTTGTCGCGTAATTGGATGCGAGAACTTGAAAAAGCTAGTTTGAAACCGCAAAATTTTATTTGGCCGGATTCTTTGGGAGAACGAAAACCAATCGTTGCTATTTTAGGTTTTACTATAATGCCAAATCACTTCCATTTGATTTTGAAAGAAATTGTCAAAGGCGGTATTAGTAATTTTATGCACAAATTTAGCATGGGACACTCAAAGTTTATTAATGCAAAATATAAGGAAAGCGGAGTTTTGTTTCAAGGAACATTTCAATCAAAGATTATAGAAACCGACGAATATCTTCGTAGAGTTGCTGTTTATGTAATGGTTAAAAATACTTTTGAGTTATATCCGAAAGGAGGACTTGCCGGCGCTACCAAAAATTTTGAAGAAGCTTGGGCTTGGGCTGTTGATTATCCGTTCTCAAGTCTGGGTGATTATGCTGGTGTAAGAAGTTTACCAATTTTAGATAAAGACTTACTTGGCGAGATTTTTGATTCGCCAAAGGATTTTAAAGAATTTTCGAAAGATTATATCTTAGGAAGAACAATGGACGAAGACATTTCTGAATTCGAATTTTATAAAATATAATTTACGCACACGTAGTGTGCGTAAATTGAGTTGTGTAATGTGCTTTAATAAAGTTTTATGGAAAATATTCGAAATTTCTCAATTATTGCTCATGTTGACCACGGTAAATCCACCTTGGCTGACCGAATGCTCGAGATGACGGGGACTATAGAGAAACGTAAAATGGTTCCACAGATTTTGGATTCCATGGAACTTGAACGAGAAAGAGGAATTACCATAAAAATGCAACCAGTGCGTATGAAGTACAAAAATTATATTTTGAATATGATTGACACACCGGGACATATTGATTTTTCTTATGAAGTTTCCAGGGCATTGAAAGCTGTTGACGGTTCCCTGCTATTAGTTGATGCCACGCAAGGCGTGCAGGCTCAAACACTTTCAACTTTGAATATGGCTCGTGAATCAGGCCTGCGCATTATTCCCGTCATATCAAAAATAGACTCTTCTTTGGCTCGGGTGAAAGAAACTAAAGCCGAAGTGGCAAGACTTTTAAACTGCCAACCGAAAGATATTTTGGAAGTTTCAGGCAAAACAGGGAAAGGTGTCGAGGCACTCTTAAATGCGATTATAAAAAAAGTACCTCCGCCTTCGCCCGCCGAAGCGGGCTTCGGCGGACAAGTCCGCCTGAATCACGCGAAGGAGGGTTTCCGTGCGCTAGTATTTGACTTCAAATATTCTACTCATCGCGGGGTGATTGTCTTTGCGCGGGTTATGTCCGGCAAAGTCTCAGGCAATGAACAGCTTATTTTCAAAGTTTCAAAAGAAAAGTTTACTTCCATTGAAGTGGGTATTTTTTCTCCTGACGAGGTGCCGGTTGACGTCCTATCGGCCGGAGAAATCGGCTATATTGTTACGGGAGTGAAAAACTCGGGTGTTGCCAGTGTCGGAGATACAGTGGCAAATATCACGGACACACTGCCGCCGCTTACCGGCTACCAAGCGCCGCGACCTGTAGTCTGGGCGTCCGTGTATCCAGAAAACCAAAACGATTTTGTGTCGTTAAAACAGTCGCTTGGCAAACTAAAACTTTCCGACTGGTCATTTACCTTTGAGGAAGAATCGTCGGGAGCTCTCGGTCGGGGATTCCGTTGCGGTTTTCTGGGGATGCTTCACTTGGAAATTATCACGGAACGTTTGCGTCGAGAATTCAACTTGGATTTAGTAGTAACAATGCCGACAATTACGTATGAGGTGCTGTACAAAAACGGCAAGAAAGAAACAATTTACTCGCCGTCTCAATTTCCAGATGAAGGATTACTGTCAGAGGTCCGCGAGCCGTGGGTATTGTGCACGATTATTACGCCAGTGCAGTACTTGAGCAACATTATGCCGCTTTTATACGAGCACGAAGCGGAACTGGGGGAGTCGGAAAGTTTTGGCGAAGGCCGCACCAGACTTTCTCTTCAAATGCCCTTGCGCGAACTGATGCGCAATTTTTTTGATAAATTGAAAAGTGTCTCAAGCGGTTTTGCTTCCGTATCTTATGAAATAGAGGAAATGCGCAAGACAGATATCGTTCGTTTGGATATTTTGGTTGCCGATGAAGTTC
Organism: Candidatus Zambryskiibacteriota bacterium; assembly: GCA_016202965.1. Lineage (GTDB taxonomy): Bacteria > Patescibacteriota > Minisyncoccia > Phycocordibacterales > DATDWN01 > C7867-006. Next base: position 3,183 of record JACQNQ010000006.1, on the reverse strand, counting down.
TGCCGGCGTTTTCTCGGGTGGTCTCGCGAAGAATTGTAGAACAAGAAGCCAAATCGGCAGTAGAAAAACTTCACGCCATGCTTCCGCGACAGATGTTCGTGATGAAAATCCAAGCCAAAGCCCTCGGCAGAATTATTTCTTCTCGGACTGTTTCTGCATTCAGCAAGGACGTCACCCAGCATATGTATGGTGGCGACATTACCCGCAAGATGAAGCTTCGTGAGAAGCAAAAGAAGGGAAAAAAGAAAATGAAAGCTCGTGGCAAAATGAATATACCGCAGGATGTCTTTCTCAAAATGATGAGAAATTAAAACGCCCCTACCGATGAAGGTAGGAGCGAGTAAGTTTTAGAATCCACGCTTTGTATCCATGATATATAAATCTGGATTCCCTCGGCTGTTTTTCAGAACTTCTATTAGGTCTTTTCGGAACATTGAATAGGCTATGACTTTCGGTTCTCGAATGTCTATCAAAACCCATCTACCTTTTAACTGCAACAATTGTTCTTTGAGCGATTCTTTTGCTAGAGCAATGAGTTTTTCCACGCCACTTTTGTCCATTATAGGCCTCCTGTAGTATTTATACACCCTTATCTATGTATTGCAAAATGGGTCAGGCCGATTGCGATGGCGTCAAATTCATCGTCTGAATTTGATTCATTAACTACGGAGGCGTTGCCTCCGTAGTTAATGCCTCCGTAGTTAATGCTGATTAATTTTTTAACCATATCTATCATTTGTTTTTTTTCACTTCTACCGTAGCCAGTGATGGCCATTTTTACACTGTTTGGGGTGTATTCAAAAACTTCTAGTCCGAGAGAACTACCTGCATACAAAATAACACCGCGAGCTTCAGCCACGAGCATGGCCGTTTTTTGATTTCCGCTGAAAAATAGTTTTTCCGTGGCAAGGGCTTCAGGTTTATATTTTTTTATTATTTCTTTTATTTTATTTCCGATAAGTGTCAGCCGTTCATGATGGGGAAGTTTTGCCGACGTTTTAAAACACTCCGAAAAAATCAAAACCTCTTTTTGTTTTGAGAGTTTTTCCAGTATTGCAATTCCTAACCTTTCATACCCCGGGTCAATTGAAATTATTCTCATTCATTAATTATATCATTGACAAATGGTCTCTTACGCCTATTCTTAAGATTGGAGGTAGAGATACCCATGGTCACCAAATTCGAGATTGTTACGCCAAAAGACAAAGACCTTGTGGTTTTTGAGTATGGGAACCTTACTGAATAGACTTCCTCCAAGATCGCGGACAAGACTTTATCTGTCCGCGATTTCTCTTTACTCTATGTTTGTATAAACGCTCTGTACTTCGTCGTTTTCTTCCAATTCGTCCACCAACTCTTCGAGTTTTTGTGAATCCTCGTCAGAAAGCGGAATAGTGACTTTCGATTTCCATTCCATTGCTGGTGTTCGTTCGAAAGCCCAATTTGCCGCGCCGATGCCGGCCAGTTCGCAACCATGTTTTGAAAGTATGAATTTAATTTCCTGCGCTGCCTTGTTTCTGTTGTCTGTGAGCGCTTCAATAATCATGGCACATCCCCCTGGGCCGTACGCTTCGTATGTTACGGACTCTATTTCCACACCTGGTGTGGAAAATTTTTTAATGGCGCGTTCAATGTTGTCGTTCGGTACATTTGCATCTCGGGCTCTTTCAATTGCCGATTTTAGTCCCGGAGAATTTACATTACCACCGGCTTTTTTGGCTTCAACTGTAATCAAGCGAACCATCTTGCCGAAAATTTTAGACTTTTGACTGTCAGTTTTCTCCTTTTGCCTTTTTATTTTTGACCACTTGTTATGTCCACTCATTGGATAAAAATATAAAGTATTAAATGTAGAATCAAGAAAAAATTGGAAACAGTTTTGCTGTTTCCAATCAGGAGCACTTCAATTACGAATTAGAGAATTCAAACCACCATCCCGACCAATATCCGATAGTATCTCCATGGGAATTTTTTAAACAAAGTTTTTGACTATGACCCCAGATCTCCTCTTCTCTTTTGTTGGCAGACATCTTTACATCATACACAGTAAAGATTCCATCTCCAAGGTCGCCTTCTTCCAGTTGCTGAAAAAGTTCAATGCTTTTTTTGAGATTGATATCTTGCCTTTTGAAACGAACTCGGTCGCCTAACTCGAAAGTATTGACCATATTTCCTCCCATCGAAATCTAACATATTATTGTTCGTCTTACAACAATGTCGGTGCCATAAGTCCTAAATGCTTGTAACCTAAAGCGGTAACGGTTCGTCCTCGCGGAGTGCGGTCAAGAAAGCCGAGCTGGATAAGGTAGGGTTCGTTAAATTCTTCAATAGTGGCTTGCTCCTCGGACATTGCTCCAGCCAAAGTATTTAATCCAACCGGTCCGCCGGCAAATTTATTTATTATGGTATGTAAAATATCTCGGTCGGCAGGAGACAATCCAACTTTGTCAATACCAAGTAGTTTCAGAGCTTCATCAACCGAACCCTTTGTCATATCGGTTTTATGTACTTGAGCAAAATCCCGGCAACGTTTCAAAAAATAGTTTGCCGTGCGCGGAGTATATCTGGAGCGCTTGGCAATTTCTTGGCCTGCCCTTTTATCCAAATCAATGCCTAAAATTTTTGCCGAGCGAGTGATGATTTTATGTATTTCGTCGTTGGTGTAGAACTCCAGTTTAAATATTCCACCGGAGAAACGTGAACGGAGAGGGGAGGAAATCATAGCAATGCGAGTGGTGGCGCCGATAAGAGTGAAAGGCGGAAGTTCCAGTTGTATCGTTCTGGCTGAAGGTCCTTTGCCGATAATAATATCAAGCGAACCGGATTCCATTGCCGGATAGAGAATTTCCTCAATAGCTTTATTCAAGCGATGAATCTCATCTATAAAAAGAATATCTCCGGGGGAAAGATTGGTCAGAATTGAGGCCAAGTCGCCGATTTTTTCTATGGCGGGACCGGATGTTACTTTCATTTGGGCCGATATTTCTTTGGCCACCAGGTGAGCCAAAGTGGTTTTGCCAAGTCCAGGTGGTCCGTAGAAAAGAATGTGTTCCGGCAGGTGACTGCGCTCTTTTGCCGCAGTTAGAAGTATTCGCAAATTCTTTTTTGTATTGTTTTGGCCGATATAATCTTCCCATTTAGTGGGACGCAGGGTGGTGTCCAAAAAAATAAAATCTTTATCAT
>JACQNQ010000041.1 GCA_016202965.1 Candidatus Zambryskiibacteriota bacterium | reverse complement strand
GTTCATCTTTAATCACTCTTTTAATCTCACTTTCCATATTTTTTTCCGCTTGTCCTGAGCCCGTCGAAGGATTTATGTGGCCCTTGGATAATGTCCAGCGACCGAAAACATCGTGGACTAAAGCCAGATAAATATTTTTGTCGTCTTTGGCATAGACCACGGCGCCACCCAAATATTCCACCGGCACAGGTATATTTTGAGTATTATGTTTTTTTGATGTCTCGTCTTTGCCAGGTTCACCGAGTTCTTTATAGACAGCGCCCAATACGCCGTTGACAAATTTGCTAGACGTCTCTCCGCCAAAGGTTTTAGAAAGCTCAATAGCTTCGTTGATAGCCACTTTCGGCGGAACTTGGGTTCGGTCGGCAAAAAGCAGTTCATACAAGCCGATGCGCAGGATGTTTCTGTCAATCAGACTTATTTTTTGAATGGGCCAATCAGGAGCGGCTTTTTCAATAATCAAATCAATATCTTTTTGTTTTTCCAATACGCTTTTTAAAAGATTTTCCATAAAAGAAAAATCTCCTAAACCTTCGGCAAATTCTTTTGCATTGCGCAGAAAAATCGCTTTAGCTTGGACTAAACTTTTTGAACCAAAATCCCATTCAAAGAGCGATTGTAAAACTATTGAACGTGATAAATGCCTGTTTGCCATATTTTGGAAATAACTACTTTTTTATTATACACAGATAATCTCCAAAAAACAAATTTTCAGAAACGCTCGCCTTTCCAGCGAAAGGCTTACTCTGGCTTCGCCCGCAATTTTGTCAATGAACCCTTCGGATTACCTCAGGGACGTTGACAAAAACCATGCTTGCGGGCTGCAGATGTTCTGAAAATTTATTTTTTGGAGATTACCTTCCTTCTGTTTTTGCTTGTTTGTCGCGCTTGGCTTTTTTAGATAGTTTTGCCTGCATATCAATAACCATTCGTCCTTTGTACTGACCAGTAACCAAACTCGCTCTGTGACGCAAATGCGAAACATTTGTGTTTTTATCTAAAGTTACGGCAGGAGAAAAAAGCCGGTCGTGGGAACGTCTGTTATTGCGATGACTTTTTGTGCTTCGCATTCTGACAACCATAGTATGGAAAGAGTATCACGTTGATTTCAAAAAAACAACCATAACTGTTAATCTAATTTGCTACATTATACTGTAGCAAATTGTAATTTGTAATAAAGAATAAGGCGCCGGGAGAATTCTCCGGCGCCAATGTTTCAATCCGTTACCAAGAACAAATATTTGAGAAAGGCTTCTTTGCACTGTGGACATTTTCCTCCCATGTAATGAGATGGGAAGGTCATGTTTGAACGCTTCTCGCAGGATTCTTCATACAATATTTTCCCCGCCTCGCACATCCCCTGCGGAGGACCAAATGTCGGATGCGACTTTCTCTCTTCCGCGGAAAGGCGATTGAAAAACTGGTCAAGTCTTCTCTCAAGACTTTTCGGCTCTGACGGTGCAAGTGTCGGTTTAGAAGACATGGTTCACCTCTATTTATATAATATGAGATTGATTACGAGAGTGTCAAATGTCTACAAAAAGTTTTTCTGTGGAAAGCAGACGGGCCGTACTTTTTTATACATTGCCGATGTTTTTTTGTTCCATATCCTTTGTGAAATTCAAGTCCATATTTCGGAAATTTTTTTGCCATACTACACATTAGTCGGTCTCGTGATACTTTTGCCAAAATGCTTGCCCAGGCGATTATTTTTTCTTTTTGGTCACCCTTGATAATCGTTTTTTGATTTTTAAATTCTTCCGGAGCCTTGAGAGAGCCGTCAAGTAAAACTTTGCATTTCAGCGGAGTTAATTTTAGTTTGTCAATTCCTTTTTTAATGGCTTTTTTGATACAAAAAGAAATTCCGTTCCTATCAATCATTTTGTTTGAAACATGCGCCACTGCGTATTGAAACCCTATGTCAAGAAGCGTTCTTGACATTAAAAGTGTGTTATAATTTTGTCGTTCAAGTGGAGAGAGTTTTTTGCTGTCAAAACCTTTTGGTGGCAGTCGTTTATCGCGTTTCAGTTTATCGTACAGATTTTCATCACACGCGACTACACAAACCGTCACCGGTCCGGCAATCGGTCCCCTTCCAACTTCGTCAATCCCGACAATTTTCATATTCCGATTTTATTATATATATATAAAAATGGAATTAAGAAATTTAAGCGGTTATTCCAACTTCCCCGGGGACATAATCAATCTCGCAGACTCCGCCAACACAAGCCAGTTCTTTTGCTCCGGTCGTCTCGTCTTTTTTTTCATATAGGATAAGTTTGGAAAAATCAATGTGACCGAGCATTTTTACCCGCCGGTCATATTCTTCTTTTGTAATTTCTTCATATGGAGCAAGCTGGTAGACATGATTGGTTCGCGGCAAGAAAGACAGCCCGCCGACAATATCCCAATTTTTATAAACAAAATCAGCCACGGCAATCCACTCGTCGTCCCCGACATAAATAGTGGCTGAAGGATTATGTTCGGTAAAATTAATTTTCAAACGCTTCCATTCTTCCAGAAGCTCGAGAGCGGTGACATTTTTGTTGACCACGGCTCCTTCAGGAGCTTTGCAGGGAAATTCCAGAACCATTTTTGAAGCGCTGGCAGTTGAATAGCCGACTTCAGGATGGACCGGTACACCCTGGTCTTCCGCCACTCTCAAAAGCGGGTCATTGGCTGAAATTCTGACCCGGCGTATAAAGTAGTGCGAATACCAGGTATGCATCCCCGAGCCAACCCCCAAAAGCTGGCCAGAGTTACCATGCGGTTTGACGCAGGTAATTGCCGTGGATTCGTTCACACCGAAACGTTTGGCGTATTTTTTGTTTACCTTTATTGACTGGTCGCGAAGAGTCCGCAGACTCTTATCGTCGCGGATTATTTTGTTGTCGTAATAACCGGTAATAGAAACTCCAAGGAGTTGCTCTCTCTCACAATTTTCTTTCCATTCTTTTGAAAGATATTCAAAATTTGTAAGCGTGGCTTGGTATGTGCCGAGAAGAGTGGCTAAACGGATTTTGCGCTTAAGCGCATCTATATCATCGCTGGGACGAACAACAATGGAGGTCAGATTGCAGAACTGTTTACTTTGCAAATAAATTTCTCCGCACGGATTCATACCGACTTGTTTTTTATCTTTAATAATATTCCAACGGCGTGCCGGAACTTGAGCTTTGAGACCGTCACGATTAAAAATACCTCTCTCGCCGGCATGCGAAGTGACAAGGGCCGTCCACTCCTGTAAGAATTCTTCGGCAGTAGGTTTGCTTTCATAGACTGCTGAATTATTGGCCATAGAGCGTTGGCCTTCTGTCTGCCAAAAAGCGCCCTTTTTAGCATCGCGCATTTCAGCATCATCAAAGGAAGACAGAGAAATCAGGGCCGAACGGCGCGTTCCGCCGGCATCTACAATAAGTCCAATCTGGCAGATAATATCATGGAGATTAAGCGTAGAAAGCCGTCGCCCTTGCTTGGCAAGTATCTTGCGACGAGTAAATTGCAGCAAATCTTGAAGTGGAGCCGGACCTGAAGCCCTTCCGCCCATGGTTTCAAGTTTTGCTCCTGCTGGACGAATCTTTGAATAATCAATATCCACATCCATTCCTTTCTCCCAGGCTTGACAAGCCAAAACAAAAGCATTGCACCATCCTATCTTATCGTCTTCCACTACGATTTTCGGAGCAAATTTTCCAGTTTGTTTTTGAATTTGGGGGAACTTGCCAATATTTTCCGGTTCAACGGAAAAACCGCACCCGGCACCGCACATAGAAACATACATAATTTCAGAAAGGTCTCGCCATGAAGTAGGGGCGATATAAGCGCAGTTATATGCGCAGACATTAGTTCGTCTAGCAGCTTTACCTGCAGACCATAGAAGCCGCATTGAAGGACAAACTTCTTGTTTTAAAATGGCTTCCCGAACTTCCGAGTACTCCGCAGGAGTTAACTTTCCTCCAATGTTTTCTTTCATATAATCCATAAATCGGTCAATGGCTTCAATCCATGTTTCCCTCCGACCAAATTCATCACACCATCTGGAATAAAACTGATAAAAAATAAATTCCTGATAAGATGTCTTGAAATATTTGCTGCTCTCTTTAATTTTGTCTTTAACTTCCTGCGAAACCATTTCATTCTGTTGTCGAATCTTTGTCCTTTCAGCCCGATATAAAATATAGGCCTTGGCTGTATTGATATATTCGGAAAGCATAAGTTCTTTTTCAACAGAATTTTGAATTCCTTCCACAGTCGGCGTAAAGTTAGGGTGTTTTTTGAAAATGCGAACAAGGTCGGCAAAAACTTTGTTCGCTACCATACCTGCCTCCTCTAGAGAACCTTCGTTCGCGGCAAGCATGGCTTTCTTAATAGCGACAGTAATACGGTTAATGTCAAAAGATACAATTTTACCGTCTCTTTTCTGAACTTGCTTTATCAATTCTGAATTTTTTTCAGTTTTTTTTTCTGATTTTTCCTCAATTTTAGCGGTTTTAAGCACTTTTTTTGTATTTTTTGGCATATTTTCGATAGAATTACTTGTATTGACCAGTATTGATAAAGGTTACTAAAAGTTGATATGAGCTTATTATTTAGTTATTTTATTGTACTCTAATCTAACCAGAAAAAAAGTGGATAACTTATCTTTTTTAAGCACATAAAATAAAAAGTGTTATATGTAAAGGGGTTAAAAAAAGAGCGTTGTAAGAGGGCTAAAATTGGAGCTTTTTCCAGTTAATTTTTAATGAATTTTATGGTATCGCCAATTTTTAAGTTAATTTTATCGGATATTCCGGCCAAAACTTCCAAAACATATAAAGACGGGGCGTTTGAATAGAAAGTTTTTGGATATGTTTCCGGCAAAAGTGATTTTTCTACATGTACAACCTTGAAACTGGAGTCAAGCCAAATGATATCTATGGGAAAAGTCATATCTTTCATCCAAAATCCATAATTATCCGGTTTTTGAAAAATAAAAAACATGCCTTGGTTAACTTCAAGCAGTTTGTGTCCGGACAATCCCTTTTCCAACGCCGATTGTGTGCTCACAACCTCAACCTGAAAAACTTTTCCATTTAAAATAACTTCTGATTTAGCATTATAACGAACAAAAATAGCTAAAATGACAACAACTGCTACGAGAATAAAAAAAATCTTATCAGACCTCATGGTATGACTATATTAACATAAAAAATAATCCGCTCCTTGTTACGGGAGCGGAGAGATGACAACTTGTTGTCGTTAAGTCCGAACATTTTTGGCTAGTCGGAGAAATTCAAGGGCTTTGATTGCATACCAGCCGATATCAACCTGCCACCAGTATTGACCGAACCTTGCCGATGCTGGATGAGCATGATGATTGCCGTGCCAGTTTTCACCCCAAGCAGTGACTTGGAATGGTCCGAGCCACCAGATGTTCTGGCTAGAATCCACACCTTCGGGCAAACCCGGTTTAAGATGTAGCAGACTGTTGACAAACATCTGCATATGGAGGATATAAACCAACCGTATCGTTCCAATCCAGAAAAATCCTTTCCATCCCCCCACAAAATAGCCGGAGAAAATGGAAAGTAGTATAAGAATTGGTTGAAGTTTTGCCCAAATCAAATACTTCGGTTGATTTATATCGGGCACCCACTTTTTTAAACTAGACGGCTGCCATTGGTAAACCCAGCGCAAATGCGCCCACCAAAAACCGCCATGGCGCGGACTGGAGACGTCGTCAACTGTATCCGAATTAGCGTGATGATTTCTGTGATTTGGAACCCATGTGCTTGGCGCGCCAGAGCCGTTGAATACCGCGCACAGAATCAGCAGTTGTTCAACAATCCAATTCAACTTGACTGCGCGATGCGCAAGCGCCCTATGATAACAGGCGCTTGTACCCAAACCACCGCACATAATTAATCCCAGCGATAAAAGAAATATTCTCCAACCCGGAACAGGAAAGAGAATTATCCCAATTAACGCCAGAAGGTGAATTGACACTAGGTATCTAAAGGTCCATCTGTTGTCAGCAGATGGCTTCCACCACGGAAGAGTCCATGGACGCGCTTGGCCAAGTGCTGAAACATCCATAAATTTTTTCTCCTCTCAGTTTTGGAACATTTCCGAGATTTATTATACATTAAAAATAATTTTTAATACAACAAAAAACACCCTTTTTCGGATGTTTTTTGTGAATTGACCTTTCAAAACTTTCATAATTTAGATGAAATTCGAGGCGAAGTGTGGAAAAGAATTGGAGCCTGCCTAGTGTGCAGGTGACAATTATTTTCCACATTTCAACGAAGAAATTCGCTAAATTTGGAAGTTATGATACTACCAAGTTCGGCCTCCTCGGTCGCTTGAACCCCGGTCATTATAACCCCCAGTTCGCGGAGCGCGAGGTTCCATCGGACGAGCTTCATTAACCGTAAGCTTTCGTCCATCAAGTTCAGCCCCGTTCCACTTTTCAATAGCTTTGTCCGCGTCAGCGTCATTAGCCATTTCGACGAAACCGAATCCTTTTGACCGGCCTGTCATTCTGTCCATAATAATAGTGGCGGATGTAACTTCTCCCACTTGAGCGAATGCGTCTTTCAACGCCGCGTCATTGGTGGAATATGAAATACCCCCAACATATAATTTCTTTGCCATATCTTTTTCGGGTTTTTCATACAGCGCATTTCTTTGTCGCTTCAATTTTTTGGCTCCGCGCAATGTACACAAGTACATTTTGGTCACCAAAAAATCTTGCTTCGCGAACTGCATCCATCTGAAAAACCCTCTTTTATCTTCGTCTTTATTTTAAATTGCAAGCCGACGAACTCTCTTCCTTTTCCAAAGCTTGCGCCTGAAAACCTACGAGAAACTTACATTAGAGCTATTATACTCCTCCTATTAAAATAAGTCAATTCAGCTATTCAACTATCACCGTTTTTATTACTACAGGAGAAGTTGGTTTATCATTCGCTCCAGTTCTGACACTCCCGATTTTGTCTACCACATCCTGACCGGAAATGATTTTGCCGAAAATAGTGTAGTTGTTTGGCAGAGGATAATCTGCCGTCATTATGAAAAACTGGCTGCCGTTTGTGTTCGGACCGGCGTTTGCCATAGCTACTACGCCTTTCTTATATCCAGCTTTATACGAAGCAGTGTTCGGGTCAAGTTCATCGGCAAACTGATATCCCGGACCGCCCGTACCATCACCCTTCGGATCACCTCCCTGAATCATAAAACCTTTTATCACTCGGTGAAATGTTAAACCGTCGTAAAACTTCTTGCCGGCCAGCGTAACAAAATTTTCCACAGTCTTTGGCGCGTCATTGTCATATGTTTCAAAAACAATTTTGCCGTAATTTGTTTCAATGGTTACCATATGTGATTTTGCATTATTATTAGTTATATTTTCACCGATTGTCCCGTCTTCCATCTTTGGCTCTGTATTTGAAACACCGAGTGTAGGCGACGAAGTAACGCTCTCACTCGGTGTTTGTAAATTCTTCGTATTATTTGCTACTGGCGCAGAAAATAAATAATATCCGCCGGTGATTAGTAATGCTACAACAATAATGCTCAAAATTATATTTTTCATCATGCGACTATTATCAATCAAAACTTTTTTCTTGTCCAGAAAATTATTTTTTATGATATAGTTCTTAATTATTGGAAGAGTGACTAAATAGTCTAAAGCGCCGGCTCGTTCCCGCACCAAAGCGGAGGGTTCGCCTAATGGTATGGCACTGGTTTCGAAAACCAGCGGGAGAAATCCCTTACAGGTTCAAGTCCTGTACCCTCCGCTTTGGTGCGGGATTAGGAAAAAAAGATAAAGTTCACATGCATGCGGGTATGGTTTAGTGGCAGAACATGGCCTTCCCAAGGCTAGGACCCCAGTCCGATTCTGGGTACCCGCACAAAATTAGATTCCAATAAAATAATTAATGTGATAGAGTAAAAATAGAAAAGTTTAAATAAAAAAATATGGAGACAAAACAAATGAAAAAACTGGCTGTTTTAGTTTCTGGAGTAGGATCACTTTTAGAGGCAATGATTAGAGACAATTTGCCAATTGATTTTGTCTTGGCGGATAGGTCGTGCAGAGGAATAGATATCGCCCAAACGGCCGGAATTGAAACGGAAATCCTTCCGCGAACATTCGGAAAAACATTTGACAGATACGGGTACACGCTGGAGACTATCAAGGTTTTGAAAAGCCGCCATATTGATTTGGTCATCATGGCTGGATACATGACCTTTTTCGCTCCGGTCATGTTTAAGCATTTCGGAAAGCGTATTACCAACATACATCCTTCTCTTTTGCCGGCATTTAAAGGTGACCATGCGGTTAGAGACGCACTTGAGTTTGGTGTCAAGATAACAGGCACAACCATCCATTATGCCACAGAAGAACTGGATAACGGTCCTATAATCGCCCAGGAAGCAGTTCCAATATTGGATAACGATACAGTAGAAACTCTCTGGGAGAGAATAAAAGTGGTTGAACGCCGTTTGTACACAGAAACCGTTCGCAAACTTCTGAAAGATGTTTGATCTTTATTTTTTCACCAACAAAATTTGACCGCGATTGGTTTTGCGGTCTTATTTTTTAGCGGATTGTGTTAAAACACAAACAAGTTGTATTGCGCTTTCCTTACAGGAACTGTCCACTCATTGGGCTTTTTATATCGCTCCATTCATAAAAATCCTCAATGAGTCTTGCGAAGCTCCAAGTATTCGTTTCTCACCCCGCCGGTTTTGGTGCCAGATGAAAAAATAATCAATTTTGGTTTTTGTATAGTAAAATTGTTTTTGCGGAACCGGAGAGATTTGAACTCTCGAAGGAGTTTCCCCCTTGCCACGTTTCCAACGTGGTGCACTAGACCACTATGCGACGGTTCCAACGAGTTTAAATTTAGCATTTTTTACTTCCATTGTTAACTCGTTAACTTACTCCATTTTATTAAATTGTATCATCTTTCCGCGATCGCAAATATTTGCTACAATTTTATATTTCTTATGTCAGGTGAAATTTATATTTGAGTTCAAGGGCATTATCTATTCGATAGGCCTCAACGAATCGAACGTGCTTTTTAATATCGTAGAACTCAATAATATATTCAATCTCGTTTTCACATTCAAACGGCAGGACAAATACAGACCTTTGCAGTTCAATAAAACCTAATCTTTTTAGCTGATATCGGAGCGTATCCCGAACTTTCTTTAGTCTCTCCGGAATATCAAACATTACTATTCTCCACTTTTTGTCCCATTTGGTTTTTAGAATAATCATTTTTTCCATATCATATATCAAAGCCACTTTTTTGCCCTCTTTTGATAGGGTAAAAGTTACTGTTCCATCTTTGTTATCCTTTTGTTGTATAAGTTTGGAATGATAGAGATTTTTGATTGAACGCATAAGGGAACGACGGTTGATTTTTTCCCATTCGGTATGTATTCCTTTCACTATTTTAAAGTAATCACGCGGAGACCTAGTCAAGCTTAAAACCAAACCTCCCAATAACAGGAGTAGTATCTTTTTTTGAATCGAATTATAATTATAATTTGCCATAAACTGAATTGTATCATCTTTCCGCGATCGCGGAAAGATGATACAATTTAAAAATCAGCTTTTATTAAAGTCATTGGGTCTTCATAATTATACGGGTGTCAGTCTAATTTTCTGGCTTTCAAAATTTTATCTGCCTGCCGGATTTCATCCAAAAGTCCTCCGATTAAATCATATTTTTGGGCTTCTTTAAAGGTCACCCAAGCAAAATCAACGGTATCGCCGTCCAGGTCTTGGTTAATTTTGACTTCGCCGGAGAGATACGGCGCCATATAAGAAAAGACCACGACCGGTATGCCATCTGGCCGGATAAATGTCATGTCGGTTATAAGTTCCGGCTTGCCGATTGTCAGGCCAACTTCTTCTTTTATTTCACGACTCAAAGATTTTTCTAAAATACCGTACCACAAGTTTGGCCCATGTTCACTTGTTTTTGTATTTATATAGTCATCAACAGAAAGTCCCCCGCCGGGGATAGTCCACCTCCCCGGGTGAGAAACTTTGTGCAAAGCCCGACGAGTAATGAGATAAGTAAAGTTGGGTTTATATACCAGAGTGGTGGTCACAACACGATGAAGCTCTTTATTTAGTATTTTTTCCATATCTACATTTTACTCCAACAGTTTTAGATACACCACGACCACTTAAATATTCTCGTATTCTTGAGAATACGAGAATATTTTACTTCTCATTTTTACCATCTCCCGGAGGAGCCACCACCACCGGATGATCCGCCACCAAAGCCACCGAAACCTCCTCTGCCTCTCCCGCCAAATCCACTTCCGCCAAACCACCATGGGTAAATACCGGTTGATTTACCTTTCTGGTATGCGCGCGAGACATTAAAATCAAAAAACAATCCCAGAAAAATCAAAATAACAAAAATGATGCCGGAAAAAACAAGCGATACAGTGACAATTTGAAAAAACCAAAGTAGAAGTCCAGCAATACCGCCGACAACTCCTCCGCCCCACCAGGACTTTGACCGAGCCAAAATGGATGATAAAAATTGCAAAGCAATTATGACAAAAAAGAATATGTATGACCAATTTAGCTGTCTTTGCGGTCTTGATAAAATATAATCTTGCGGGACAATATCATTTCCGCCAAGAGCGGATATCATTTTATCTACCGCGCCATTTACTCCGCCGTAGTAATCACCATTACGAAAAGCTGGAGTTATAATATCGCTTTGAATATAAGATGTGGCAATATCGGTCAAGTCTCCTTCAACGCCATAACCTGTATGAATACGCGTTTTTCTGTCAGCAAGCGAAATTAAAAGTAAGACACCGTTGTTTTTATCTTTTTTTCCTATTCCCCACTTTGTAAAAATTTCTTGGGCCACATTTTCAACAGTGTCGCCGTCAAGCGATTGTATGGTTACCACTGCAATTTCGTTCGTAGTCTGTTTTTCAAACGCTTCCAGTTTTGTTTCAAGCGTACTTACCTGCTCCGAGCTCAACATCTTGGCATAATCTTGCACAAAACCAGTCGGTTTGGCTAGAACAGTAAATGCCAGTGCAAATGTCGGCAGAAATAAAAATATTAAGAAAAATTTTTTCATAATTTCAGTTTCTAATTTACAAAATAATTCTAAATAATCAAAGATGGCTCATCTTGCACATATACGCCATGGCGTATATGTGCAAAGTGTTCATTAGTGCTTATTTATCAATCCCTACGGGAGATCTCCCGTAGGGAGAGAAATTAGACTAATTAGGTCAACTAGAAATTCACAGCAGGAACCTGCTGTGCTTCCTTCGGCACATCAAAGTATGCCCTCTCGGTTACACCAAACAACTTTGCAATGAGAGATGTCGGGAATGTTTTGACATTTGTATCAAAGACGCGAACAAGGTCATTGTATTTCATACGTTCAACGGAAATGCGATTCTCCGTGCCTTCAAGAGAGACAATAAGGTCGCGATAAGCCTGCGATGATTGCAAGACCGGATACTGCTCGGCAATAACAAGCAATCGTCCGAGTCCAGCTTCAAGCTGTGAAGCTGCTTGAGCTTTTGCATCCGGCGAAGTTGCGCCGGAATATCGCGTGCGAGCTTCGGCAATTGTCGTGAAAACTGTCTGCTCCTGTTTTGCCACACCCTTGACTGTATTAACTACATTTGGAATCAAATCAAAACGTCTTTGATACTGGTTTTCCACCTGAGCCCACTGGGCTGTAATCTGTTCACCTCCCCGAATAAATGAGTTGTAGCTTCCCACACCCCAGAAAATAACAACCACTGCAATAATAACCACAATAATGCCCGTCTTGTTCCTTTGAAAAAAGTTTTGATTGTTCATTTGAGTAGAATAATAAATAAAAAATATTTAATAATAAGAGCATTATATCATATTTTAGATAACAAAAAAGGCGGTAGGGACATGCTGTATCCCTACCAACCTTAAACTTACTCCTTGACCACGATGTAGTCGCGACAACTGGGAGCAATCGCCGCACACGCCACAAGAGCGTATGCAAATGTGAACCCGACGCAGATGGCAATCATGGAAACAGTGATGACGTTCGGCTGATGCCGCTGAGGCGCCAACAGAATCACTGCATCAGTCGCAGCCGCGGCGAGCAGCGCAAATAAAACGAACATATGGTCTAGCGCGGTCAACGGTTTTCGAATAACTCGAGTTGTGTCAAACATTTGATTCTCCTTTTGGGCGATGCATCGCCCTGAATTGACGTCAATTTACACTTCTAAATCCTTTAATATTATACACCTTACTATATACAAAAGTCAAGTAAATATGTAAAAAGCCTTTAGAATAAGGGCTTTTTGACCTAAATGCTAGCTACTTGCTACTGGCTTTTTTAGTAGTCTATTCCGCCCATTGGAGTTATCGCCTTTTTCTCTTCCGGCTCTTCAGTCACCGCCACTTCTGTTGTAAGTAAAATAGCCGAGGCCGATGCGGCATTTTGCAAGCCAGTGCGAGTAACTTTGACCGGGTCAATGATGCCGGAGGCAAACATGTCCGGGACGTATTCGTCTTTTAGAGCATCGTATCCGGCATTACCTTTTCCAGCTTTGACATGTTCTACAACAATCGAGCCATCGCCTTTGCCTGCGTTCACGGCGATTTGTTTCAAAGGCATTTCACAGGCGTTTAAAATTATTTCATAACCAGTTTTAAACTCCGAAGTCCATGCGGTTTTTTTCTCTGCCTTGTCCGCCATAGCTTTAGCGAAGGCGGAAGCTTTGACAAGGGCCACTCCTCCGCCTAAAACGATACCCTCATCAATGGCCGCTTTGGTGGCATTGACCGCATCCTCAATTTTCAACTTCAGATATTTCATTTCTGTTTCTGTCGCCGCACCAACACGAATGACAGCCACACCTCCGGAAAGTTTGGCGATTCTCTCATCAATCTTCTCAATGTCAAACTTTGAGGTTGTGCCTTCTTTTTGTTTTTTTAATTCTTTGACACGGATGTCTATGTCAGATTTCTTGCCTTTGCCACCGATTATAACCGTGCTCTCTTTTTTGGAAACAATCCGCGCAACTTTGCCGAGGTCGGAGAGTTCAACGTTCTCCAGTTTCAAATTTAGTTCTTCCGATATAACCTGCCCGCCGAGAACGACTGCGATGTCAGAGAGTATTTCTTTTTTTCTGTCGCCGTACCCTGGAGCTTTAATGGCCAAAATATTAAAACCTCCGCGCAGTTTGTTTATGACAAAAGTGGTCAGAGCCTCTCCGTCCACATCATCGGCAATAATAACCAAATCTTTTTTGCCCGTTTGTGCCACTTTTTCCAAAAGAGGCAAAATATCTTTTATAGCTGAAATTTTTTTGTCTGTGACCAAAACCGGCACATCTTTGTATTCAGCTTCCATCCGGTCCGTATTTGTAATCATGTAAGGAGAAATGTAGCCCTTGTCAAACTCAAGGCCCTCCACCACTTCGGACTCTACTCCGAATGACTGGGATTCTTCCACCGTGACCACGCCGTCTTTGCCCACTTTGTCTATGGTGTCGGCAATAATTTTACCGATTTCTTCAGATTCCGCCGAGATAACAGCCACTTGACGGATTTCTTCTTTTGTTTTTATGGGCTTAGCCGACTCTTTCAAAGCTTTGACAACGTCAGCCGTTGCCGATTCAATGCCTTGGCGGATACCCATCACGCCCAGACCCATGTTCGTATGTTTCATTCCCTCGGAAATTATGGCTTGAGCCAAAATGACGGAAGTGGTCGTGCCGTCTCCGGCCACATCGTTTGTTTTTGTGGCCACTTCTTTGACAATCTCCGCGCCCATGTTTTCAAATTTGTCTTTAAGATTGATTTCTTTGGCGATGGAGACGCCGTCGTTTGTCACAGTCGGCGCGCCGTAACCTTTATCAAGCACAACATTTCTGCCTTTCGGACCAATAGTCACTTTGACCACGTCTGCAACTTGGTCTATGCCACGCTTCAAGGCTTTTCTGGCCTCTTCGTTAAAAATAATTTGTTTAGACATAAGTTAGTTAAAAGTTAAAGGTTAAAGGTTAAAAAATTAAAAAAATTCTTTTGACTTTTGACTTTCTACTTGAGCCGTTATTTCAAAACGGCGAGTATATTTTCTTCTTTAATTAAGTAAAGTTCCTCTCCATTCAACGTAATATCCTCATAGCCATACTTGGAGAAAGCAACCTTGTCTCCCACTTTGACTTTTAAAGGAATGAGTTTACCATCCTGATAATCCCCGGGACCAAGTGCGAGTATAATTCCCTGCTCTGATTTTTCTTTTGAACCAGCATCGGGCAGAATAATACCAAAAGTATTTTTCTTCATCAACTCATCTTTAGTAAAAGGCCGTATCAGCACCCGACTGCCTAGAGGCATAATATTTGACTTTGATTTCTGAACTTTCTTGGATTTAACTTTTTTCATAACTTGTATAGTACCTTATATTTAATAAAAATCCTCATTCGGCAGTATTATAGGCCAAATCAAAATCCCGTCAACTGTATTTGCTTATTTTTTATATTCTGATAGTATAGTATCCATCATGAGTATTGCTGAAATGATTCCGTATGTTCAGATTGTCCTCTCTATCCTCCTCATATTGGGCGTTCTAGTGCAACAGTCCGAAGCCGGACTTGGCGGAGCATTTGGCGGAGGAGACGGTTTCTCATCGGGACACCATACAAAACGAGGCAGTGAAAAAACGATATTTATAGGAACGATCGTAGTGGCAATTCTTTTTGCTGTAACCAGTTTTAGTTTGTTACTTTTGTAAAATACTAACTAGATTAAAATTTTCGTCGAACCGAAATCTTTTCAGAACATCTGCAGCCCGCGAGCATGGTTTTTGTCAAGGCATTCCATCTTGACAAAATCGCGGGCGAAGCCAGAATGAGCTTTGGGCTGGCAAAGCGAGTGTTTCTGAAAAGGTTTTGGCGAGAAAGAAAATTCAATTATCACACTATGCAGTAATGAAAGAGACTCTCAAAAAATTAGTCAAAAAAGAGTGGCGCATACCATACTCGCACAAGGTAATGCGTATTATTCATGCTTTTTCCTTGACCGAAAGAATAATATTTTTCCTTTTTGTGACAATTTTTATCGGAAGCGGCATTGTTCTCCTATACCAAGTCAGCAAATCATTTATGGTGGAGGTGCCGGATTATGGAGGAACTTTAACGGAAGGAGTTATCGGTTCGCCAAGATTTGTCAATCCGATATTAGCCACAAGCGACATAGATAGAGATTTGACTTCTCTTATTTATTCGGGACTTTTAAAAGTTGAGGACGACGGAACGATTATTCCCGATTTAGCCAAAAGTTACAGCATTTCCAATGATTTACTGACTTACACATTTGTCTTGAGAGATAACCTGTATTTTCATGACGGAACAAAAGTTTCCACAGACGATGTCATCTTTACCGTGGAGAAAGCCCAGGACTCTTCTTTGAAAAGTCCCCGCAAAACAAACTGGGATGGTGTGAAAGTAGAAAAAATAGACGACAAAACAATAAGGTTCACGTTGAGGCAGCCGTATGCGCCGTTTATTCAGAATTTAACTTTAGGAATTTTGCCTAAACATATTTGGAATAAAGCCACAACGGAGGAGTTTCCGTTCAGCCAATTCAATATAAAGCCGACTGGAACAGGCCCATATAAAATTAACTTCATCGGATACAGTTCAAGCGGTCTGCCAAACCAATATAATCTCATATCAAACGACAGATACAGTCTCGGACGGCCATATATAACTAATGTCGTAATAAAATCGTATCAAAATGAAAAAGATATTATAGACGGATATAAAAGTGGGGGCATAGAAAGTTTGCACAGCATTTCGCCGAAAGAACTGCCGAATCTAAAAGTGCAAAGTGATGAAGTTTTCCTTTTCCCGCTTCCCCGAATCTTTGGAGTATTTTTTAATCAAAATGTTGCTCCGATTTTCGTCAATAAAGAAGTTCGCCTTGCCCTAAATATTGCCGCTGACAAACAAGAAATTGTTGATAAAGTTTTGGGAGGTTTCGGACAAACAATAGACCAGCCGATACCGCCAAAGACTACTCCGACGCTTGCAGTCGGGGAGCCGACCGAAAGCGTCGGCTTTGCCACAACAACCGCAAACATTGTCAAGGCGAAATCTCTACTAATTTCTAAAGGATGGAAACTAAACTCTAACGGAATTTTTGAAAAGAAAGATAAAAAGAAAACTGTTACTTTAGCTTTTTCCATCTCTACCGGAGATAACCCTGAATTAAAGCGGTCAGCCGAGCTTCTGCAAAAACAATGGCAGCTTTTGGGAGCCGAGGTGGATGTCAAAATATTTGAAGTAAGCGATTTGAATCAAAATGTTATTCGCACCCGCAAATATGATGCTCTTCTATTCGGAGAAATTATCGGCAGAGACTTGGATTTGTATCCATTCTGGCATTCATCGCAAAGAATAGACCCAGGGCTAAATATCGCTCTATACGCCAATATCAAAGCCGACAAGCTTTTAGAAAATATAAGAAAGACCGGCGACCCGGACGAAGCCAAGGCTTACTTCGATAAGTTTAATAAAGAAATAGAGAACGATGTGCCGGCAGTTTTTACTTACTCACCTTATTTTATTTATATAGTTCCCAAAAAAGTGCGCAACATAAGTACCGGCACCTTAACAACGCCATCAGAGAGATTTACCAACATATATAAGTGGTATATAGAAACAAATAACGTATGGAAAATATTCGTTAAAAATTAAAAATGTAAAAATCTAAATGAAAAATGAAAGTGTAAAATGTAAAATTTTTGAATCTCCTTTTTTTAAATTTTGAATTGTCATTTTTCATTTTGATTTTTTAATTTTACATTTACTATTATGAACCCAACAACACAAAACGCGCGACCACATTTAAGACCTTCCGTCAATTTCCGCGAGAGATACCCTCGACGCTCATTTTCTCGAGAGAGAATACCGAGGGTTCTGCCAAAGAAAGCAAACGATATTATTCCACCGCTTGGAGATAATATTCGCATTATCCCCCTCGGCGGAGTGGAAGAAATCGGCAAAAATATGACTGTGGTGGAATACGGCGATGACATTATTATTATTGACGTTGGTTTTCAGTTCAAAGGCGATGATACGCCCGGAGTGGATTACATATTGCCTAACACAAAATATTTGGAGGAAAGAATTAATAAAATCCGCGGAGTGATTATCACTCATGGACACTTGGACCATATCGGCGGAATTCCTTACATAATGGACCGCATCGGTAATCCGCCGATTTACACCAGACTGTTGACCTCAATCCTCATAAATAAACGCCAGGAAGAATTTCCTCACCTGCCCCAACTGGACTTAAAAATAGTGGAAAAAGAAGAAACTATAACACTGGGAAAATTAAAGGTGGAATTTTTTACCGTGACACACACAATTCCAGACTCTATGGGAGTGATTATCCATACTCCATACGGTATGGTGGTAACCCCGGGCGATGTCAAACTAGACCATTTTGACGGTGTTCCGACGGAGGCCGAAGTAACAGAATACTCGCGTTTCAAAGACAAAAATGTTGCCCTGCTCATGCTTGAATCAACTAATGTGGAAAATCAAGGATTTTCCACGCCGGAAAGAGAAGTTCACCAAAACTTGGATGAAATTATAAAAACCATAAAAGGACGTCTGATAATCGGAACATTTGCTTCACTCCTTGAACGAGTGATTAAAATCATTGAGATTGCCGAAAAATACGGCAAGAAAATCGTTATTGAGGGCCGGAGTATGAAAAGCAACGTGGAAATAGTTCGTCACATCGGAATGCTCAAGGTCAAACCGAACATTATTATTTCTTCAGAGGATATGATTAATTATCCGCCGGACCGTATTGTGGTTTTGGCTACCGGAGCGCAGGGAGACGAATTTGCCGCTCTTATGCGCATGTCAAACAGGACCCATAAATACTTCAGGATTACTCCGCGAGACACTGTCTTACTATCATCTTCCATTATTCCCGGCAATGAAAAAGCGGTGGAAAAACTGAAAGACAATATGGCTAGGCAAGGAGCGAAAATTATTCATTACAGGTCTTCCGACGTCTATGTCCACTCGTCCGGACACGGTAACCGCGGAGAATTGGAATGGCTTCATAAAAAAATCTCTCCAAGATTTTTTATGCCTCTCCACGGCAATCATTACAGACTGCGCATTCACGAAGATTTGATAAAATCCAGCATAGGTATGCCGGCAGAAAGCATCATTGTTCCTGACAATGGAATGATACTGGAGATTCAAGAGCAAGGTAAAAAATTTGTGCGACTAAAAGAAACTGCTCCGGATTCAATTATGACTGTGGATGGTTTTTCCATCGGCAATGTTCAGGAGATGGTCATCCGCGACCGTAAAATGCTGGCTCAAGACGGAATTTTTCTTATCGTAGTCTCCATCAATACCAGGACAGGCAAACTGAAAAAGTCTCCGGATATCATCTCTCGCGGATTTGTTTATTTGCGCGAATCCCAAGATCTTCTCTCGCACGCTCGCATAGTCATAAAGAAAAGTGTGGAAGGCACCACACACAACATGAATCCCATTAACTTTGACTTTGTTAAAAGCAACCTGGCGGACGACATCGGCCGTTTTTTATTTCAGAAAACAGCCAAGAAACCGATTGTCATTCCAGTCATTTTGGGAGTGTAAATAATAATGCAAAAAATATAATGCAAAAAGATTTTGACTCTTGGAATAAACGTAAACAAGAACTTGACACACATAAAATAAATCTCTTTGCGCATCCAAGAGAAATCTGGTGGTGCTCGCTTGGCATAAATATCGGCGCAGAAACTGATGGAAAAAATGAAAACTTCGAACGCGCTGTTATTGTTATGAAAGTTTATAACACAGAAACATTATTTGTGCTTCCTGTTACCACAAAACAAAAGAACAATAAGTTTCATCACAAAATCGTAACTGAACAAAAAATTGGATGGGTTAAACTGACACAGTCCAGAGTTATCAGTAGTAAAAGGTTGCTTCGAAAAGTGGACGTGTTGTCAGAAAAAGAATTTGAAATGCTTAAAAATATCTGGAAAGAATCTATATAACGCATCGAACCCCGCATTCCTGCGGGGTTCTCGGAGGCCGAAGCCATAATATCTAAAGTCTATACCTGACTGTTTTATAAGTCAAGTCAATTTTTCTCATTTTGAAAAACTGATAAAAAACACTTATTTTAATGGCTTTTTTGACAATTTCAACCAACCTTCGCCAAAGGCTACGGCATGGCAAAGAAAGAAAATGAAAAAAAGTTTAACACCTACCAGGCACGAAACCAACGCCGACCTTGCTGGGTTGAATCTCGGTGAGTTCCTCGGCTCTGCGGAAACTTTCGATAGGGGTTGGAACAACCGCAGGGTCAGAAGAATGACCCAAGAGGAAGTGAACGCTGATTGGAACGGTTTTCTTGGGGGTGCTCTCAAGGATGAAATCGATCGTCTTAACCCCACAATGATCATTGTGATTGATGCTGTAGGTGAGGTCAGCTTTCCTCATCCGCAGCGCTTGCGGCTTGTCGAGTACTACGTCGCGAGTTAAGTTGTCTTGGGTCTTCTGACTTTCCCAAGTAAAATATAAGAAGTCTCCTCATGAGTGGCGGTTAACTCTAAGTCCAGATTCGTCTGGGCTTTTTCTTTTGTAAAAATTTTCCATTCAACAACTTCTGCGATACAATAATAAACAGCAAGTTTTGAAATCTTGGCTCGTGCATGTCTTACAAAAAGGGCTTTCGGAGCGCGTCGGCGCGAGAACGAGCTGAAATTCTAGCAAGAATTTACAGCGTACCCTTTTGGAAGATATGCCGAGTAAAAGATTTCAAAACTTCACAATATTATGGATCGCCTTCTCTCACCATTTCATCAAAGCAAACTGCTGAACACTCTTTTTCTGGCAAATATTTTTGTCTCTTTTCACTATGCTCTGATTATTTACATAAATTCCACATACCTCTCAAACTTTTTCTCCGAGACCCAGATTTCCGCTTTGTATATAATCGGAGCGGTGGTCAATACCGTCCTGCTCTTAAACGCTTCCAGAATATTGGAAAAGATGGGCATATACAGGTTTATCGTTTACGTCATCGCGGTGGAATTTCTCTCTACTATTGGAATGGTGGCCTCATCCGGTTCGACTCTGGTTGGATTGTATTTTCTCCTTCACAGCATCGCTATTTCTCTCATATATTTCAATATGGATATTTTTGTGGAAAGTCTTTGCGCAAATGAATCGCAGACTGGCGGTATACGAGCAGCTTATCTAACTATGGCCAATATCACTATAGTTTTTGCCCCGGCTGTTGTGGCATTGCTTCTCATAAATAACGTCTACTGGTACGTCTATATAGCGTCTGCTATGTTCTTATTGCCATTTTATTACTTGGTCAAAAAATTTAAGAAGGTATCGGTAAAAGCCATACAACATATACAAATAAAGGAAACTTTGGCAGAATACGTAAAAAGTAAATATTTACACAACATATTCGTTTCCAACTTTCTCCTCCAGCTATTTTACGCCTTCATGGTCGTCTATACCCCTATATATTTAAACAAATATATAGGTTTCTCTTGGTCAGAAATAGGTCTGATGTTCACCATTATGCTTCTGCCTTTTATTTTAGTTGAACTGCCTGTCGGAGAGATGGAAGACAGCAAATATGGCGAGAGAGAATTTTTGACTATAGGCTTTGTTATTATGGGACTCGCCACCATATTTATCAGTTTCATTACTTTGAAAAGTTTCTGGATATGGACAGCTGTGCTTTTCATAACCCGCATAGGAGCAAGTCTGGTGGAAGTTTCCACAGAAAGTTACTTTTTCAAGCATGTTAATCAAGAAAAAACCGATGTTATCAGTTTCTTTAGAGTCAACCGTCCATTGTCATTTATAGTCGCTCCGTTCTTGGCCACTTTATCCCTGCAGTTTATTTCATTTCAATATATTTTTATCGTTATAGGAACATGCATGATAATCGGGACGCATTACAGTTTGGCTTTAAAGGACACTAAATGACAGATGATACAAAACGCGGCGATCGTCGCGTTTTGTATCATCTGTCATTTAAAT
>JACQNQ010000040.1 GCA_016202965.1 Candidatus Zambryskiibacteriota bacterium | reverse complement strand
TGGAGAGGTTTCCAAGACGTAACTCAAGGCATCTCCGTCCACGTCAGAAGCCTGAAGGGTAATGTTTACATAAGTTTGGAAATTCGTTTGATAGTTTCCATCTGTGGCAACCGGAGGATTGTTTGTCTCCGGAGTCGGAGTTGAAGTAGGTACTGAGGTTGGAGTCGACGTTAAAGTCGGTGTTGCTGTCGGAATAGGGGTTGGCGTCGACGTAAGAGATGGCACTGGTGTCATAGTCGCCGTCATCGTTGAAGTCGGCGACGGCGTAAATGGCTGCTCAACTGTAATAAACACAGTTGCTGTGTTGCTATTCAGCTTGCCATCGTTAACCACAAAAGTGAAACTATCTTGTCCGAAGAATCCATCGTTAGGCCTATAAATAAGGCTTGGGGGAATTCCTAATAGAATTCCTGATAGCGGCGATGTCGTAAGAATATATCTTAGACTATCACCGTCAGGATCTGAAGCCCCAAGATTGAAGACAACTTCTCCCTGATATGGCAATGAAAGAAATTGATCAAGCGCTACGGGTGGATTATTAATCGTCGTAGCTGTCGCCGTCGGTCGCGGGGTAAATGTTGACGTCGGAGTCGGAGTCGGAGTCGAAGTCGAAGTCATCGTTGCCGTTGGAGAGGAAGTTTCGGTAGGAGTCGAAGTTAACGTAGGAGATGGCGCAACAGTTAAAGTCGGTGTCAAAGTGGGGCTCGGCGTAGGAGTTATAATCCTTATCCGAGTCGGAGTTCTCTCTATCAGAATAGCAATAATGCTCTCTTCTGGAGAGGGCGGCCGATGCTCTTCTACTTGATAATCCTTGGAGACGAGAGCAAGAATTATTTCTTCTGCTTTCTCGTCGTTTGGAGCTGTCGTCACGTCAATTTCAAAATTGTAGTCTGGGTCAAGAAATGTCAAAAGATGATTTGAGTAAGGCCTCCCCCACCAAATGCCATTCATGTAAAGATGGCAAGTGAGAGCGTAATCCCAGTAATTGGGGATTCCGTCAACTCTTCCCTTCAGATTCAGAGTTTCGCCGTAATCCGGCACTTGAGTCAGGATAATGACGGGCTCCATTACAGGAATCCCGCGCATTGGACATCCTGCGACAAACAAAGCCGCGAGACACAGCAAAGACTTAGTCCACTTCATTCTTCTTTCTCCTTCTTGGTTAGAAGCCAGTAGTCCCAATCTTGTATGCGTTCTGTTTCCCATTTTCTGCTCTCCTTATTCAGTTGTAAGGTGCTTAAGAACCAGCCATATATTAAAAAACAACAAGGAGTTTGTCAAGTCCAAAATATATATTTTTACGTCGTTAATAAAAAAACAGAGAGTTTTTCTCTGTTTGATATTGGAGATTTGATCAAAGTGAACGTTTCTTATTGTTTCATTTGTTGGGCTCTACTAATGGAAAATAGCTTTCTTCTATATAGGAATGCCAACAAATATCCCTTTCCCTTCCGCAATAAACCCATGCTTCGTAATACCTTTTACTAGATGGATCAATTAGGTATTTGTGTTTTACAAAAACTGAGATTGTATGCTCGCATGTTTCTGCCCAAGCATCACTTTCGCAACCAATAATTTCCCCTCTGCTTAAATTTTGATGATTAACGTGTCCGATAGCAATATGATCAAGCTCGTGCATAATAGCCACTATAACCATAATCTCGAATTGCTCTTCCATAGAAGGATTATCTTGAACCCGGAATAAATTGTAATATATATTCCTTACTGCTGGAATAAAAATATTAATGCGTGGTGCTAAATTCTGCATATCAAATGAAGCCAGACTTAAATGCGGAGATTGACCATGGGATGTCAATACGACGTTGATATTAATACTTTTTCCGTATTTCCCTACTATTTTTCTTTGGAGAATTTTGTAGCGTTCGTTAATTTCTGCAACCAGGTATTTGCCTTCCAATAATTGATCGCAAATCTTCTTTATGTGAAGATCCCAAAAATGATACATTTCCTCTTGGGAGTATTTTTCGTACGACACCGAAGGAGCTGAAGTTATTGGTTTTTCGTATTGACCCCCATCTACATTATTTACCACATTCACCACGCCATTATTCTGTTTAATCAAAATGGTTGCAATAACTAAAATCGCCAAAAGTCCAATAGGTATTAATATTCTAAAAGAGCTTTTTTTCTTATGTCTTTTTTGTTCTTGTCGTTTCCTTCTCAATCCATTCTTTTTCTTCATTATCAAGCCTCCTGCTGTTTAATGAACCTCTCATATAATAAACTATATTTTTAGATATGTCAAGTTTAGAAAATCACTCGTACCTTAAAGCTTCAATAGGGCTTTTAAGAGATGCTCTTCTGGCAGGATAGAGCCCGAAAACCAAACCCACCAGAACAGAAACAATGAGTCCTAAAATAGCGGCTTGCGCCGGAAAAGTAAATTGCCAGCCAAACCCAATAACCTTGCCCAAAATAATAGAAGAGATGAGAGAAAAGAAAGTTCCCAGAAGAATTCCAATAATCCCACCGATTAAAGTAAGGATAACTGCTTCCAAAAGGAATTGAATCAATATATCTTTTTCTGTAGCGCCAACCGCTTTTCTCAAACCAATCTCGCGCGTTCTTTCTGTCACAGAAACAATCATAATGTTCATAATGCCGATACCGCCCACCACCAAAGAAATAGCCGCCACCGAAGCCAAAAATAAAGTGAGGACATCTGTAATAACGCCTAACCTATCCACTATGTCTGCCTGCGTCTCAACAAAAAAATCGTCTTTTTCCGGATCCGTAATCCCATGCGAATTTCTTAAAGTTGTTGTCACCTCGCGAACAGCCTGGGACACCTTATCTTCGCTGCTTGCTTGGATAATAAAGCGGTGGAAATATTTTATTCCAAAAATATATTTCTGGGCTGTGGTATATGGTATAATCGCCGTCTCATCAAAATTGTAGAAAGATACCTGAACCTTAGCTGGCAGAATTCCAATTATTC
>JACQNQ010000038.1 GCA_016202965.1 Candidatus Zambryskiibacteriota bacterium | reverse complement strand
TTTTTATTCTTAACTTCTTTCCAATTTTTGTCTTTTAATTTAGCGGGGTTCAGATGTATATACGAATATAAATATTTTAAATATTGATCACTACCCGCATGTATTGATTTAAATACCCCTTCATATAATTTACCCGTCCGGTCATATTTTTTATTAAAATACATTGAGTAACTAGTCAGTAACTTGAGCATATATTTGGAAATTCCCCCCTCTTCCCTTTCATAAACAAGAATATGAAAATGATTTGGCATCAGACAATATGCACCGATGTCAACAATGGGTTCACCTCTGTCAAAGTTTTCTCCTATATTTCTCAATTCTATATTTTTGGAGGTGTTACAAATATACATTAAAAACAAAAAATGTTCATAATCTTTTTCTTCTAGAAAAATTATTCTTTTTTCAGTACCACGATTATAGAGATGATAAAATTCTCCATGCGCAAAAGATTGTTTTCTTAAACTCATACTAGAAAGTATAACATGGGGGACTACGGAGGCAACGCCTCCGTAGTTAGAATGCGCCCAAAAACTTTATTCTATTCATGTTACCCATATAAATTAGAATTTAATTTTTTAATTTGCGACTAACTCATTATACCAATAAAAAAGAGGAAGGAAAAGCGGACGACTATGATGCCGTTGTTTATTCCTTCCTCGAGATGAAAGATTGGTACTCTAAAACGGATACGGTTGGCCGATGCGCTCCAGCCGGGCGAAGTATTGTGGAGACTTCTGCTTGGCTTCGCTGACCATTTTAGTCAGTGATTCAGGAAGCACCTCTTCGGTTCTTGCTTTCGCTTTCCGGAAAAAGCCGAGATGCTCCGTATACTGCTCTTCTGTAATCAGCTCTTTTTGATACGCGGAACGAGCAGATTCCATAAGTTGCTTGCCGTGCTGGTCAATGACCCACTCGGCCGAGAAGTCAAGCTCGCGCTTGTTCGACCAGATGTTGTCTAGCGCGACTTCGATGAGCGTTCCGTCGCCGTCTGCAAGCGCGCGCTTTAGTTTCTCAGTCAGCCCGCCGTCGCGTTTTGCAATTAGGCCGTTAAATTTCGCGAGCTCATCCTCGGCTTCCTGTCTGCGTTCGCCGAGATATTTGAGATCTCGTTCGTTGTCTTGCTTTTGCCATTCGGCATAAAGCTGTTCGAGCGGTTTGAAACTTTGCTGTTGTGTAGGCTCTTGAGCGAAAGCGGAGCCTATCATCAACAACGCCAACAAAACAGTCGTCACAGTTTTCACGGTTTTCTCCTTTTCTTTCTGTCCTATACTGAAAATACCAATCTGTCTTGCGGAAAGAAATTTACCTACAAATAAATAAGCAATTTTCTTTCCGCAAAACGATACTTTACCTCCTTAAATTTGAAAGAACACCTAATCAATCTTATCATAAAATGAGTGCTTTTGTCAAGTGACGATGGTAATGTCTATAATTGGCTCTCTTTCAGAGCTTTGTTTATTATTTGCACGAGGGGTTGTTTTTTAGCTGAGATTTTTTGCAAAAGGTCGGAGTTCCAGAGGTTGAGACTGGCTAAAAATGTTTCGGTGTTTTCGCTCTGAGCCACATAGCCGAGCTCGTAGAGAATACGCAAAACCAGAAGAATCTCAAAATTTTTAATATCGTTTTCCCTAATCCGAAGCTCCGCTTCGGTCGGGCGAACATTTGCATTCGCAAATGTTTTAGCCAAAAACTCAGAACCGGTCCGAACAGTTTCAAAAATTGCCGGTTGCGGCATCTCTCCGATAATAGTCTTGAGCAGAACAAAAAAAACTTGTACCATACACTGGGTGTATGGTTTTGGTAAGTCAAAAAAGAAACTCCCTTTCTCCGAAACATCGGTCAATTTCCAACCATTCCTGCCTTTGACCAAAGAAGCTGTTATGTGAGCGTACTCCTGCAACCCGTGCCGCAGTTTTGATTTCAAAAGACGAGATGACTGCGCCGAAGCCACGATAAGGCCCAAATCTTTTGTCAGAATATAAAGAAGGACATTGGCTTCCCCAAAAGGCAAAGCCTTTAGAATAATTCCTTCTGTTGTGTAGATGTGGTAAGCCACAAAAATTTAATTGCCCACAGTATACTGTGAGTAATTTCTTTTATTAAAATTTTACGTTGGTTACCCGTTTAATTTCATCCGCGTGTTTGACGAAAAATTCTCGGTTTTCCTGTGATATATCATACTTGACTTTTTCTCCAGGCTTAAGACTTTTTTCCTTGCGCCAATCCTGCACGGCGCGAATTGCATCGCGCAATTTGCCCTCT
Organism: Candidatus Zambryskiibacteriota bacterium; assembly: GCA_016202965.1. GTDB lineage: Bacteria > Patescibacteriota > Minisyncoccia > Phycocordibacterales > DATDWN01 > C7867-006. The sequence continues at coordinate 20,962 of JACQNQ010000038.1, read as the reverse complement.
TCAATCAACTCCGGAGTTAATATTGTATCAAGCTCTACTTCCTGAACAATATTTTCATCTGCAACAATTTCCTTGACGTTAATTTCATCTTTAATCAGTTCAAGCAATTCTACTTTTAACTTTAGACTTTTAACTTTTAACTGACCTAGCGGTTGTCTGACTTTTATTCCCGCTTTCTGACGGAGTTCCAGCGCAAGTGAGGCAATTTTTCTGGCTTTCCTCATCAAAGCAATAATTGTGTCATCTGTTTCTTCCCCTTCCGATTTGCCATGAACAACATCGAAGGGCCAGTCGCAAAGATGAACGCTCATCGGGTTATCATTGTTCCTTACTTTTTGATAAATTTCTTCGGCAATAAACGGCATAACTGGCGCAATCAGTTTTGAAAATTCTTTAAAAACATATCGGCTAGTGGCCAAAGCGTTGGTCTTGTTTTCACCTCTTTCTCCTTTCAACCTGTCTCTGGAACGTCGGATGTACCACGTAGATAAATCTGAAACAAAATCTTTCAGAGGGCGTGTGGCTTGCACCATGTCATAATTTTCCATAGCTTCCGTCACCTCTTTAATCAACGCATGTAAACGTGAAATAATCCATCTGTCCAAAACATGTGTACTGTCCGTTCTGGCATCTGTGCCGTCTGCGTATAATTCATAAAAAGCAAAAGAATTGGATAACATATTAACCAGCCGATTTTGCACTTCTTTCACCTCTTCATCCTTAAAGAGCATGTCTTCAGACCGCATTACAACACTTGACATCAGATAATAACGAAAAGCATCGGCCCCCATACGTTCAAGGAGAACTAGCGGGTCTGTGTAATTTCCTTTGGACTTGCTCATTTTAGAGCCGTCTCCGGCCAAAACATTGCCGGTGGAGACGACATTTTTGAAAGCGACATTATCAAAAAGAACAACGGCAACGGTATGCATGTAATAAAACCAGGTACGAGTCTGAGCAATGTATTCAGCTACGAAGTCTCCCGGGAAACGAGACTCAAACTTTTTCTTGTTTTCAAAAGGATAGTGATATTCGGCAAAAGGCATGGAAGCCGACTCCACCCAGCCGTCCAAAACCTCCGGAATTCGTTTGAGCGACATGCCGTCTTCGGAAACTAATTCAATTTCGTCAATGTAAGGTCTATGCAAATCCAGCTCGTAGTTATCATTGTGGGGCAGAGGTATAAAATTAAATTCCAAGACTTCACCTGGCAGGGGCGTGTATGTGTCAATAATTTCTTTTGACCTTTTTTGGTCGGCTCCTTCCAATAAAGCGGCTGCGGTTTCCATACCGATTCCATGAGTGACAACAACAATAGTTTTCCCTTGATATTTTTTATCAATCTCATAAATAAACTGACCAAAGCGGAGCTTGGCATCGTTATAACTTTCTCCGGAAGGCAAAGGAGTGTCATATGCTGTAATATATTTTTCTTCATAGGATAAATACTCGGTAAAGAGTTTCCCGTTTAGCTCGCCAAAATTAAGTTCTGCCAGTCTTTCGTCTTCTTGGATTTTATTCAAATCAAAATTCAAAGCTTTGGCAATGATTTCTGCCGTCTCTTTAACTCTCATGTAAGGCGAAGCAAATATAACATCCGCCCTTTCTATTTTCTTTGCCGCGTTCTGCGCTTCATTTTTTCCCTTTTCAGTCAAGTGAAAAATTTTGGTTTGATCGCAATTTACAACATTTGCTGTATTATTTTCCGCTTCGCCGTGACGCACAAAAATAAATTTGTTGCCCGATTTTTTGGTGTATTTTTTCAAATCATCCAGAGAACCAACAATAATGTATTTGTCCGCGTCTGTCTGCGTCTTCCGCCATATAGGCAAAGGTGAAGCCCAGTAGCGATTGCGGGAAATGGTCCAGTCCGGCGCGTTTTCCACAATATTCAGGAATCTGCCATGCTTCAAATGTTCCGGCACCCAGTTTATTCTTTCGTTCAATTCAATCATTCTATCCTTTACCTTCTGGATGTTGATAAACCAGGAAGAAACGGCGTTGTATAAAAGAGCAGTGCCGCAACGATGGCAATGCGGGTAGGAATGTGTATGTTTTTCCAATTTAAAAATAAGATTTTTCTTGCCCAAATCTTCTTTAATGGTTTTTTCGGCTTTCTTAAAATATTGTCCGCGGATAAGTTCCGGCGCTTTTTCATTGAAGTGGGCACCGGCATCCAGAAGTTCTACCATCGGCAAATCCAGCGCAACACCCAAGTCGTAATCGTCCTCGCCATACAGAACAGCGGTGTGAACAACTCCTGTTCCCTCTTCCGTTGTGACAAAATCGCCTTCTGCCACATACCAAGCTTTTTTGCCGGTATCTCTTACAGCCGGAATTTCGTATAGAGGTTCATATTCAAGACCAGTCAAATCTTTTCCTTTTATGTGGTCGTGAATGATTTCAATTTCTTGGTCTTCAAAAATCTTACTTACTAAACTGCTCGCAACAATAAGAAGCTCCGGAACATCTTTCAGGCGCAAAGCGGTGTATGAAATATTTTTTCCGACTGCCAGCGCAACATTGCCCGGCAACGTCCATGGCGTTGTCGTCCAAGCAAGAAAGTATGTGAAGGAGCCAACAAAAGATTTTTTCATGGTCTGGGGATTTTTTCCGAGGACCTGCAAAAATCTTTTGTTGGCTCCGCATATTTTGAACTTCACATACACCGCCTCCTCCGTAATATCTTTGTAGCTGTTATCCATGGCCACTTCGGCTTTGGCGATAGGTGTCTGGCAGTGAGGACAATAGAGAAGCACTTTACGGCCTTCGTATAAAAGCCCTTTTTGGTGGATATTTTTAAGAGCATGCCAGACACTCTCTATATAAGAGTTGTCCATGGTTTTGTAAGCATTATCATACTCTACCCAACGGCCGACTCGCTCTATGTATTTCTTCCATTCCTCTGCGTAGCGCAATACTGAAGCTCGGCAGGCCTCATTGAACGCTTTAACGCCTATTTTATTTTCTATTTCCGTCTTGTCTTTAATTCCAAGCTCTTTTTCAATCATGTTCTCAATGGGCAAACCGTGGCAATCCCATCCCCAGCGACGACAAACATGATATCCCCGCATTGTTTTGTAACGAGGTATAACATCTTTAATGACCGAAGAGAGCAAACTGCCCGCGTGTGGTAGGCCTGTGGCAAACGGCGGGCCGTCATAGAAAACAAACTCGCCTTTTGGAGCAGGTTTTTCCAGTGATTTTTCAAAAATTTTATTCTCTTCCCAGAATTGGAGAATCTTCTGTTCCTTCTCATTCATGAATGATATATTAGCATTTTCAACCTTTTTATCAAAAAGAAAGGGCCTAAAAGCGGCCCAATACAAAACCTAAACTGACAAGCGCGACAGCAAACGGCAACTTCTGGCCTACCCAGAGCTGAATCCTAAAAATGTTACGGCATGCGTCAGGAGGATGATTTTTCATCCAGTCCGGGTCATCAAGTCCCCGTCTTGCCTCTTTTACCAACCCTTTTCCAAGAACAATGGAACCGCCGACAATAAGTAGAACAGTAACGAAAACTGTCATCGAAAACCTCCTTTATCACCTTATCAAAACAAAATAGAATTATCAACTACATTTGCTCCGGAACTTTAATGCCTAACAAATTGAGGCCAGAAGTCATAACATTTGCAAAAGCTTTTGTCAGAGCCAGACGATATGGAGAAGTTGTGTCACTTACATCAATTATTTTGTGAGTTGCATAAAATGAATTGAACTCCCCCGCTAACTCAACGAGGTAGGTGACAATGTAGTGCGGGGTAAATTCTTTTCCCGCTTTTTCTACGATTTGCGGAATTTTTTCTATCAATCTTTCCAGATTTGTCGTCTCCCACTGACTTGGAAACTTAGTTTCCAAGTCTCCCAAGGGTTCCTCTTGGGGAAACTCCTTTTGAGCTTTTTGTAAAACAGAGTTAGCTCGAACGGCACTGTACTGCAAATACGGTCCGGAATCCCCTTCAAAGGAAATGGACTTATCAAAATCAAAAATAATATCCCCGCCGATTGCCTGGCGCAAAATTGAATATTTAATCGCCCCAATTGCAATTTGTTCGGAAACCCTGTCAATTTGTTCAACGTCCATTTCCCGGTCTTTCATTTTCTCCTTTATCTTTTCTTTGACATCGGAAATAAGAGCTTCAGCAGTTATTACGTTACCAAAGCGGGACGACATTTTCCCTGAAGGCAGTTTTAAAATGCCGTGTGAGAGGTGTTTTAATTTGCCTTTCAGTTTCGGAAAAACTTCGCCAATAGCCACTTCTACCACATCAAAGAAACTGTCTTGCTCATTGGCGACAACGGTAAGCGATTTGTCATATGGAAATTTTTCATTTTTTATTTCTGCCAAACCAACTTCTTTTGCTTCGTATGTCGGTAGTCCATCGGAGTTGAGAAAAACTCTTGTGTGGGTTTTTGGCTTAAAGTTTTCTCCACGGAAAATAATCGCTTTATCATTTCCTTTTTCAAAGACTTTTCCTACATTTTTCAAAACTAGTTTTTTACCGGCTTCTCCCGCCTTGCTTTCATAAAAGTGATAATTAAAATGACTGTCTAGTTTTTTATATAAAATTTCGAAATATCCAAGGGAATTTTTCCTTCCAATTTCATATAATTTATTTATCTTTTGGTCGATTTTATCATAAATTTACATGTTTATTTAAATAATTTCTTTTTTAGCTTCTTCGTCTTCTTCGTATGCTTTATGTCCATAGGCATACGGATCAGTTTGCGTATGCATCATACCAAAAATCGCCTTTGCCACATGTAAACCAACGTCTCCGTGATAACTTGCGGTTTTCACTTCCGCTCCGCTTGCTTTTACAATCCGTGTGATTGATTCACCGATTGTATTGTTCATCAAGTGCCCAATATGAAATTTCTTGAAAGGGTTTGGTTGAGTATGTTCAATGAAGATTTTTTGTCCTTCTAAAATTTTATTCTTTCCAAAATCATTGTCCGAAACAGCCTTGTCCATAATTTTTCCAAAATAGTCCGCATCAAAAAAGAAATTGAGAAATCCCGGCGCAACCGCTTCAACTCTCAAAACTTGCTCACACGTAGTGTGAGTAAGTTTTTCTTTTATCTTTTCGGCCAATTCTAAGGGTTTTTTACCAAGCTCTTTAGCATAGACTAAGCCCACATTACTGGATAAGTCGCCAAAATCCATCCTTGTCGGATAATCAAAAATAACTTTCGGATTTTTCACTCCGAGTTCTTTCAGAATTTTTTCTATTTCTTTTTGCAAATTTTCTTTCACTTTGCTGATTTTTTACTTTGTACCCATTTACCAGTCAAGGTTTCATGCCACCCGTTTGGACTAATCTTTTGTATATCATCCCACATTTTTTTAGCGGTCTTTGTATAAAGTTTCTTTGCTCTAATTGTCGGCCTATGTTGCTTTTGCATTCCAATGGCGCCGGAATCTCCTATTTTAGACAACTCTTTAAGTTCTAAATCAACATCCAAGTTATCGGCATCTTTAACGATTCTTGCCTCCAGAGACGTTCTTCCCGTATATTCTTTCAAAAGACTTTTAGCTTCTTTTTCCAGTAATGTATTTTTGAAAATATCTGCTTCGGCAAGCTCCTCATGCCTTACAACATAATTCCTATGCATAAATGCAATATCACCTGTTCGAGACTCGGAAGTATCGTGGATAAGAGCTATTTTGATAACTTTTTCCGTATCAGCCTTTTCTGCAATAGCTATCATCCATGCAATTATTGTTACCCGAAAAAGATGTTCCGAAATATTTTGAACTTTCCCTGTTAAAATTTGTTGCCATGCTCTCGGGATATTTCGTAACGACCCTATTTCGTATAAAAAGTCAATATTTCTGTCTGATTTCATATTTGGCATCATACCATATATACTTACACCATGACAGAACATATCACTCTCAAAAGAACAATTCCTTTTGACAAACTTGGCGAATTGCTGAAAAAAATTGAATTTCGCGGATTGTACAACAAAGACGGCGAGAAAATCAAACCCTACAAAAAAGCCGTTTTTTCCATTGCCACAGTTTACCCGGCAGAATCTTTGACCAGCTCGCCGACCATAAAAATCGGTTCGAAAAAAGAATTTCTTTTCTCTCCGCAACCGACTGTTTACTCGAATCAAACAGAAATTATAAAAATTGTAGACGATTTTTTGTCCAAAAACAAACTGCGAGTAAATAAACTGAAAAATGCCGTAGAATACGACTGGCAAGGTCGAGGAGTTTATAATATGTTGCCACCAATTATTGAAAAACACACTTATCAACTAAACAATGGGTTTATTGATTTAGACCAACTGATAAAATCATTTGAGAACCTCTATGTCAAAGACGCCAAGGGTAACCTGCATCACGTTTTAGATAGACACTTAAAAGACTATTTTATAGACGAAGTTTCATCTATTAAACATATGGACATCTTTCACTCCAACGCTCCGCTTATAAATTACGGCATACGGCACAATCACAAGCAGGACTTTTACATTATTTGTGACGGCAGTCATCGCATTGACTATTCAATAGAATATTTGGGCCAGCCGATAACGGTAATCTTGGTTGAACCAAAAAGCCGACCTCTTATACCCTACTATGCTTTCCCCATGCCGTTTTGGCCGACAATACGCCTGTCCAGCAAGCTGTCGGAGAAAATGTACCCTCGTCTGGAGCGAGACAAAGTACACCTCTTCAACGACTTTTTGAAAAAGACTCTGCATTATGATTGGACCAATGCCGGATTAAATGTCGGCAAACTGCGAAGTAATGTTGACATAAATTAAAAATGGAAGAACTAAAACAACTTAAAAAAGCATATGCTTTGTCTATAGAAAAAAATATGGCCGAAGCCACAGCTTCTATCGCTTATTCTAAATTCGGCTCATATACATCCGGGTCGGTTGGCTCTGACACAAATTTTTTATCTATTAGTTCCGAGCAGGCCTCTCTGGTTTTGTCTGTTTTAAATAATGACTACACCGTGAATAGTATTGTGACGCTGGCGGATACCGACAAAGCGGAAGTCTCGCCGGCAATTATAAAATACATTATTGATCACACCACACGCACTCACATACCTATTGGCTATAAAATTATAAACAAAAAAGGGAAAACTTTATTTGAAACGGATAACGTAGCTAAACTTGCGCCGTTTTATAATCCACTGCCGATAACACTTGCAAAAATTAAAAATTCTAAAGTAGAAAAAAATACAGCAAATATTAAAATCAAAAATCCTTTGGAGTTAAAGGTTTTTGCTATTAAAGGTATTGAGAGAAATTTTCCTTTATATAACAGCGCTTCCGGATATGGCACAGCCGTATTTACCAAATCCGGGAAGGTTCATTTCGCCGGACAATACTCAAAACTCGGAAAGAGCTTGGGTCTACATTCAGAAATCAATGCTATCATAAGCGCAATTTCACAGAACGACTGGGATATTGAGTCTATCGGAGTGGTCTCAACGAAGTATCCCGATACGCCGTGTGACATGTGCGGCATCTGCAGACAGCTTATTGGAGAAATTTCGATAAAATTAAATATTTCACCAAAACTGTACTGTTTTGCAAAAGATACCGATGAATATGCGGAACATACAATAGATGAATATCTTCCATCAGCCTGGACAAGTAAAAAATGGTTATGACTTACGCATATGGCGCATTTCTTTGTCGCTTTACAATTTTTCTTCCACGCGCAGTAGGTCTACTACAGCTTGGTCAGAAAAATTGCTTGCTTCGCGAACTGCATCCATCTCCCTAAGTCATAAAAAACAAAATGAAAATAGCAACAAAACAACAATTCCCGCTAGTAGAAGCGATATTACTAACTCCTCCTGAAGGCACGGGCGGCGAGATTGGTATTTGCACAAACACCTCGGCTCCCGGACAAATCGTAAACGAAATAGAGATGGATTTGCGTTCTCATGTCTCGGTTCTCGGTACGGTTATCGTTAGCCGTGACGGAACGGAAAGAATGATTATCAATTCACTGGTCCATCCAACGCTGAAATATCTTGTCTTGTTTTCCGAAGAGTCTGTGACTTTTGCCCCGGGAACAAATTTGCTTCAAGCCATTCTAGCCGGTTTTGATAAAAACCAAACTGGAAATTATATAATCGGCGGAGTTGGAGCGTCATTTCACTTCCCGAACATAAACGAAAAAATTTTTAATTTATTTAAGGAAGAAATTATCGTCATCCCGGCCTTTATGCACAAAAATGAAAAAAGTCCGGAAATAATAAAAAATTACCTTTCATATCTCAAACCAAAAGTGGACCGGAGTGTCTACAATACTGTCGTTGAAATAAATTCAAAAGATAAAATATATTTTGATTCACTAAACAAATTGATTAAAGCCATTGCCAAAGCTCCGCAAGACAAAAAAACTCCGGCAGAACTTGACCCGATTGATTTTCAACATTTGCAACCGCCAAAAATAGAGTTGGACAATTTAGACACTGTCTTTAATACTTCATTCAGAGTATCGCGACAAAATAAAAATCTTCGTTTAGATATTGAACTTGGCGACCTGCCTGCGCAGGCAGGTAAAAAATTTTTTATAATCGGAGACGACCCGTTTATCTTGGAATATTCTTTGATGAAATATATCGGGGAAGATAAAAATCTAATATCACCGATTGACCAAATAATTCTCGGTGCGGAACTGGGCAGAGTAAGCACGGAGATTTTTAATGATGTTTCAATCCCGCCTTTTGTTGCCGAAAATAACATTGTAGGGAGTATACAAATACCGCTTGAACCAGCCGTGCATTTGATCACAGACAAGCGATATTACTACAAGATAAACACTCGCGGAAATAAAATATCGGCCATGTGTCTGGCTTTTGATGTTTGTGAGGCCGTTTTTGAACTACTCTCAACAAAGTTCCCCGCTATAGCCGAACGCCTTGCTCGGGAAAATCGTTTTGAAAACTATGAGATGGACATTCTGCATCGTATGGACATAGGCACACAACTTGGTCGAGCGGCTATCGCGGCACATTTTGGCTACTCATTTATCCAGGACTTCAGCGCCATATTTAAAATAAACAAAGAGACTCTTCCTTCTATAATAGTTGAGGGGGACAGTTTTCTGGACGTCCATAAAAGTGTCCTGCGAGGCATTTATACAAAAGGCATAACAGAGGAACATGGCGATTCGTGGAAGGGACTGGCTCGGTCCGCATCAAAACTTGCAATCTACAGAAACGCGGTAGAAGCGCTTGAGTCAATGCCGGCAATATATCGCCAAGGAGACCAGGATTCCAAAACAGTGCGGGAAAAATATAAAGCCGAGCTTTTGCGTTTTGACCACGACGGTTCATATTCGTATGGGCAACGCACCAGAGTTCATTTTGGTTTTGACCAATTACTAAAAAGTATTGGTACTTTTAAAAAAGATTCTTCCAGAGCCACAATTATTCAACGATTTGACCCAGCCACAGATATGACCTCGTATATCGACAAGGATACGGGTAAAAAGAAATACACTCACGACCCATGCCTGACTCACGACATATTTTTTGTTCAAAACGATAAATTGCACTCTTTCCATATAGCCAGAGCGCACAATGCAGTAAATGCTTATCCTGAAAACATATTCGGATTATTTGACGCGTATGACACCACTATTCGCCAAGGCCTGGGACTAGTGTCGGGCGATATGTATATGCTCTCCAATAGAGCGAACATTTTGCTTTTGACCGAAGAGCAGAGAACCAAAAAAATTTTGGGTGAGCCGTCAAAACCTGTTGGAGATTTGAACACGACATCCGGACCATACCGGTTAGACAACAATACAAAAAAACCGGAAGTAGCCGGTGGAGTTGCCTATTTTTTGGGCGACATGCAAAAGGAAACAAATATAGGCGATATATCGCCTATATTGAACCGCATAAAAAATTACAGAGGTATTGATACGCTGGAAAAAGCCGTCAACTATTTGAAAGAAAAAGGTAGTATGCATAATAACCCGGTGCTGTCGGAATACTACGCCGGAGAATCCGACCCACAGGGAGACCTTTTAGTTTTCTACCAAGGAAATGTTTTCGGAGGAAAGTTTTACGCTACTGCTGTTTTTATGAATCGCTCTTTAAAAAATCTTGAGGAAGACAAAAAACTGGTCAATTATCTTTCAACGCAATTCGCAAACAATCTTTCCGTAAACCTTGGCGCAATGGCCATATACTACGTCGCGTATAGATTATAATGAAACTCCCAACTGATGTAAATTATATATTAGCGCGTCATTATCGGGATATTTATACAAAATACTTTTCATGCCAAGCTGTTCGGCTGGAATAGTGCATTTTTCTTTATCATCGATAAAAATGGCTTCTTCCGGCTTGGCAGATGCTCTGGAAAGAGCGATGTTGTAAAAGGCGAAATCAGGTTTTTTCAAATGTTCTTCGTAAGACAAGACGGCATAATCAAAGTGCGAGTATAAATCCATTTGTTCATCAAGAATAAAACGTGATTCGGTTAAGTTGGTAAGTGCCCCAACTAAATAATGTTTTCTTAATTTTTCTATTACACCAAGTAGCCCTTTATTAACTTCTCGATGTTTTATGCCTTCAGCAATCCACAAAGCTTTGTAGTCTGTATTGGATGTACCGCCAGCGTCTTTCATCTCTTTCCAGAATTGCTCAAAAGATATATTGCCAAGAAGCAAATCATCTTTTTTCTCATTGACATAATTTATAATTACATCAGGTGAGATTCCTATTTTTGTCGCAAAACTTGAATGAATAGCTTCAAAGTCTGTGTCAGTAACTACCCCGCCTATATCAAAGATGATGGTTTTAATCATACAGTTTTACACAGCGCAAACATCTGTCTCGCAAATTTCAGCAGAAGCAACTGGTTTGAAATGTTTCAACTCTTTTTCTTTTATAAATAAAATGATTTCATCTAGAGTTTTGTATCGTCTAAATTCATACATTGGATGGTCAATGCCGATAACGAGACGACTTATATTGGAATCTTCGTGTCCAAGGCCGAGAGTCGGCTTGCTGTATTTTTCCAAGGCGGTTGCCATTTCATATCCAAGACCAAGCGATGAATGGTCGCATATGGCTACAAACAAATCGCATCTGGCAACACATCTTCCAACATCTTCGTGATACACATCAGTCGCTGTCCCCTTCTCCAGTCCAAGAAATTCAAAAACTTCATACTCTCCCTTCAATTTTTCTTTGAGGTTTAGAACTAGATCCTTAAACTCTTGAGGTGAATGGGTTAGTGAGCATCCAATATATATTCTCCGCATATCCCTATTATAGAGTATTGCTATTTGATGTCTACACCCATGCTTCTTGCAGAACCGGCAATGATTTTTATGGCCGCGTCAATGTCGTTGGCGTTCAAGTCGGGCATTTTTTTCTCGGCAATTTCTTTCAGTTGGGTTTTGGTGATAGTGCCGATTTTGGAAACAGTGTTTTTGCCGGAACCTTTTTCTTTACCCAGAGCTTTCAAAATAAGAGACGAGGCCGGAGGAGTTTTTAAAACAAAAGAAAATGTGCGGTCTTCATAGACGGAAATATCCACGGGTACAACATCTCCCGTCATACTTTTTGTGGCATCGTTAAACTGCTTGACAAATTCGCCGATAGCAATACCAGCCTGACCGAGTGCCGGACCGATAGGAGGAGCGGGAGTGGCTTTGCCCGCCTCAATAACCAACTTCAATTTTTTTGTAATCTTTTTCATATGACTCACTAATCCGCGAATTTTACTAATGCCGCTAATAAATACTAAACTGCTCTAACGACTCTAACTGGTTTCAAAAATTTTTGGTGAAAATTGGCAATTAAACCAAGTTTATAACCTCCAGCATCAAGATATCTTTTCATTTGAGCAAAGTCTTCTTTTGTAACAATTGGCTTTGCTTTCAAATCTAGTAATACAAGATTGTTTATAGCAAAATCTACTTTATTTGTAAACCTATTTGTTAAACCATCTATTGGTAAAGCTTTTTCTCTCTCAAACATAAGTCCTGATTCTAAAAGTAAATTCTGAAGCATATTACCATATTGTTTCTCTCTACCAAATTGACCAATCGCACTATGCACTTTAAAAAGTAGGCCAGTAATAATATAAGACAGTTCGGGATATATAAGTTCTACTTTCTTTTTCATAATTTATTGGTGGCATTAGTGATATTCGTAGATTGGCGTGTTAAATCTTCTTGACTTGTAAAAAATCTAATTCAACTGGTGTCTCCCGGCCGAACATAGCGACGAGGACCTTAACCTTGCCTCTTTCCTCATCCACTCCGCTGACCTTGCCTTCAAGCTCCTTGAACGGACCGTCGGTGATTAAAACGGCGTCATTTACTGCCAGGTCAATTTTGTGTTTGGCTCCGCCGGCATCCATTCTGGAGAAAAGCTCTTCAATCTCCTTCTTTTCTATCGGCACCGGATAAACACCGGAGCCGACGAAGCCGGTTACACGCGGGGTATTTCTGACCACAAACCAAGAATCATCGGTCACAATCATATCCACCAAAATATATCCGGGATAAATTTTTTCCTCCTCTTCCACCCGCTTTCCGCCTTTTATTTTTATTTTCTTTTCGGTCGGAACAATAACATTGAAAATTTTATCCTCCATGCCCAAAGATTCTATACGTTGCTTGAGATTACGCATCACTGCGTTTTCGTACCCGGCGTAAGTGTGAATAACATACCAGTTTCGTGAGTCGTGTAATTGTTGCTTACTCATAAAATTTAAATGACGAATTTTTGCAAAATCAATTTAAATATATAATCAAAAAATCCCAGAAAAAATGAAACGAAGATTGAAATTAGAACAACAACAATAGTAAAAACAACAGCTTGGTTTTTAGTCGGCCAAGATACGTGTTTCAATTCTCCTTGTGTCTCTTTTAAATATGTTATTAACGACATGATTGATTTTTATACTCGCTTACTCGTTAATTTATTAAAAAACCCCTCGGGGGGATTACCACCATATTACTCTATTGTATTTCGTAAGTCAAGGTCACATTGGAAGTAACAGTATTCTCTCCAACCGGTACTTGCGGGACTTGAGATTTAACTTCCACTGCTTTGCTTCCCAGAGCATTAGCGTAGTAGACGGGCGGTTGACTGTTTCCTTCTTCAAAATTTATGATTTTTGACAAATTGACTCCGAGAGATTTGGCAAGAACTTTGGCTTTGGCTTTTGCGTCGGCAATAGCTTTGTCACGGGCTTGCGCCTGGACTGCTTCCATATTATCAATCACAAAATCAAGACTGCTTATGTTTGAAGCACTGAGTTCTCCTACTTTTGAAAGTGCTAAACCGGCATCCGCTGTCTTTCTGATCTTTACAGAGATTGTCTGACTGACTTCATAACCGATCAAAATCTGCTTACTCGGACGGCAATATCCTCCCGAGCAAATTTGGTCCGTAACATAGTCATATTTTGGATAAGAATTATATCCGGTGGTTTTGATGTCTTTTTCTTCTATGCTAAGTTTTTTCAGAGCATCAATAATAGCGTTTATTTTTGCGCTTGCTTTGCTTTGAGCGTCTTCTACCGTCTTTGCCTGCTCTACCGCAGAAAAAGAAAACATTCCTTTATCCGGAATTGCCACGACTTCTCCTTTGCCAGTGACCGAAATGACATTTGCGGCAATTGTTCCGCGTCCTATGTATGAAAATTCTTTAATGGCATTTATTGATTCAATGCCGAGAAAAACAGAGAGCAAGATAAAAACGGCAAGTAGCGACTTAAAAAGTTTTTTCTTTTGATTTGTGTCCAAAAAATTTTCCATAATTACATTATATCATAAGTTAAATTTTCTTTTTCAGTCTCAAATTATACCTTGTATCCGCGATCGCGGATACAAGGTATAATTTGAGATTTATTTCTCTCTACACCAACTGCTCACGGTCGTAAGTGATTGGCATATATGCTTGTTATGTATTTTTTCTTTTTAAATAGCAAAAAACCCGCAGGCGGTTTTTTGCTGGCGGGTTAACTGACACCAAGAATTTCTAGGACTTTGTCCGAGACATTGTGTTTTTTTGATTCATAGTCACATCCGTAACTTTTCAGACATTGTCGAAAGGTGGAACTGCCTGATGCAGCAATCATAGGACCATTAAAAGTCTGTCTGATCTTGGTTACAAGAGGGGGTGTATCCGGTTCCTCTCCAGATAGACAAGCATCCATGACAATTGCATCCACATCAGGATTCTCATTGAATAACCGCTCACCCTCCTCAACAGAAGATGCTGTTATTGTCTGGATCTTGCCCTCAAGTTTGCGCTTCCATATTGACTGCCAATCTGAATCATCCTCGACGATCAGAACTTTCTTCATAAAATCCTCCTATAAAAGATATTACCTGCTGCGAATAAAAATGCAAGTATATTAACAAAAAACTCCCTCTCGGGAGTTTTTTGTAAACTTTCATAATTTGAGTGCAGTTCTCAAAGCAAAATTTTAGAACCGATTAAATTACTTCAGTTGCTAAAACTTTCACAAATTGGATGAAATCCGCCGCGAGAATTTTGAAAGAATCCGAGCCTGCCTGAGTGCACAGGTGAGGAGAATTTCAAAATTGGTAGCAAGGAGTTCGCCAATTTTGGAAGTTTTAGTGGTGATTGCGGATTTCGTTTTGAATCTTGTCAATAGTCCTTCCCGCCGCCTGCTGTCCGCCCAAACCAAACGATAATCCAAGAGCAAGTGAGATGGCTACAACAAACCCAGTGAAGAGAGTCTGGACAAATGCTCCGGCGATGCCCATTTGCGAAAGAGCCACCAAAATAACAAATATCCAAATACCCCATTTTGTGACAGTACCCAAAAGATTGGCGTGTGACAGACCGGCTGTCCTGGCTCCGGCCATAACCACACGGCTCATAGCGTCTCCCACCACACTACCGACGAGCAAAATGAGAACAGCAATGATGAGTTGTGGCAAGTAACCCAGAACTATCTGTTGCAAAAAGACAGTAACTTGGGAAAGACCGAGAACGTCAAAGCTGGCGACAAGAAAAGCGATGACAATAAAATACTGGATGATTTTACCGACAAAATGTCCGGAGTTCAGATTTAGTCCGGCTTTTCTTACTACATTCTCAAACCCGGCTTTTCTCAAAGCTTCGTCAAGCTTGATGGCGTTAATAAATTTAGCCACTCCGCTAAAAACTATTGCGCTGATAGCCCAGCCTATAAGCAAAATGACTATGGCGACAATAAGATTTGGAATGAACATAATCACTCCTGACCATAGGCTCTGGAAAGAAGCGCTTAATACGTCACCCCATGTGTTTAAAATCATAGTAACAATTATTAAATGGTAATGAATATATTATACCACCCTTCTAAAGGATGGGAAGGCGATTAAGCACCTTCTTGTGTGGATAATCCAAAACGTCCCGAATGAGCTTGTCAAACATAGAAAGGCGGTATTTGAAGTCCTCTGTAGTGAAATGGGCGTATTTCAGCTCCTTGCCTATCTCGGACTCAAGGGTTTTAATGGTATTTTCGAGTGCCCCTTTTTTGACATTATCTCCCACAATAAGCATATCCAGACGGCTTTCCGGCTCTTGTATAAAAACCCCGGCTACTATTATCAGTTTAATAGTGCCGAGCTTGCTTATTCTTTTGATAATCTCTTTCGACTGTAGTGGCTCAACATTGATAAGAAAATTTTGAAGAGGCAGGAGATGCGAGAATTGAAGGTTTGCTATAAAACCGTTAGTCTTGCCTGACGAGCGATGTTTAACCAGATGTATCTTTTGCAGGACAGACATTTCTTTGCGCACTCGAGATGAATCAGATTTTACCCGACTGGCAATTTCTTTAATACCAAAAACATGTTCCGGATTAAAAAGAAAAAGCCTCATAATTTTGACTTTGGTTTCACTACCAAAGAGTTTGCTCAGTGTTTCCATAATAGTAGAACTTCCAAATCTGGCGCACTCCTTTGTCGCAGGCTCCGTTCGCTCCACGCAACGTAGATTGCTACGTTTTGGTCGCGGTACTCGCCTGCTTCGCGGATTGCATCCAGATTATGAAAGTTCTAAAAGTATCATACCAATCTGAAGTAAAAAAGCGACAGTTGACAAACTATAAATAAAATGCTTATATAAAACAAGATAGGAGGTTACATGAGGATCTCTAACTTGTTTCTGTCTCATACTGTAAGCGTTGATAGCTTACCAGGGGTGACCGAACACCATAAAGGATCTGCACGATTGTACTGTCCAGAATGCATAGAAATGTGCAGGAGACAAACATCTTATACAGTAGCGACTGTACAGCACAGATTGACGAAATTTAGTCTTTTCTGTGGAGCAACTGTCTTCCTGATAATTTCCTTAATCTGGATAGTCAAATAAGTATCCTAAAATTCCCCAAGACCAGCTATCCTTGGGGAATTTTTCTTATCTCGTATATCTTATTTCTTATCTCTACTTCAAAGTGACCTTTGCACCAGCTTCTTCCAATTTTTTCTTGAAAGCTTCTGCGTCGGCATTCTTCATATCTGTCTTGAGGACAGACGGAGCGGCGTCAACTAGGTCCTTTGCTTCTTTCAAACCCAAACCGAGCACCTCTTTGACTACTTTGATAACAGCGATTTTTGTGACGCCGGCATCAGTAAGTTCAACCGTAAAGGTTGATTTCTCTTCTGCAACTCCGACGCTTCCGGTCGGAGCCCCGACTCCAGACGTCGGGGCTGCTTGAGCAGACACCCCAAACTTTTCCTCCAAATGCTTAACCAGCTCGTGCAAATCCAAAACTGACATAGTTTCAATTGATGAAACAATCTCTTTGAATTTTGCCGGAGTTTCGATAATTTTATTTTCTGTTTCCATAATTTTTAATTATTTTTAACTTTCTACTTTTAACTTTTGACTTGAGCAATTGCATTCAAAGCAATTGCGAATCTCTGTATCGGAGAGTTAATAAGATTGACAAACATTGCTCGCAGACTCTGCAATCCAGGGATCTGGGCTATAACAAGCATTTCGGCTTGATTCAAAAACTTTCCTTCAAAGACCCCTCCGACAATCTGAATTTTTTTGTCCAGCTTTTTCTGAAATTCGTAGATACCACGAGCCGGCTCAATGGAGTCAGTACCACCCTCCTTCGCTAAAGCTACGGCGGGCGAGTACACTATTCCCAATTCTCCCGGCATTTCTGGAATTTCTCCTATTATTGCGCCTTCGGACAGAGCTTTCTTTGTCAAAGTTTTTTTGGCAATGGTGTAGCCAATCCCCTTCTCCCGCAATACTTTTCTGACCGCGGACGATTCCTTGACCGGAAGCGCGTGGAAATTGACAAAAACGATTGACAGGGAATCTTTGACAATTTTTCGAAGCTTTTCAAGTATTTCTGCTTTCTTTTCTTTTGTAAGAGCCATAAAACAGTGTGAAAGTGTGAGAGTACCCAGTTAAAAGTAGAATGTAAATGCATTTTCTTTCACACTGAGTACTGTCACACTGTATTTACTTTTATAATCCGACCTAAGGTCGAAAGTAGATTTCGTCTCGGTCGGTTCCTTGCGGATATTAAAGCTTTCGCTACCTGAGCCGACGCTTTTGGTCGGCTCCCCGACTGAAACGTCGGGGCTGTCTTTGACCTTATGACACTACATTATATGAAAACAAACTTTTGTCAAATAAAGATTGACCCCATGTCGCGCAAGTGCGACATGGGGTCGGAAAATGGTTTCTTAGCTTTTGTTCGGGAATTCCTGGTTTCGGATTAATCTGTCGGCGCGACGACAAAACTCAACCAAAGCCTGAAAATCTTTTTCTTTGGCGATTCGAGGAAGGTCAGCGCGAACTTTTTCGGCCAAACGATTCGCTTCTGCAACTTTGGCGGGATCGCTTAATCGCATAACTTCCTCAAACTCTTTCTCACTCCGCCGGCGATATTGCTCGTCGTAATTTAAGGGCTGGCCAGTTTTGTAACACGAAAGAATATCCTTGCTCATTCTTTCATCCGATCGAGGAGCATTAGCGCCCAAAAACGAAAGGGCGATGCTCATCAACCCCGTATAGGCATTGATGTAATCCCAGGTCAGACCGGTTTGATTATAGCCATCATTGTAACCTCTCTGACCATATGGTATAGCCATATGACACCTCCACATTTAATAATAACAACTTTTTTAATTTTGTCAATTCTCTACAAATAAATGTTTAATAAAGTTAAATCCCCTAATCGGCCAGGAGAAGATGGCGCTAATAATGCCTGTCTGCTTCGGAGCTTCAAAAACCGCGGCGCTTTGTGCCTCGTCCTGTACCGAACTGGGCTCCGGTGCCGTGGCCTGTTCTGATACTGGAGCTTTTATCTTTAATTCAGGTGAAATTACTGTTGCAACTTGCGATGTCCCTTGAAAATTTAAAGAAATTTGAGCTAGTTTATTTTTGACGTCATTTATTTTTGCCTGAATATCACCGAGATTGATAGTGGTGGATGTTGCTGCACTTTCCGGCTGCTTTGATGCGGCAAAAACGACTTCGTTCGCAACAACTCCAAATTCTTTCTCCATAGGATTTAAAAGTTTGACGTCTTCACTATTTATTCCAGTAATTTCATCGGCAAAAGTTATTTTTTTACCGGCAGAGATTAGTGTGTCCTTTGGAAAAATAAAACTCCTGCCGGAGCTCGAGAGTTGCCATCCTTCCAAATTTATTTCCATTTTAGATTTGTTATTTATTTCTACACCGCCTGAAACTCTTGTTAACGAAATATCCGGCATAAAAACTTTGACTTGAGCGCGACTGACCGCTTGCTTGTCGGAAAAACTGCCATTGACTACGACAGAATAATCTCCGGCAAATTTGTATGAATGACTGACACTACTTCCAAGTCCTGTTGTGCCGTCGCCGAAAGACCATTGGTAGGTAATGCCCTGTTCCGACATATTTTGCAGTTTTGTCGGCACAGCCCGAAAGGTCAGGTTACTTCCAACTGTGGTCAATCTGTCCCGGCCGGCCGAAATTTCAAATTCCATTTCTTGCGGCATTTGAGAGAGCGACACTCCCGAAGAATGAGCTGATATGGATGATGAGCCACCGGAACTACTAGAGTCGGCCGTTTGACTTGTTGTAGTAGCTGTATCGGCAGTTGTTGTTGTAGTTCCAGAAGACGATGTATTGGTCAGTCCCGGTGAAGGTGACCCAGCAGTCCATCCGCTTGCAGTTTTTTGCAAAGAGTTCCCATCGCCGTTTGCTCCTTGATTAGATGAATAGGTAACTGTATCAATATCTATCAAATCAGAATTACGAATAATTAAAGTTTCTTGTTTACTTGTAGAATCTACCGAAAGAGTAAACGAACTTTTTAATAAGTTTCCTGCAAACTGAGTGAAAAAATTCTGGAATGCTGTTGTATCTTTAGAAATGATTGCATATTGATCTGGAGCGAGATTATTTGAACCAATTGTAATAGTTAATCCATGGTTAGAAGTATTACCGACACTATCAAAAAATTTCCAGTCAGTCAGACTGACGGTTTCTGCGCCGTTATTAAAAATTTCAATCCATTCTCCCCCTGCATTAGCATCTGTCCCCTGCGGGTCATACATGATTTCATTTATGACAATTTCTGCGTTAGAAATTACCGGCAGAAAAATAAGAGGTATAGAAAAGATTATCCGAAGAAACATCAGGGTTTTGTTTTGGCTATGTTTATAATAGAATCCTCAGGTATTGATTTTATTTTTTGTTCTGACTGATATGCTTTGGCTATTAAAACAACGGCCAAACTGACAAGTATAATCAGCATAAAACCGAAAAGAAACCTGAAGAAATCTCTGTCAAAATATCGCGACATAAGAATAGTATAAAGTAGCCAGCATCTAGCAGCAAGGTGCCTAGATGCCGGATACTAGCTACTGGTTACTATTTCCAAGACTTTCTTTGAGTTGCAGAAGATTTGTATCATTTGGAAGTTTTGATAAGCCTTGATTTACTATGACGCGAGCTTTGTCCAAATCCTTAAAAACATCGCGATAAACTTCGGCTAGCTGAACATACAGGTATGATTGTTCGGAAGCTTTAGAGATGGCCTGCTTATAATACATTTCGGCCAAGCCGTTATCCTTCAAAAAATAAGCGTATAGATTTCCTAGATTGGCAAATGGAAGAAAATTGGTTGGAGCGAGTTTCCCGGCATAGGTCCATGATATTATCGTGCCTTGATAGTCCCCGGCCATTTTTTGATACATTGCCAAGTCAAGCCAGGCTGGCAAGTTTGCAACATTTTTTTTGAGCATGGCCTGAAGAGCCAAAATATTTTCCGTTGCCCGAGTCAAAGCTTCTGGTGAAACTAGGACAGAGTTGGGAGAGGTAACCGGTCTGCTTAAATCCGGGATAGGTTGTGGCAGACCTTTTTTCTCTGTGATTGGCACTTGTTCTATTTTGTAACTGTTACTGCCTTGAACGTTTATTTGCTTATTATCACCTGTAGTTGTAGCTGTAATTTGATTTGTGTCCGCAACTTGATTCTGTCCCTGTTGTTTGGACTGTCTATCAAAGAAAACGTAAATGCCAAGCAATGTAACTACAGCAGCAGCGCTTAAAACGATTTTTTTTGTTTTTGTCATCCCGATATTATATACGACAAAAACTCCCCTTGCAAACAAAAGGAGTTTTTGCATTTTATCTTTTTATTTTATTTAGAACTTTCAGATTTGGATGTATTTCACGAAGCAAGCAATTTTCCTGACCAAGCGACAGTCAACCTACTGCGCGTGGAGAGAAAATTGTGAAGCGACAAAGAAATGCGCCGAATGTGGAAGTTCTTCTACAACCCTTTGGTTTTGGCTACCTCACTCATCTTAGCTCTAGTCTTTGGACCAAAGGATCCGTAACCGGCGTCCCCTGGGTTTGCTATGCCGTATTTAACTTGAAATTTTTGAATGGCCGCTTTTGTAGCCGGACCGAAGTAATCCGTTTCGTTACCCGGTGAACCTGCCCCAGAAGAAGAAACT
>JACQNQ010000037.1 GCA_016202965.1 Candidatus Zambryskiibacteriota bacterium | reverse complement strand
GGCGGGGTCGCGGAAATTTTTGAGCGACGGCAGAAAAATTATCTGTGACCAATTCTCTCTCCCGGCACTTACAAATAAAAAAGCATCCTAATATTTTCAAGAATATCAGAACGCTTTTTATTACGTTTATTTTAAAGTTAAATCAGAAAGAGCGTAGATATTTCCGGCTCCCATTATTATGACCGCAGTCTTTTCATCAAATTCATTTATTTTTTCTAACGCTTTTTCAAAATTTTCAATATATCCCGCGCTGATGTTCTTTTCCTTTATTTTTTCCACAAGCATTTGAGAGTCAATCGTCTGGTCAAAGCCTTCTCTCGCGGCATAAATAGGCAGTATGTATGTCTCATCCGCATCGTAAAAGGATTCGGAGAATTCATCAAGCAAGACTTTTGTTCTGCTGAATAAATGTGGTTGGAAAAAAGCTATTCGCCTGTAATCTGGATACATTTCTTTCATTCCAGCCAAAGTAGCCATAATTTCCCGCGGATGATGAGCGTAGTCGTCGTATATTATTGTTCCGTTTTTTGTTTTTCCTCGCAGGTCAAATCTTCGCCAAGTTCCGCTGAAACTTTCAAGAGATTTAATGGTTTTGTTTTTGTCTAGACCGAGAAAATCTGCTACGGCCAAACAAGCCGCCGCATTTTGAAGATTATGTTCTCCGGGAGTTTTTAATTTCCAATTTTTATCAACATGCGAAATATAATTAATAACTTTGCATTTTAGGCCTTGGATTACGGGTTTTAGTCTTCTGTCAGTGGCATCACAAACAATCAAACCGTCTTGCATGCGTAAGGCTAGTTCTCGAAAAGCCGATTGGATATCAGAAATATCTTTATAATAATCCAAATGATCTTCATCAATATTTGTAATAATTAAAATTTTAGGATAAAGATTTAAAAATGACCTTCTATATTCACATGCTTCTACTATAAAATAATCACTTTGGCCGACGATTAAATTGCTGTCATAATCTTTCATCAGACTACCGACAATAACCGTCGGGTCAAGTTCGGCATCAGTCAAGATTTTAGAAAGCATGGCGGTAGTGGTAGTTTTTCCATGAGTTCCAGATACTGCGATAGTTGTCATATTTTTAGAAATAACGGCGAGCATTTGCGGATATGTCCTAATTTCTATACCTTTCATTCTGGCTTGCATTATTTCAGAATTATCTTCTTTGACGGCAATTGTATGGATAACTAAATCTGTATCGGATGGAACATTTTCAATTTTATGCCCTATATTTATTTGTATACCAAATTGGCGCAACTTTTCTGTGATAAGTGATTTTGCAATGTCAGAACCGGAAACATTTTTACCTGAAAGATGCATCAGACGGGCAATGGCAGAAACGCCTATTCCTCCTATACCAACAAAATGCACTTTTTTTATTTTTTCTAAATCTATTTCCATAGTCTTTCTAAAAATCATTCAAAAAAGTGATATTTGCGCCTATGGCGTTCAGGCGTTTGGCGATATTTTCGTACCCGCGGTTTATGGAATAAACATTGCGGAGGACAGATTCTCCTTGGGCGCCAAGCATTGCCACCAGTATTATCATTGCCGGACGGAGAGCGGGCGGGCAGACAATCTCATTTCCTTTGAGCTTGCTTGGTCCTTTTATAAAAACCCGATGCTGATCTGCCAGGACAATATCTGCGCCAAGTTTATTCAGTTCGGTAAAATAAATAGCGCGATTTTCCCACATCCAGTCGTGAACGAGAGTGGTGCCGGCTGCTTGCGTAGCAATAGGCACAAAAAATGGCAAGTTGTCCGTATTTATTCCCGGGTACGCCGAGGCGTGGATTTTATCGTACAGCGCAGTCAGTTTTGACGGATATACAACGATATCACAAAGTCGCGTATGTCCGTTTTTTGACAAATAATTTTTTGACTTTGCGTATTTCAGCCCCATTTTTTCCAGTTTCAAAAGTTCAAGAGAAAGGAAATCTATCGGACAGCGAGTGACGGTCAATTTTGAGTTGGTCACAATAGCGGAAGCTACAAACATCATTGATTCCGTCGGGTCCTCGCTGTTCCAGTATTCAACCGGTTTATTAATCTCTTTTATTCCATATATGACCAAAGTGCTTGTGCCGATGCCTTCTATCTTTACCCCGCATTTCTCCAGAAAAAAACAAACTTCTTGAACTTGATAGTTTGGCGGAGTGAATTGCAGTGTCGTTATGCCCGGGATAAGCGCAGACGCTAAAAGCAGATTTTCTGTGGTCGTGTCGCTGGCTTCGTAGAGCACAATGTCAGCCGGCTTCAGTTTTTTGCGACTTATTTCGTAGCAGGATTCTTTTGTTTTGACTGTAACCCCGAGCGATTCCAGTCCGTATCTGTGCGCGGCGATTGTTCTCTGTCCCATTTTGCATCCGCCGGCGTGAGGGATAGTGAATTTTTTCTCGCTGTGGATGAGCGCGCCTATCATCATCAGCACGGAACGGATTTTAGTCGATGCCTTGTCTTCTATTTTTCCAATCTGAAACTTTTTCGGCGGTATGATGCGTACGGAGTTTTTTTCTATCCATTCTATTTTTACTCCAACACTCTCAAATATTTCTATGATGCGCGATATCTCTTCTATCCGCGGTATGCCGTGGAGCAAAGTCTCTTGTTTATTCAGCAGTGCCGCGCAGAAAAGTCCCATCGCTCCGTTTTTTGAGGTGTTCGTTTGTATACCGCCGAAAAGTTTTCTGCCACCGATTATTTTGAAATCATCCGTTTCTTTTTCCATATTTTTGATTATAACATACAGGTTCAATCTCACTTCTTTGATTGAGCCAAAAATTATTGTGTGATAATATTTACTTTACAAACTTTATGAACTTTACAACTTTATAACTTCTTTTTTTATGTCTCAATTTTATAATGATAGTATTTTTTGGATTGATATTGACAAGATAACTCCAAACCCGTTTCAGCCGCGGCGGGAATTTGACGAAGGACAAATGCAAAGTCTGGCTGATTCCATACGCCAATACGGAGTCTTGCAGGCATTAATTGTTACTCGCAGGGAAGTGCCAAAAGAAGACGGAGGACTTGCTGTGGAATACGAACTCATCGCCGGTGAGAGGCGGCTGCGCGCGTCCAAACTGGCCGGACTATCCCAAGTACCGGTACTTATAAAAATTGGCGATGAAGGAAATGATTTGGTCAAACTTGAACTGGCTATCATTGAAAATATCCAGCGCGAGGACCTAAACCCGGTTGACAGAGCCCGTGCTTTTGACCGATTGTCAAAAGAGTTTGGATTCAAGCACGCCGTTATTGCCGGCAAAGTGGGCAAGAGCCGCGAATATGTTTCTAACTCTGTTCGTCTTTTGGCGTTGCCGGTAGAAATACTTGAGGCCTTAAGCCAAGGCAAAATATCCGAAGGGCATGCCAGACCGCTTATGATGCTTGGCGACAGGCCGGAGGAGCAGGGCACTTTATTTAAAGAAATAATGTTTCGCAAACTGACTGTGCGCGAGGCAGAGGCAATCGGTCGCCGTGTGGCTTACGATAAAATACGAAAGAAAGGAGCAATACTTGACCCGGAGACACAGGAGCTTGAGGAAAAATTGACTGAAACACTTGGCACTCGTGTTTCAATAGAAAAAAGAGAAAACGGCGGTAAAATTTTGATTGACTTTTTTTCAACTGACGACCTGCGAGACATTTTGAGTTTGCTTGAGTCCAATAAAGCCAGGTCTCCGACGGAAATGCTTGATAAAAATATAGAAAATGGCATGCAGCCGCCGGTTAACGAATTTATTCCCAAATATATTATTGACCCGACCGCCGCTGAAATAACGGCGGATGACTTGGATGACCGAACTAGAGAAGAAAAAACTAAAGACGAAAATAACGACGACGACATTTACTCCATCAAAAATTTTAGTATATAAGACAGAGTGCGACCTGCGTCGCACTCTATAATCAAGTTTTGATTTAAGCTTTTGGTTTGATTTTGACCTTAAACGTTTCGGCTAGTATCAGAAGATATCTCCCATATTCATCTTTTATGGAAAGAGCATGGGGAGTCTCCCTTCGTATTTTCCACTTGGCAATCATTATTTTGAGTAGATACTTAATCGCCGTGTTTTGATATGTCTTGCACGATGCTAGCAACATTTTACAATCAGTCCTTATCCTCTGATCAGTTTCCGGGGTTAAAGAGTCAAGGAAATTCCGCGCCTTTTTTCCAGTTCGCCCAGCTGCTAGATCAATTAGTGTTGACGGCAGAGTGTAAAATGAACCGTATCTATTATCAGCTTCATCCACTGCTATGTAGCCAAGGATTAAGGTGATTGCAATGTTGACTTCTTCTTCTTTGAATTTTTGCACCAAATGCCTCCTTTTTGTAATTTACTATACTATTTCAAAAAAATCAATTTTATTTTTTTTAAACTATTTTTTCAAATTTTCAATGAAGTGCGAAATGTGCCGGCGAGCTATGGTGGTTTTGCAATGCTCCAGCCATTTGTGAGTCGGCTTGGCGTTTTTTTTGGTTTCAATTTCCACTCGGTCGCCGTTGTGCAAGACGGTATTAATGGCCACGAATTTTCCATTGACCTTGGCTCCGGACATATGCTCGCCGATATCGGAGTGAATACTGTAAGCAAAATCAATGACCGAAGAATTTTTTGGCAGGTCAATGACGTCACCTATCGGAGTAAAAACAAAAATTCTTTCGTCCAGAAAGTCGGACTTTATATCATCCAAAAACTTGTCATCCTTGGCTGATTTTTGATAGTCAACCAAATCTTTTACCCAACCAGGCACATCATCAAGGTTGAGAGAGGATTTTTCTTGCCCTGTCTCCTCGTTCCAGCTTTTTCTAATAGGCAGTAATTTTCTGATCCAGGACAAACTCAAACTGCTTTTTTGTTCCGCTCCGTTTTGTTTTTGTTTATATCCGATATGTGAAGTAATACCGTATTCCGATTCTTTATACATTTCGTCAGTTTTAATTTGTATTTCAACAATACCTCCGTCTCCGGTAAAAATAGTGGTGTGTATGGACTGATAACCGTTGGTTTTTGGAAAAGCGATGTAATCTTTTATTCGTCCAGGAAGAGGCCGCCAGACACTGTGGATTATGCCGAGGACTTTGTAGCAGTCGGCTATGGTTGACACTACCACTCGCAGGGCCAAAACGTCATAAACTTTTTCTATGTTCCACTCTTTGCGTTTCAGTTTTTTGAATAAACTGTACAAACCCTTGACGCGGTAGTCCGTGTGAAATGCCGTCATCTCGTTTTTTGCCAATTCCTTTTTTAACGATTTTAGAAATTTGTCCAAATGTATTTCCTGCTCAATTCTTTTTGTCTTTGACAACTCTTCCACTTTTTTGAAATCTTCCTGATAAACATATTTAAAGGACAAGTCCTCCAACTCTCTTTGGAGTTTTTTTATGCCCAGACGATAGGCGATAGACGCGTATATTTCCAAAGTTTCCGTGGCGATGCG
This sequence comes from Candidatus Zambryskiibacteriota bacterium, assembly GCA_016202965.1. Taxonomy (GTDB): domain Bacteria; phylum Patescibacteriota; class Minisyncoccia; order Phycocordibacterales; family DATDWN01; genus C7867-006. The sequence continues at coordinate 7,071 of JACQNQ010000037.1, read as the reverse complement.
CAGTTGTTTTTCTTTTGAAACATGTTCAAGAGTGCGCATGTTATGCAAACGGTCGCAAAGTTTTATTATGAGAACGCGGATGTCTTGGGACATGGCTACAAAAAGTTTGCGCAAGCTTTCATTATGTCGCGACGAACCCTGATATTTTATGTGTCCAAGTTTTGTTACGCCTTCCACCAAAAAAAGAATCTCTTTGCCGAATTCTTTTTCTATATCTTCCGATTTTATGTCGGTGTCTTCTATGGCGTCATGCAAAAGGCCTGCAGAAATTGTCACAGGACCCATTCCAAGTTCTGCCAGGGTCCGGGCGGTGGCAAGCAGATGATTTAAATACGGCTCGCCGCTTTTGCGAAGGTGTCCGTCGTGAGAGACGGTAACAAAATTATAAGCTTTTTCTATGAGCTTTGTGTCTTTTTCAGTCGGATTACTTAATAGAGAGATAATTTGTTTTATATCAGACATCTATTCTATTGTAATCAAAAATTTTTGAATTACAAGGTTATTTTATTTTCTTTTTTATTTATGCTATACTCTACGCTGGAAAAAAAGAGAATGGTTAATTTGGGCATTTTCTTGTGTAAGTTTCGAACAAATTTTGGAGGATTTATGAAAAAGTTCTTTGTTATTGTTTTTGCTTTGGTTTTTTCTCTTGGCTCGGCAATTTCGTCAACTGCTCCAACTCCGAATAAGAGAGTCGGTAGTGTCAGCGCCATTGGAAAAGTTCAACTTCGCGGTGTTTCCCTGAGTACTGATGGAGCTATGATGTTCTGCGGCGACCGTGTCCGCACTTTCGCCAAATCGTATGCGAAAGTATTGTTCGTGGACGGCGGCAGTGTTGAACTAGCTCCAGAGACGGAGGTCAGAGTTCTAGGGTTACGGGATTGTGAGGCAGAAAGGAGTTTAGATCTTTCCTTCGGTAGAATTGGGTTTTCAGCCAAGAAAGCTATGGTTGTTTCTTTCGGCGGATACCGATTTGAAGTAAGTTCTAAGAGCGCCGGTAATATGGCAGTCTTTGCCTCCGAACTGGGCCTACGGGTAGTAAAAGGTAATATAACTTTTCGTGGTCCCGGAGACAAAAAGGGGGTTAAAATTTCAAAGGGTCAGGAACGCGTCCTGGATCTGAAGAATGGTCAGTTATTAGCTCCTACATACTGGTCTACGAGGCCAGTGCAAGAGTAGATTTTAGACTCAACTAAGTTTATAAGAATAAAAGTTGAGTCTATTTTTTTATACCTTTTTATTTAACTTGTCTGGGCGAAAGTTTGGACAATCTTTTTTACTGCATCTTTCGGGAATAGTTTTTGTGCCAAGCATCATCAGAGAGCCGCATTCTTTGCAAGTGTTTCCGGTTGGTTTCGCTTTGATAGCAAACTTGCAGTCGGGATAATTAGAGCAAGAATAGAAAATTCCGAACCTTCCACGGCGTTCACTAATATCCCCTTTTTTGCAAAGTGGACACATCACACCCGTTTTCTTTTTGGCCTCTTCGGCTTCGTCTTTTTTAACAAACTTGCATTTTGGGTAGCGTGAACAAGAAATAAAAGTGCCGGTGCCGTCACGTCTTTCTTTGATTACAAGCTTACCGCCGTTACATTCCGGGCACATTTCCCCGGTTTCTTCCGGACCTTTTAATTCCGTGCCGTCAAGTGTTAGAGCTCCGTCGCAATCGGGATATTTTGAACAAGAATAAAACTTGCCGCCACGGGAGAGTTTGATAATCATTTCTGTTCCGCACTTTGGACATTTTATATCTTGCGGCGCCTGGTCTAAGTTCGTGACTTTTTCCAGTTTTTCTTTTGATTTTACATCTTTTTCAAACGGCACGTAAAAATCTTTAAGAGTTTTGACGTATTCTTTCTTGCCTTCGGCGATGTCATCAAGTTTGTCTTCCATGTCGGCGGTAAAGTCATCGCTTATGTATGTGGCAAAATTATTTTCCAAAAAACTTGAAACCACGTCTCCGGTATCTGTCGGTACCAGAGCTTTATTTATTTTATTCACATACTCTCGGTCTTCCAGTGTTTTAATAATAGAAGCATATGTGCTGGGACGACCGATGCCGCGTTTCTCCAACTCTTTAATCAGCCCGGCTTCACTGTATCGTGGTAGCGGTTCAGTCTGTTTCTCTTCCGTATTTATTTTTTTTAATATCAAGGTTTCGCCTTGATGCACTTTTGGCAATTCCACATCCTCCCTACGGGAGCTGTACATCTTGTCGAGATTTTCATTCGCTCCGCTCTGAAAATCTCTGGCAAGGTCTTGCGAAGTGATAACATCACTTCTCACTCCGCGAGAAGCAGGGTCGCCCAGAAGCCATCCGGGAAAGGTGATGCGAGAACCAGTAATTGAAAAGTCCGGTACGCCAAAACTATTAGAGGCCGAGCTTCTAATATTTGTACTGATTTTTGTGCGCAATGTTTGAGCGTCTTTCATTTGTGAGGAAACTGCGCGTCTCCAGATAAGCTGGTAAAGTTTTTTCTGTTCATCAGTTGCTCCGGCTGATTCAGTATTAAAATGCGTCGGGCGAATGGCCTCGTGGGCTTCTTGGGCATTCTTGCTTTTGGTTGTAAACTTGCGAACTTGCAAAAATTCTTTTCCAAATTTACTTTCCACAACTTGTGCAATCTGAGCAATAGCGTTTCCTGCTAGGTTTGTTGAATCCGTACGCATATATGTGATATATCCTGCTTCATAAAGTTTCTGGGCGATACCCATTGTTCGTGATGGGGCGAACCCAAGTCGCGATGATGCTGTCTGTTGTAAAGTTGAAGTAATAAACGGCGGGCGAGGTGTTTTCTTGACCTCGGTTTCTTTGACGTCTTTGACGAACCAATTTCCCTTTTCTGCTACAGAAACAATCCTATCAACCTCTTTTTTATGAATCGGCTCTTTTTCGCAAACTACAGTGACTACGGAGGCAACGCCTCCGTAGTTGCCTCCGTAGTTATTTTTCGAGACATCGGCGGAAATTATCCAGAATGGATGTGATTTAAAAACGCGGATTTCTCGTTCGCGCTCCATAACGATGCGCAAAGCAGGAGACTGCACGCGCCCGGCCGAGAGTCCGTATCTCACCTTTTTCCAAATCAATCCGGACAAATCATATCCCACCAAGCGGTCCAAAACACGTCTTGCTTCTTGTGCACGACGCAAGTTCTGGTCTATTTCTCTTGGATGTTCCAATGCTTCTTCAATAGCTTCTTTTGTAATTTCATGGTAAGTGATTCTTTTGATTTTTGCATTTCCAACTTTTAACCCGCCCGCTTTGACTTGCAAAGCAAGTCGGGCAGGCTTTTCACTTTGAACTTTTAACTTGCCGAAATCATTTCCAATGATTTCGGCTATGTGCCAAGCGATAGCTTCGCCCTCGCGGTCTGGGTCGGTGGCGAGCAGAATCTCATCAGATTTTTTTGCCAGAGATTTTATTTCCGAAACTATTTTTTCTTTGCCTTTGGAGATTTCATAATGTGGCACAAAACCGGCAGGAATATCAATGGCTTTTTTATTTGACTTCGGCAAATCGCGGACATGTCCGATGCTTGCTACGACTTTGTATTCTCCCTCCAAATATTTTAAAATAGTTTTAGCCTTAGCTGGCGATTCAACGATAAATAATTTACTCATCATGTAAGTATTACACGCAATTTTATTTTTTAGCAAATTTTGTATACCAATATGCGAATGACATGAAACTACGAATGGTTACGAATAAGAAAAAAGTTCAGCGATTATGCATCGCTGAACTCTTCGTTTCAATCCGCGTACTTTGCCTCAACGCCTATGATTCTTTTATCAGGTTTTTGTCCTGCATCCTGAAAAAATTTTACCAAAGCCTCTCTGATAACCTCTGCCTCAGTTTTTCCGTTTTTTAAGGCATAAAACTTGATGTTGTCAGCAATAGCTTCAGAAAACACGACTGTTGTTCGTACAACACTATTGTTTTTAGGCATATGTCTCCTTTTCTATTTATGACACTACTATATTTTTAAAAAATTGCAAACCTATTTCACTAAGTAATTCCTAATCTGGATGCAGTTCTAGGCGGACGAGAAAAAGACGAGGAACCTTACTAGTCGTAAGGTGACGAGCATTTTTTGAAGTCCAACAACGAAATGCGCCAGATTTGGAGTTACTTCAAATGTATTTCGCCCATGGATTCTTCAATCAACCCTTTTATCTCCATCGTTGCAATTATGGTCTGCGTAGCGTAAACCGGTTTGCCTAGACGGCGGATAATTTCGTCTCGGGAGAGCGGTTCGGACAGAAGCGAGATGAGTTCGCGCTCGTCAGTTGAACAGTCCGAGTAGTCGCGCATTTGCAAAAGTTCGTCTCGCGGACGCAAACCAAGGGCTGTAATAATGTCGGAGGACTGTGTTATAGGCGTTGCACCGAGTCGCAAAAGCATATGCGGACCTTCTGATGTTTTGGAAAAAATTGAGTGAGGCACAGTGAAAACATCTCGGTTGTATTCAGTAGCGTATTTTGAGGTTATCAATGTTCCAGACTTGAGTTCGGCTTCCACCACAAATGTTGCATTAGATATTCCAGCCATGATGCGATTGCGTTGAGGAAAGCTTTCCAGTCGCGGTCGCCAATCGTCAGCAAATTCGGAGATGAGCGCGCCACCACTTTCCACAATTTTTTTTGCCAACTCTCGATGCGATGCTGGATAAATATATTTTTCACCAAGACCGGAACCGGGAATAGCCACTGTCGGCAGTCCCGTCTTAAGCGCAGCGCGATGAGCAATACTATCCATACCAAGCGCAAGTCCTGACACAATGGTAATAGAGTATCCGCACAAGCCCTCAATTAACTTCTCGCAAACTGCTTTGCCGTAGTCACTGTACTTGCGTGAACCGACAACGCAGAGATATTTTTCTGTCTTCGGTAACTCCCCGATAATCCGCAATGATTTCGGCGGGTCGTTTATTTCCAGCAATAATTTCGGAAAATCTTTTTTGTACAGGTCTCTGATTTGCATTTCTATATTATATCAGAGTAGTATTATTCCAGGAGGTTCTATGAAAGTGCAACTGACTCGAGATGTAAAATGTCTCGGAGTTTCTAGTATTATTGAGACAGCTCGTCGATCAGGTGTTTTTCGTTCCTATTATAATGAGTGGGAAACTTTGAAAAAAGGAACCACCATCAATCTTCACCAGAGACTCAAAAGTCTTTTATCATGGGAAAAATCGACGGGTCGTTGGTTTTATTCGTGAGGGAGAATGGCGATTTCTTCTGATGAAAGATGCGGCCAGTGCGTGCAGGCCATTTCACTTCAATCGGAAGAAAGGACGATAAGTTTTGGAGACCGACTCCTCCAGCCAGTATGTTACGAGAAAACATACTGGCTGATTTATTTAACATTATTTTCCACACATCTCACATATCAGCCATGGCTGATATGTGAGATGTGTTGCTTTTTAAAAAAATTGAGTATATAAATAAGAACGGAGGCAAACCATGAGAATTCGTTTAGTCAAAACAGTCCCATACTTTGTTTCTGTTGGTGAAACAAAAGGACTCGGCAGGATGAATCATTACCAAATCTTGGCAGGAAAAGAAGTTGTTCTGAATGAAAAAACAACAATGAAACGGAATGGTCACGATTGTGACACTATTCCTTTTTCAGTCGGGGGAATTTCTGGTTTTTTCTTACTTACTGATATCAGAGATTCGTACCAAATTCTGTCGGAACAAAAATGATCAGAAAGGGTTGCGGACAAGTTCCGCACCTTTTTATTTTGTCTATTATTTGTTAGACTAAAACTATGTTGGACATAAAATTTATTCGTGAAAATAAAGACCTAGTTTCTGCTGGAGCCAAAAAAAAGCATATTGACTTTAATGTGGAAGAACTTTTGAAAATTGACGACAAACGGAGAGAGCTGACTCAAAGCGTGGAAAAAAAGCGCGCGGAGCAAAATGCAGTCAGCCAAAAAATTGTCAAAGTTTCGGACAAAAAAGCCAAAGAGCAGATGATTATTGAAATGAAAATGCTCAAAGCTGAGTTGGAAAAAGAGGGAAAGGAACTGCGAGAGATAATGCAAAAATGGCAAACGTTCATGATTTCTGTTCCCAACATTCCGGACATATCTGTGCCTGACGGAGCTAGTGATGCAGACAATAAAGAAATTAAGACATACGGCATAATCCCGCAATTTGATTTCATTCCGAAAAGTCATATTGAACTGATGCAAAACTTGGGAATGCTTGACTTGGAGCGTGGAACGAAAGTCGCCGGTTTCCGCGGATATTTTCTAAAAGGCGACGGAGCGCGCCTGCAGTTCGCTTTATGGCGATTTATAGAGGATTTTTTTTCCAGAAAAGGAGGATTCACTCCGATGATTGTGCCATCGCTTCTGCGACGCGAACTTTTACTCGGCACCGGTTACATTCCACAGGGCGAGGAAGATTTATATAAAACTCAAGACGGCGAATATCTTTCCGGTACGGCCGAAGTGGCAATGATGGGCTACTATATGGACGAGGTTTTAGATAAAAAAAACTTGCCCATAAAAATGCTTGGATTTTCGGATGCTTTTCGCCGCGAGGCCGGCGCGCACGGCAAAGACACAAAAGGCATTTTGCGCGTGCACGAGTTTTACAAATTTGAACAAGTGGTTTTATGCGAAGCTAGCCACGCCGAATCCGTCAAATTTCATGAAGAAATACAGAGAAATACGGAAGAAATTACCGAAGCTCTCGGTTTGCCGTATCGTGTAGTTATAAATTGCGCTGGCGACCTAGGCCTTGGCCAAGTCAAAAAATATGACATTGAAGTTTGGCTGCCGTCGGAGAACACCTATCGTGAAACCGGTTCGGCTTCGTATTTTCATGATTTTCAAACACGGCGTCTGAATATCCGTTACCGCGATGACGACGGAAAATTAAAATTTGTTCATTCTTTGAACAACACCGCACTCTCCGGTCGGCCGCTTATCATGATTGTGGAAAACTATCAACAAGCGGATGGTTCAATTAAAATTCCGGAAGCACTTCAGCCGTATATGAATGGACAGAGTATAATTACAAAAAAAATTTCTAATTGACCTAATTACTCTAATT
>JACQNQ010000039.1 GCA_016202965.1 Candidatus Zambryskiibacteriota bacterium | reverse complement strand
TCGTAATAACGCTGCCGACTCAAAATCTAAAATTTTAACGGCAGACTCCATTTGTTTTTCTTTTTGGGCAATCAGTTTTTTTGGGTCTTTTTCAAAAAGTTTTTTGTCCAGCAGCAGAAGTTCATCCACTGTTTTCTGATGCTCGCTTTTAAGCTGGTCTGTGATATCGTGGATTTTCTTGATAATTGTTTTTGGTGTGATGCCGTGCTTTTTATTATAGGCCATCTGCAAAGCGCGACGGCGGTTCGTTTCGTCGATGGCATATTTCATGGAACCGGTTATGGTATCGGCATACAAAATAACTTTTCCAAGAACATTTCGAGCGGCACGACCTATAATCTGTACGAGAGAGGTCTCGCTTCGTAAAAATCCTTCTTTATCCGCGTCCAAAATACCGATAAGCGTTACTTCCGGTAAGTCTAGTCCTTCTCGCAAAAGATTAACACCGACAAGTACATCGAAAACCCTTTTGCGAAAATTTGTTAGAATTTCAATCCGTTCTATTGTTTTTATATCGCTGTGGAGGTATTCCGCTTTGATATTTTTTTCCTTAAGGTACTCGGCAAGGTCTTCAGCCATTTTTTTAGTCAGTGTTGTGGCAATGACTCGGCCGCCTTTTTTAACTGCTTTTTCTATTTCAGCAATTAAATCTTTTATTTGACCAGGATATGAAGACTCTGAACTCGCACTCGGTGAGCGCGTTGCTGCGCCTGCCTGCGCAGGCAGGCCGCCCGCACCAAGTGAGATTTCAGAGTCAGACCTTGGAGAACCGACAATAGGTCGCACTTCTACGATAGGATCAACAAGTCCGGTTGGACGTATAACTTGCTCTACAATCTGCTGTGAGTGTTCCTTTTCGTATTCCGCCGGAGTAGCACTTGTATAGATTGTCTGGCTGACCCTTTGTTCAAACTCCGCAAACTTCAGAGGCCTGTTATCTTTGGCGCTTGGCAGACGAAATCCAAACTCAACCAAAGTTTTCTTGCGCGAAGCGTCTCCCTCATACATTCCGGCAATCTGCGGAACAGTAACGTGAGACTCGTCAATGATAGTCAGAAAGTCCGCAATTGGAGCTTTGCCTGCCTGCGCAGGCAGGTGCGGAAAATATGAAAGCAATGTGTCCGGCGGCTCTCCGGGAAGTTTGCCTGAGAAATGTCGTGAATAATTTTCAATGCCGTTGCAATAGCCCATTTCACGGATTAAAGCGAGGTCGTATGTCGTTCTGCGTTTCAGACGCTCTGATTCCAGAAGTTTGCCTTCTTTTTCCAATTCCTTTAGCCGTATGGCCAGTTCGGCTTTGATAGATTTAAAAGCTTGCTTGCCTTGTTCTTCGCTTGAAATAAAATGTTTTGCCGGAAATAGATAAAAAATGTTAAAAGCTCGGTTTTGAATAATTGAACGAGTTATTGGATCAATTTGCAAAATTTCTTTTATTGTATTTTCTACAATTTCAATCCTGTAAATTACTTTCTCCGAGACGGGCATAATTTCCAGCGTATTGCCGATTGCCCGGAATTGTCCTGGAGACAAGTCTGCAGATGTGCGCTCAAAATGAATTGAGATTAAGCGACGAATAAAATCGGCTCGAGAAATATCCTGTCCTTTGGCAATTTTCAAATTTACTTTTTCATACTCCAAAGGTGAGCCAAGACCGTAAATGCAGGAGACTGAAGCGACAATAATCACGTCTTTGCGCGAGAGAAGAGCTTGAGTGGAAGCATGACGAAGCCGTTCAATTTCTTTGTTTATCATTGCTTCCTTTTCTATATATGTGTCGGAAATCGGCATGTAGGCTTCCGGCTGGTAGTAATCGTAGTAGGAAACAAAATAGTGTACGGCATTATGCGGAAAAAATTCGCGGTATTCCTGGGCGAGCTGGGCAGCTAGAGTTTTATTGTGAGCAATAACCAAAGTTGGCTTCTGAATTTCCTCTATGACATTAGCAACAGTAAAAGTTTTGCCGGAACCGGTCACCCCAAAAAGAGTCTGATGTTTCAGACCCCTTTTTACTCCTTCCGCCAAAGTTTTTATAGCTTTCGGCTGGTCACCGGCAGGATTGAAATCTTTTTTAATAACAAATTTCATTCCGCTAATATACCATATCCGCTTTTTATTTCTTTTCTGATTCGGCAATTACCGATTTGATTTCTTCTATTATATCATCCAATGTTACGGTCGCTTTGATCAAAAATCGCGTGGCGCCGAGAGATTTTGATTTTTCATTATTTGATTGCTGGCCAAGGTTGGAAAGCATGATTACAGGAATATGTTTTGTTTTTTTGTCAGCTTTTATTTTTTTTAAAATTTCAAACCCGTCCATACCCGGAAGAACAATGTCCAAAAGAATAATGTCCGGCATTTTTTCGGAAATCATTGTTAGAGATTCTTCCCCTTCACTGGAATGAAAGAAAGTGCATTTTGTACTGGAAAGTTTGCGAGAAATAATATCATTTAAAAATTTATCATCCTCTATCCACATGATTTTTTTGCCTTCCAAACTAGAACCTTGTCCTTTTGACACAGTGTTTTCATTTTCATACGTGTGTTTGTCATTTGTTGTATCATTCTTGCGCAACTGTGAGCGAACTTTGACCATAATTTCTTCCGGGTCAAACTGGGCTTTGACCAAGTAATCTTTGACACCGAGAGCAAGAACACGGTTTATTTCCACTGGCTGGCCGGAATTGGAAATGACAATAACAGGAATGTCGGCTATGTTGTTATCTTTGGCCTTTGCTTCCAATATTTCATAGCCGTTCATGTTCGGTAAAATAATATCCAGTAGAATAAGGTCTGGCTTTATGGAACGAATTTGTTGAAAACCTTCCGCGCCGTCACGAGCAAGGATTGTTTCAAATCCTTCTTTCACTAGCTTTTGCACTAAAACATCTCCCAAAAAAATATCGTCCTCAATAATTAAAATTTTTTTCATTCCGTATTAAATTAAAATTAATTTTTCTTTACATCCTCTATTTTTATCGGCACAGTAAAGTAAAATGTCGTTCCATTATTCTCCTTACTTTCAAACCATATTATTCCACCGTTTTTTTCCACAATTGTTTTAGCAATGTAGAGTCCCAGTCCTGACCCGTCTGTTTCGCGCAAAATAGCATTGCGTCCCCGAAAAAATCTTTCAAAAACCTTTTTCTTCTGGTCTTCCGGAATGCCGATGCCATTATCATTAATTGATATCTGCAACATATTTTTTACTTGTTCCGCATCCAATATAATTTTGCCACCTTCTATTGTATATTTAATGGCATTTTCCAGCAAGTTTTGAAAGACTGCCCGCATCGTTTCCGGGTCAATATACACTTGTGGCAAATTTTCTAATTTGCGTTTAAACTCTATGGAGATGTTTCTTTTTGTGGCTTCTGGACTGATTTCAAATAAAACATTATCCAAAAGGTCTATAATATTGATATACCTAAATCCATAATGCATCTTGCCAGACTGAATTCTGTCAGTATCCAACATATCGTTAATCAAAGTTATCATACGGTTATTGCTCTCATAACTTTTTATCAAGAATGTTTTTTGGTCATTATTTAAAGGTCCCAAGTCACCGTTTAGAAGCATGTTCAGTGTCCACTTAATTCCAGAGAGTGGCGTACGAAGCTGGTGAGCCACAACAGAAATAAAATTTGACTTGATTTCGTCAAATTCCTGTAATTTTTCATTAGCGCGAGAAAGTTCAAGGTCGCGACGAACAAGCAAACGCGCGTTTTGTTGTTGTTCTTTTAGTAATTTTTCCAGCTCTGCGATTTTCTCTGTGCCTTTTTTTTCATTCATAACATTAATCCGCAAGCGCGCAGATAACCACCGTTTCATTGTGAAAGGCCGAATTACATCTTTCTATATTTTTCACTTCTCCTCCAAGAGGAGCTTGCTCGCCGTAGGTATAAAATCCGATAAGCGGCACCTGAGGACCGATAATTTCTTGAATGGCTTTGATTTCATCGCCGGATTTATCTCCAAAAAGTTTCTGTCTTGCAATACAATTGAAGATAATAATTGCTTTCGGAGCACTTCCGCCGAGTTGCTCCAGGGCGCTTTTTGCCGCAGTTCTTGCCACTTGAATAGCCTCATTGCGACTACCGACCATCAAACGAATTTCCGAGCCCTCTGGAATCTCAGCCGCGCATGTAATAGAACCGTGTTCGTCTACTGTAATAGGGTCGCGAATAAGGAGCTCGTCACTGCCGACAACTTTCATGCCTAGAGGATATGTGATGGCCAGTTTGGCTAATGTCTCCGTACGCAAAACTTTGGCTTCTTCCTCGCCAAAATAATCTTCGTAAATCCTGATGGCCGGCTTGCCGTTAATTTCGTGAATGACAGAACCGGCTGATTTTGTAACTGTCGCCGGCTCGCCGACTGGAATCCAGCCATGCTTGACTCCAATACCCATTTTAAAATTACCGACAAGCCCTAAACCGACCACTGCCCCGGAGTAAACTTTGTCATTGACATATTGATAGGTTTTTTTGAAAGCAAAATCATCCCCTGAGGCCCCGCCGACTACCGGAAAATGCTCTCCCAAAGAATCCAGCACTCCGCGAACAATGTCCGCTCCGTTTCCGGCAAGAACATCCGGAAACATCATAAAAGTTTTTAATGTTTCTCCGGCTTGTTCTTTAACTTGCCGTTTTACTTTATCGGCAACAACTTTGCCGGCCTCTCTGGGATTTGCGGCTATGTTTTCTCCGACACCGGCAAAATATTTCACTTCCGGCGATTTAATAGCCATAATAGCGACCGATTTCTCCCTGAGCGGACCTTGGGTAGTAATTTCTCCGGATGTGGATGAACCGACAAGAAGGGCTCCTGGAGCAACAGACCGCACACCCTGAAGCATCTTTTCCTGGTCATATTTAACCGATGAAAAAACAACTAATAAATCCGGACTGCTGTCTCCAAGTTGCTCTATCGCGTCTTGACAGGCATTTGCCCCTACAGCATATGAATCATCTCCTTGATTGACCCCGACACTTGCTTTTATTGCCATATATAATTTTGTTAATTATAAAGAAAAAATCGACTATTTTTCCACTTTCAACAGTTCCACTTCAAAAACAAGCGTGGAGTTGCCTGGTATCGGCCCATAATCATTTGCTCCGTATCCAAGTTCCGGAGGAATAGTTAATGTTCTTTTTCCTCCGACACTCATGCCGACAATCCCTTCGTCCCAGCCTTTGATAACTTGTCCCGCGCCAAGAACGAATTGGAATGGTTCGTTTCGAGCGATGGAAGAGTCAAAGATTTTCCCGTCGCTAAAATGGCCGACATAGTTTACGGTTATCCTGTTGCCGATAACAGCTATGTTGCCGTTTCCCACAACTGTATCTTTTATTAAAACTTTCTGTTGTTCCGGCACCACTTCCGCTATTTTATAATTGGTAAATACGGATAGAAGTCCCTGGCCAAATATAAAAAAGAAACCTACCACAAACATAGCCACAAGAACGGCTATTAATTCTTTTTGATTTGATGTCATTCCGTTAGAGGCAGGTCGCAGTCGTCACTTCCCGCCTAATTTAATTATTAATAAATAATATAATTTAGACGATATATCGCCTATTATCCCGTAGCGACCGCGGCCTCTAACGGGATT
>JACQNQ010000036.1 GCA_016202965.1 Candidatus Zambryskiibacteriota bacterium | reverse complement strand
CCAATGACCAATAACCAAGTACAAACAAATACCACTTTGAATCGGTTGGGATTTGGATATGGTTCATTATTTAGGTTAATTAGAAATTAGAACAATTAGGTTAATTAATACAATCACTATGCAGATGCATAACTTGAGACGAATACATTCAAACAAGAAAACTCGGCAAATCGGCCGCGGCGGAACTCGCGGCAAAACATCGGGGCGGGGAACAAAAGGCCAAAATGCCAGAGCCGGACATAAAAAGCGGCCGGAAATTCGCGATTTTATTAAGCGTATTCCAAAACTGCGCGGTCGCGGTAAAAATATAAACACCAGTATAAAGAGAAAACCGACAGTTTTTAATCTCGGAGATTTGAATACTATGTTTAAATCGGGAGACATCGTTTCTCCGAAAACACTTTCCGTTTATGGTAAAGTAAAAATACTGGGAGGAGGGGCATTGGACAAGAAGTTGACAATAGAGAATTGCCTGATTTCAAAAAGCGCCCGGCTTGCCGTAGAAAAGGCTGATGGTACCATTTATTAGTTAAAAGTTAAAGGTTAAAAGTCAAAATGAATTCAAATGCATATTACTTTTAACTTTCTACTTTTAACTTTTAACTTTTATTTATGAACAACTTTTTCAATAAATTACAGCTAGTCTTCCAAGATAAAATTCTCCGAAAGAGAATACTCTTCACCCTTTTTGCTCTCATTTTATTTCGCGTCCTGGCCGCCATACCTATTCCCGGCGTTGACCATGCCCGCTTGGCGCAATTTTTTGCAAGCAATGAATTTTTTGGCCTCTTAAACATTTTTTCCGGCGGAGGACTGGCTCAACTCTCTATCGTTATGCTCGGAGTGGGACCATACATTACCGGTTCTATCATTTTACAGCTTTCCACGGTGGTTATTCCCAAACTGAAAGAAATGTATCAGGAAGAAGGCGAGATGGGTAGGCGCAAATTTGCCCAATACGGCAGAATTTTGACCGTGCCTTTAGCTATCGTCCAATCGTTTGCTTTTATAAAAATCCTGCAGAGCCAGAATATATTTCTGAATTCGTCGCCTTTTGCTTTAGTGACAAACCTGGTTGTCATTACTGCCGGCTCGGTTCTCTTAATGTGGCTTGGCGAGCTTGTCTCCGAATACGGCATTGGCAACGGAGTGTCCCTCATTATTTTTGCCGGTATTGTAGCTGTCCTGCCGACGTCCATCGGTCAGCTTGTTTTCGCTTTTGACCCTTCACAAATTCCGCTTTATCTGGCTTTTGTAATTGTTTCGGCTTTGGTTATTGTTGGGGTGGTTGTTATTACCGAAGCGGAGCGTCCGATACCGGTGACATACGCCAAACAAGTCCGCGGCAACCGGGTCTACGGCGGAACGTCCACTTATTTGCCCCTCCGTCTCAATCAATCCGGAGTCATGCCCATTATTTTCGGTATTGCCATACTGTCTTTTCCTCAAATAATTCTGCGATATCTTTCAAGCGCCGCTAATTCTTTAGTGGCTTCCGTTTCAAGCGCCGCTCTTTCCGTTCTGGCAAACGCCTGGTTTTACGCTATTGCCTATTTCTTCTTGGTTTTTGTTTTTACTTATTTTTACACGGCCGTAACATTTGACCCGGACCAAATCGCCACAAATTTGCAAAAGAACGGCGCCTTTATTCCCGGCGTTCGTCCGGGCAAATCTACCTCAGAACATATCTCTCGTATTTTGACTCGCCTGACTTTGGTCGGCGCTCTTTTTCTCGGTTTCATTGCCGTTCTGCCGCTTATCATTCGCGGTGTCACGGGTATCACGGCCATTTCTCTCGGCGGCACGGCCCTTTTGATTGTGGTTTCGGTAGTAATCGATTTGATTAAAAAAATAGACGCTCAAGTTTCTATCCGCGAATATTAAATTTGAAACACTTGACTGGCCATAGGATATAAGATACTCTTCGTTTTGGAGGTTAACCTATGCGCACATCAAAAACTTTGACGAATGAAAAAGAAGGTTGGGCTGCTGTCAGCCACTTTCTCGGGAATCTGCTCCTGCTTATCGGTATGCAGAATTGGCTTAGTACCGATAATGAATCGGAGAGAAAAAGAAAGGAAATAATTGTTTTTGAAACTCAGGCTCAGCTCGCTGGGCATCTGTACGTGATTATCCAGCAGATGAAATTCAGTGGTCATGACGGCGAAGCAGCAAAAATCCAACAGATTCTGGATATGGTAGTCGAGCAGGACCTAGCTAATCCTGATGTGAGGAAAGCAATCAATGCCAAAGAACTTGAGCTCAGTATCTACACACAGACTTTTGAGGCTGAGCTTGCAAAGTTGAAAGCGGAGCATTCAAAATAACATGTTTGGAGCATACCGCCCGAACGAATTGATTTCTGAAGTTCACTGAATTCTGCTACTGATTTACCTCGTTTCAGACAAAGGCCTCGCCTGTCGTCTGGACGAGGTTTTTGTTTTTCATTCAATCATTTTACATGAGAGCTATAGCGTATATGTGCAAAACAATGCGATAGTCTCATTTTGTATAATGCAGTAGAAATTAATTGGTTAATCATGTGTGGTGTGCTATACTGACCATAATGAAAAATCTCACGTCGGATTTCATCCAAATTATGAAAGTTCTAGCTGTGCCTTCGTTCGTACTTGGTTTATAATAAATAAATTTTTTGTTACAATAAACTGTATGAGTGAAAACTTGGAAGACTATTATCCTCCAACAGATCCTGATGAGATGAGCTATGATCCAGAAAGTCCGGAAGATGCTTTTAGTCGCTATAAAAGGGGCTTATCGTTGAATGAAGAATTACTTGCAGGAAAGAAAATTTTAGATGTAGGAAGTCAAAATCGTAACTTTGCTAAGTATATTGATGGGAGATATCCAAATACTAAAGTTGTAAGTATTGATAAAATTTTTAATCAGAACATTTCAGCGCAAATGAGTACTGAAAATATCGCCTTTCAGCCAGAAAGTTTTGATATTGTTTTGGCTCACGGAATACCTTGGGATACAGAAGAATTAAAAAAATCAATCTCTGAGTTTCTAAACATTTTGTGTCCCCTCGGTGAAATACGAATAGGTACTCTCTGGTCTAATACGCCTCAATGGTTAGAGTTACAAACTCTTTTATCAAATCTAAAATCCCAAGGGCTAATAGAAGTGGAGGATATTGAAACTGAAGAAAAGCAGTATTGTGTAGTTATTAAAAAATTAAGTTAATCGCGCAATCATGTTTTATGTGGTAGAATGTTTTCATGAATCAAATTGAAGAAATCAAGGAAAAAATCACTCCGATTTTGGAGAAGTACGGCGTAACCTACGCCGGTGTTTTTGGTAGTGTTGCAAGAGGCGAAGCTAAAAAAAACAGCGATGTGGATATTCTGGTTTATATAAAACGACCAATCGGCCTTTTTAAATTTTTTGGATTAAAATATGAACTTGAAGACATATTAGAAAAAAAAGTTGACTTAGTAAGTAAGGAAGCTATAAACCGACATATCAAACCATACATACTAGCTGATTTAAAACCAATTTATGAAGTCAGATAAGGTTATTCGTGATAGAATCATAGATTGTATTAATAAGATAGAACGTTTTACTGATGGAGTTACACAAAAAGAATTCTTTAAAAATGAAATGATGCAAAGTAGCGTCATCATGCAGCTTGCTTTGATTGGAGAGTTATCTAAGAAAATATCTGTAGATTTTAAAAAACATATCGATTTACCATGGCGCAATATAGCTGGTTTTAGAGATATGGCCATACATGATTATGATGATCTTGCTCTTAAAGATATTTGGGCATCAGTCAAAAAAGATATACCTGTTATGAAAAAGGCTTTATCTAGATAAAATCAATGAAACCACAAACTTTTATTTTTATTGGGCGGTCGGGATGCGGTAAGGGAACGCAGGCGGAGCTTTTGAAAAAGTTGATTCTGGAAAAAGACCCGCAGAGCAAGATTTTTTATTTGGAAACGGGCGCAAGTTTTCGTCAGTTTGTAACAGGAGAAAAATACTCAAACAAACTTGCCAACGAGATTTATAAAAAAGGCGACCGCCAGCCGGATTTCCTGGCCGTACACATGTGGTCGCATGTTTTAATTGCCGATTTCAAAGGCACGGAGCACGCTTTTTTTGACGGTATCTGCCGTTCTCTTCCTGAAGCCATGGTTTTTACTACGGCCCTTGAATTTTACAATCGCAAAGCGACAATTATTTATATAAACGTCTCGCGGGAATGGTCGGAAGCGAGGTTACTTGCCCGCGGACGCGATGACGATAAAAGCAGAGAAGAAATCAAAAAACGACTTGACTGGTTTGACCGAGACAGCTATCCTGCAGTGGAGTATTTTAAAAGCAACGATAGATATGATGTGCTGGATATAAACGGCGAGCAGACGATTGAGAAGGTGCATAGGGAGATAGTCACCAAATTACATTGGTAGTACTAAGTGTGAAAGTACTCAGTACTAAGTGAAATGCAAATACATCCACTTTCACACTGAGTACTTTCACACTTTCACACTATGATATCTATTAAAACACCTGAAGAAATAGAAATTTTGAAAGAAGGCGGTAGACGCCTTGGTATTATTCTGCGCAAAGTTAGTGAAAAAGTGAAAGTGGGAGTTTCAACGCAGGAGCTGGAAGATTATGCTCGCAAATTAATTCACGAAGGCGGAGATACCGCATCATTTCTAAATTACACTCCGCACGGAGCCAAACGGCCGTTTCCGGCGGCTATATGTGTTTCCATAAACGAGGAAATTGTGCATGGCATACCAAACGAAGAACCGTATATTATCCAGGATGGCGACTTGGTTTCACTTGACCTTGGCATTACCCACCAAGGTTTAATTACCGACAGCGCTGTAACTCTCTGCGCGGGTAATGTTTCGGACAAAGACAGAAAGCTTGTGGAGAATTGCAGAGAAGCTCTCTTCCGCGGCATTAAAGCTGCTCATGGCGGGACTCACATCGGGGACATCGGTCATGCTATTGAATCCTTTGCGCGTCCATTGGGTTACGGCATATCCGAAGGTCTTGCCGGCCATGGCGTTGGCTACAAAGTTCACGAAGACCCTTTTGTGCCAAACGAGGGGGAGCGAGGCCGTGGCGAGCTTCTGCGTCCCGGCATGGTCTTGGCGCTTGAACCGATGCTTACTTTGGGCACAGACAAAATAATTCTTGATGCTGACGGTTACACATACAAAACCACAGATGGAAGTCGCGCCGCTCACTTTGAGCATTCAATCGTTATTACTGACAGCGACCCAATTATTCTGACAAAGTAAATTAATTAGACTAAAGTGATTTTTCGTGTATAATAAAATCTCATTTATCAAATAATTTTTATACAGAATGCAGCATCCAAAAGAAGAAATTACATTTTTAATGGTTAAAACCGACGGGGTCAGAAAAGGTCTTATCGGAGAAACAATTAAACGCGTAGAACAGAGAGGTTTGAAAATCGTGGCTCTGGAAATGTTTCATGCCACCAGAGAAGAAGCTGACAGCCATTATCCGAAAGATGACGTATGGCTCAAACGTTTGGGCGGGAAGACTCTTACTACTTATGAAAAGTACGGCCGTGACCCAAAAGCGGATATGGGCACTAACGATGCTCTAAAACTTGGCAAGAAAATCCGAGGATGGCTTATAGATTATTTAACAGACGCTCCTATGGTCAAAATGATTATTCAAGGTGTTCATGCTATTGATATGGTTCGTAAAATTGTGGGCAATACACTGCCGTACAAAGCAGAAATGGGTACCATAAGAGGGGATTTCTCCGTTGATTCCCCAGCTTTGGCCAACAAAGAGCAACGCGCCATCTTTAATCTTGTTCACGCCTCTGAAACTGCCGAAGAGGCAAAACACGAAATTGAATTTTGGTTTAAGAATCATCCTATATTTCAATACAAGCGTTTCGGTGTTGACGATTGAGAGTTTACTTATGGTATACTATATTCAGGATTACGTCTGATATTTTCCACAATAATTTTCAGGGAGTCCAATATCGTTCTATTCGGATGAGCGTTCATTCGTTCTGAAAAATAGCATTGCGGACACCCACCTTACTTTATGGTAGGGAAGTATCTGCGTAATCCGATTAAAACCTCCAGTTTTGGCGAACTTCTTTGTTGAAGTGTGAAAAATAATTGTCACCGTACGACAGTACGACTCCAATCCTTTTTCACACTTCGCCTCGAATTTCATCCAAAACTGGAGGTTTTAATTCCTGACGATTTCAATATATAATAATAAAATGTTC
Source organism: Candidatus Zambryskiibacteriota bacterium (assembly GCA_016202965.1). GTDB lineage: Bacteria > Patescibacteriota > Minisyncoccia > Phycocordibacterales > DATDWN01 > C7867-006. The sequence continues at coordinate 18,448 of JACQNQ010000036.1, read as the reverse complement.
CAAACGCCGCTTTTCAAACGCTTCTTCATCCTTTTGCTTTTAGTTGACTTATTTTTTCAGATAGGACTTATCTTTTATTTGGATTGGACGACATGGTGGTTTGACGTGGTTATGCACTTTTTTTCGGGAGTTCTGGTGGCATTTGCCGTGATTTTAGTTTGGAATTATTTCAGAAGTATTCTTCCTGTTGAGAAAAGAAAAATCGTTCTCACCGCTATTCTCTGTGCTTTTGTTGTCGGCGTATTGTGGGAAATATTTGAACTTTATTCCGGACTGACTTCATTTGCAGACGGGATTTGGTATATCTTAGACACCATAAAAGACCTCACTATGAATATCATCGGCAGTTTCTTTGGAACATTATATGGGCTTAATCTTTTAAAAAATAATGAGTAATTTACAAATCACTTTTTGGGGAGGTGTCGGTACCGTTACCGGAGCTAATTTTCTTTTGGAATCTCCCAATAGTAAAATACTGATTGACTGCGGACTATTGCAAGGCGCCGCCGATTCAGAAGAGGAAAATAAAAAACCATTTCCGTACGACCCAAAAATCGTCAACTACTTGTTTGTCACTCATGCCCATACGGACCATATCGGTAGAATTCCAAAACTGGTGCGCGAGGGTTTCCGCGGAACGATTTACTCTACGACAGAGACGCGAGAACTCTCGGAGCTTATGATTGCTGACGCGCTCAAAATAATGAATCAACTCGATTTCCAAACACCGAGTGAGCACGTTACTTCGTCGCCCACACCCGGTGTTAAACCAGCTCCACTATATGAGCAAAAAGATGCCGACATGGCTTTTTCTCTTTGGAAAACTATTTCCTATGACACTAAAACTCAAATAAATGAAGAATTTTCTGTCAATCTAAAAGACGCAGGGCATATTCTCGGGGCGGCGATGTATGAATTTACTTACGCGGACAGAACGCGGAACGAACGCCGACAGACACAGACAGATAAGCCTATTAAGATTGTATTTAGTGGCGACTCAGGGAACTCGCCGTCTCCACTTTTGAAAGACACAGAACCGATAACAGATGCGGATTATTTAATTATAGACAGTGTTTACGGCGACAGAGTCCACGAGCCGAAAGAGGAAAGAGACGAGAGATTTAAGCAAATTATTTTGGATACTATAGAAAAAGGCGGAGCATTGGTCGTCCCGGCATTTTCCATAGAACGCACCCAAGTTATTTTATATGAATTAAATAATTTGATTGAAAAAAGTAAAATACCGTCAGTGCCGGTTTTTCTTGACTCGCCTTTGGCAGAAAAGGTGACGGAAGTTTACGCCAGGTTTTCAAAAGATTTTAATTTCACGGTCCAAGATGAGATAAAATCCGGAGATAATATTTTTAATTTTCCGAAACTCTCAATTACTCACAGCTCTCGCGGTTCAATGGATATTGTAAATACGCCAAACCCGAAAATAATCATCGCCGGCTCGGGAATGTCTAGCGGCGGCAGAGTGGTCGGACATGAAATAAAATATTTGCCGGACCCAAAAAGCACCATACTTCTTATGGGCTATCAAGCTCTCGGCACTTTGGGCAGGATGATTCAGGATAAACCTGCACAGGCGGATATTAACAGGCGGATTGTTCCTGTCAGAGCGCGCATAGAAATGATTTCCGGCTACTCCTCGCACAAAGATTCTGATGCTTTGGTTAAAATGGTTGCAGACACAGAGAAAACAGTCCGCAAAGTTTTTGTTGTAATGGGCGAACCGAAATCATCCATGTTTCTCGCCCAGCGCCTGCGCGATGAGCTTGGTGTTCAAGCGATTTACCCCGAAAGAGGAAAAACTTACGAATTACAATAATTTCACATATACGCCATGGCTGATATGTGAGAATATTTTCTCATTTCGTACCCAATACCACCTTAGCTTCTCGGTTTTTTATAACAAATCCACCAACAAGGTTCTTTTTGTACAAATCTTCTATGTTTTTAAGAAATTTTGGTCTCAAGTCTTCTTTTAGAAGGTTCCAGTTGCTTATAGACTTTACCAAAGTCATTGCGTTTTGAAGCGTGTATTTTTCCTGAAAATAAAAAGATTTAACTTTGATATTTGTAAAATTATTCTTCTTAAGAATTGCTTCTGGATTATAATTCCGCGCGCTATCAGAATTGTCTCCAAAATATTTCTCCAAAATGGCGTTGTACACAATACCGAGGTTTCTTACCCGTTCACTTTTCGATTTACTTGATTTTTTCCAGACGGTAAAAAATACCCCGCCTCTTTTTAGTACTCTTTTTATTTCCGTAGTAGATTTTCTATCAGTAAACCAATGAAAGGAAGTGAAAGCTGTAATCAAATCAAATTCCTCATTATCAAACGGAAGTTTGTGGACATCGGTAACTACATATAAAATATCACTAGTCTTTTGTCTGGCTATCGCGACCATAGCCTGGTCTTTATCTACTCCAGTAACACTGAACCCTCTTTCTTTAAGCTGGCGAGTTGAAATACCGGTTCCGCATCCGATATCAAGGACTTTTAAATGTTTGCCAGGTACAAGTTTTTTCAGATATGCAAATAATTCCTTAGGATAGCCTCGTCTTGCGGCATCATAATCTTTGCTCAAAATACCAAAATTATTTCTTTTGGTTCTATCATTCATGAAAAACAAATCTTGAATTACTTAGCAAGTTCCAAAACTTTTTTGAATACGTTTGGGTTTTCTGTTGCGAGAGTAGCTAAGATTTTGCGGTCTAGGAGAACGCCTTTTTTCTTCAAACTACCCATGAGCTTGGAGTATGATGTGCCAGCTTCTTTTGCGGCGTAGGAAATTCTAACATTCCAAAGTCTGCGAGCGTCGCCTTTTTTGTCGCGTCGGTGGGCAAAAGCGTACGCACCGGCATGAAAAATAGCTTCCTGGGCCTGGCGCTCTTTCGTGCTTCGTCCATGTCGGTATCCTTTTACCTTTCGGAGCATATTTCTGCGATATTTCAGTGCATTTATTGCTTTTTTAACGCGTGTCATAAAATTTAGTTTATAAAATTCTTAAAGTTTGTAAAGTTATAAAGTTTACAAAAAACGGGCCTTATCTTTGTTGCTGATATTAAAATTGACACTACGATTTTTTGCCAGTTGTGAGCGACGAGACTCTTTGGCGTTAAAATGATTGCGACCGGTTCCTCGGGCCATTATTTTACCGTACTTTGAAACCGTTAGTCGTTTTGCGAATGATTTATTTGTTTTTACGCTCATGTTCGTTCTATGATTATTGAAAGACCCTTCAGACTTTTTTTGGCTTCTTCGGTCACTTTGTATTCTTCGGTAATCAGTTTCAAAATTCTTTCCATACGTTCCTTCAAAAACTTTATATCCATATATTTGGTTCTGCCTGGCAAAAAAAGGTCTATTTTGATGCGATTGCCTTCCTTTAGCCAAGCCGAGGTTTTTTTGGCTTTGAGCTCTAAATCATGTTCGCCAGTGCCCACTTTGACCTGAATATTTTTGACTTCTATCGTATGAGCTTTGGATTTTGAGAGCTTCAGCTTCTTATTTTCAGTATACTGAAACTTACCATAATCCATTATTTTTGCAACCGGCGGTGTGGCTCCTGGTGAAATTTCAAGCAAATCAAGCCCAGCTTCCCGAGCTTTATTTAACGCTTCCTTAAAGGAAATAACTCCGAGGTTTGTGCCGTCTTCCATTATGACACGGAGTTCCGGCACTGTTATCTGATTATTAATTCGTATTTTTGGTAACAAAAAGTTTGCAGTTATATATTTAATAAAGGATTTATTAAACAGTAGCATATTTTTTATTTCATGTAAAATCACAATCAAATCAATAATGTTTTGGTCTTCCCGGGCATTTTCCGCGGCGCGCTAGACTCTGGGGCAAAACAAATCACAGACAGAATGAAACTGGCTGCGGCAAAGGCCATCGCCAAACTCATTTCGCCCAAAAAACTCTCCGCCGATTACATCATCCCCAACCCTTTTGACAATAGATTTTTTTATTTCTTTATTTAATCAAATCATACCATGTATCCGCGATCGCGGATACATGGTATGATTTTAAAATGAGTAGAAAAGCTTATTCAAAAATCTCGCAACAATTTTTTTGTATAGAAAAAGCCCGGGATTACTTGCCCGGACTTGAATTCATCTCCTTTCAATTTGATTTTGAAACTTGCTAACTCCGAATAGCAAGACCGTACGAATGAAGAATTTCTTTGACTTCAGTCAAGCATTTGTGATTGAAATTCTTAATCGCCAAAAGATTCTCCTCGCTTTTTTCCACCAGTTCGCCGACCGTTCTAATGTCAGCGTTTTTGAAGCAGTTGTAAGACCTGACAGAAAGTTCAAGTTCGTCGATGGACTTGGCCAGTTTTTCTTGTAATTCCGGCTCTATGTCCGATTCAAGAACTTTGCTACTCAGTGTCTCAAGCGCCTCCAATAGGTCGGTAGAGCCGGCTTGAAAAATCGCCGCGACCTTCGGAAGAGGAAATGAATATTGTCGCCCATTCACTCCCAAAGAAAGCTTGATGTAGGAACCCGATGACACTCTGTGCAAATGCACCTCGCTCAGTAAGCCCACATGAATTCCCGGGTAAACTGTGTCAATCTTTACAACAAAACCCTCTGATTCTACCGCTTGCGGCTTTTCAGCCAAAAACCGAATAATGTCAACATTTTCCATACAGTCACGTCCTTTCTGAGTTAGACGTTATCATATCACAGAAGTATTGTCAAGTATTTGTAGAAACACTAAAAAGATACAATGAGTAGATATGAAATTAGATTCTCCTTTGACTGCTGAATTCAGGTTGCAAGAGGTGCAAAAAAAAGCCTTGAAAAAAATGCGATTGGAGACCGTGGAGAATTTGCTTTATTACTTTCCTGTGCGATACGGCGATACGAGCGAGATAAAAAATATTGAGGATTTATACCCGGGTGAGACTGCAACATTGTTTGGAAAAATTTCCGGTTTGAAAATGAGCAAAGCATTCGTTAAAAAAATTCCAATGGGAGAAGCGACGCTCCAAGATGACACCGGCAAGATAAAAATCGTCTGGTTTCACCAGCCATACATTGCCAAAATGGTGCACGAGGGACAAATGGTACGAGTTGAGGGAAAAGTTTCAGAGCGCCGCGGAGAGTTATACATAAGCAACCCGAAAATCGAAACGATTAGTACTTTACCTAACTTTTCCACATCGGATGTGGAAAAATCACTTTTTGGTAATAATGTCAATAATACACATGAGAGCCATGGCGTATATGTGCTATATCCCGTTTATCCGGAAAGCAGAGGTGTAACATCAAACTGGATCTACCACGCCATCCAAAAACTTATGTCAAGGGGAGTCCTTGACATAATGGTAGACCCGATTCCGGAAGAAATTTTGAAAAAATACAATCTGCCGAACATTCGCACGGCTTTTATTTGGATTCACGCGCCGAAAAAAGAGTCGGACGCGCTGTCGGCTCGCAAGCGCTTCGCCTTTCAAGAAATATTTTTTATACAACTGCAAAAACAACAAGAGAGAAAACTCTGGAACAAAAAAAGCGCGTTCAAAATAGAAACTAATCAAAAAGATATCGCTGAATTTATAAAACGATTCCCGTTTAATGCAACCGACTCGCAGAAAAAAGCAATCAAGGTTATCAGTGAAGATTTCAAGCGCGGCTATCCGATGTCTCGCTTGCTTGAAGGCGACGTCGGTTCCGGAAAAACGGCTGTGGCGGCCACGGCAATTTATGTTGCCACGAAAGCTCCATTTACAGGAAAAGATTATGGCAATCTGCAGACTGCTTATATGGCACCGACAGAAATATTGGCTAAACAGCATTATGAAAACTTCATAGAGTTTTTTGAACACCTGCCTTTGAAAATCGGGCTTATCACTGGAAGCGGGTGTCAGATATTTCCTTCTAAAAGCAATCCTCTAAAACCGACTCATATTTCTCGCTCCCAACTTTTGAAATGGGTGGCGGAGGGCGTTGTGCCAATACTTATCGGCACGCATACTCTTATCCAAAAAAGTGTGGTATGGAAACATTTGGCATTCGTGGTAATAGACGAACAACATCGCTTTGGAGTCAACCAGCGAACGTCGCTGGTTCGCAGACAGGAAATACGACAGGACGCAGACAAAACGCGGACAGAAGATTCTAATCCTGAAATTATTTACAAAGACCTGACATATTGTATAAGAGAAGCGATATTTACAGTAAGAAAAACACTTGGTTTGGGACATAAAGAATTGATATATCAACGGGCTCTTGCTGAAGAGTTTACAAAAAGAGGAATTATTTTTAGTAGAGAAAAACAAATACCTATCTATTATAATAAAAAAGAAGTTGGTATATATCAACCAGATTTTGTAATAGATGAAAAAATAATCGTTGAATTAAAAGCAATACCTTTTATCGGAACATCAGAGAAAAAGCAAATTTGGACTTACCTCAAAGGTTCTAATTATCATCTGGCTCTATTGGTTAATTTCAGCAATATAAAATGTACAATCGACCGAATAATATATCAGACAGCCAGACTATCTGCGTCTGGTCCGCAGCTGTCCGCGTTATGTCCGCATTTGTTATCTATGACGGCCACACCAATCCCTCGTACGCTTGCCCTGACTATTTACGGAGACTTGGATTTAACTTTGCTTTCGGAAATGCCTCACGGAAGGAAACCTATTATTAGCACAATCGTTTTACCAACAGAAAGAAGCAAAGCATATGATGAAATCAGAGAAAGGTTAAGGTCAGGCAGACAGCTGTATGTCATTTGTCCGAGAATAAACGAGCCGGACCCGGAAAAAGAATTGGCTATCATCGCCAAATCTGTTACAGCTGAAGAGGAGAGATTAAAGAAAGAAATTTTCCCAAAATTTTCAATTGACATTCTCCATTCAAAAATGACTCCTGCGCAAAAAGAAAAAGTGATGGCGGATTTTGCCTCTGGCAAAATCCGTATTCTTGTGGCCACATCTGTTGTAGAAGTCGGAGTAAACGTAGAAAACGCCACCATGATAATAATAGAAGGAGCAGAAAGGTTTGGCCTGTCCCAGCTTCATCAGCTTCGAGGACGAGTTATCCGTTCAAACCATCAAGCATATTGTTATGTTTTCACAGAAAGTAAAAGTCTAAAAACAAAAGAACGACTGAAAGCCCTAACAACAGCAAAAAACGGCTTTGAACTTGCAGAATTTGACCTGGCTCAACGAGGAGCCGGAGAGTTGTATGGCAGAAAGCAATGGGGATTGTCGGATTTGGCTATGGAAGCCGTTAAAAATATAAAAATGGTTGAAGCGGCTCGGAGTGAAGCGATACGAATAGTGGAAGAAGATTTTGATTTCAAAAAATATCCGGAAATCAAAAAATATCTAGAAGAACAAAAAGAGAAAATACATTTTGAGTAAAAGAAAAGGAGCGCATGCTGGTACGCCCCCCAAAAACAGATTCTACTTTTTGGATAGCTCTGGTTGCCGCTGTCGTAGAGTCGACCGAAAAAGAAAAGAGGACATTCTCTTTATCGGTCGTAATGGTCGAAATTCATAAAATCGATTTCGACAATTGCGACAACGATATGGGAACACCAGAAAAAACCTTCGAAACCAGTCCCCGGCCACCCTTTCACTGGAATGGCGGGTTTTCCCCGATCCACAATTAACACATCTTATCATTTGAACCTCCTGTGATCCGCTTACAATACTAGCATACAAGGTATAAAAAGTAAATTGTCCGCGAGGAGGGACTCAAAACTTACAGTTTCAGTATCCCAATTGGGTATTTTATTTCGCAAGCTCATAAAATATCTCAATCGGGTTTCGAGTCCCCACGAAAGCCGTCCCACGGCTTTCTCCACACGAACAAAAATACTTCGTATTTTTGTCCGCGAGGAGGGACTCGAACCCCCGGCCAATTCTGTATAAGAGAATCGCTCTACCAACTGAGCTACTCGCGGATATTTAATGATTTTAAAAAACTATCCGGCTCTACCAAAGCCGACGCTTTCGGTCGGCTCCCCGACTTTGTACTCAAACGTCGGGGCTGAGCTACTCGCGGATGTATTTTGAAAATTTTTTATATACTAACATAAAAAATTATCCTCGACACTTGCGCGCCGAGGATAAGAAACTTCATGTCCATGGCATATGCCATGAACGGTCGTCTGTCAATGTGTGGACTGTTTTTTTCAGCATCTTTTTTCGAAGCAAAAGCGCCACAACTAGTCCCAGAACAATCAGCAGAGCAAACGACACCACTCCTGCAAATACCCAAAACAATACAGATAATAAACTCATAGGCCTCCTTTCGGTAAAATGTTTCTAACCAAAGAATACAGTATTTTAAATAAATAGTCTAGACCTGATGTTCTATGTCCAGCTTTTGTTTCGGAGTAATGCCGTGCGCCACCAAAATGGTTTCAAACTCGGCGCGTTCTATCGCTTCCTTTTCTATCAAACGTTTTGCGACAGCATCCAGAAGCAAGCGATTTTCTGTGATGACTTTGTGGGCTTTGTCGTGAGCTTCTCTCATAATGCGGGAAACTTCAGCGTCAATATCAGCCGCCACTTTCTCTGAAAATTCTTTTTCCTCCACCCCGCGGCCAAAAATAATTTTACCTGTCTGACTTTCTAGAGCAACCGGCCCCAACATATCTGACATACCGTATTTGGTAACCATATCGCGAGCAAGCGCTGTGGAAACTTGCAGGTCGCTTGACGGTCCGGTGGTTAAATCATCAAAAAGCATTTTCTCGGTGACATATCCGCCGAGAGAAACGGCAATATCGTCCAAAAATTCTTTCTTTGACTGCATTTTGGTATCTTCCAAGGGGAGTTTTAAAACATAGCCGGCGGCATGACCGCGGGCAATGATGGAAATTTTGTGTACCGGATCTGCGTACGGAAGAAGCGATGCCAGAACGGCATGTCCGGCTTCATGATAAGCGGCAATTTCTTTTTCTTTTTTGGAAAGTATGTGGCTTTTGCGCTCCGGACCAAGCATAACTTTTTCAATGGAGCGGATGAGGTCATATTGAGCAACAGTTGTTCTATTTTCGCGAGCGGCCAATATAGCTCCTTCATTCATAAGCGAGTATAAGTCCGCTCCGGAAAATCCCGGAGTTCTCTCGGCGATAACTTGGAGATTTACATCTTCGGCAAAAGGTTTTTCCTTGCTGTGAACTTGTAAAATTTCTTCACGGTCGCGCCTGTCAGGCAAATCCAGCGTCACTCGCCTGTCAAATCGCCCCGGGCGAAGAAGTGCCGGGTCAAGCACGTCAGGTCTGTTCGTCGCCGACATGACGATAACCTTTTCATTTGGCTCAAAACCGTCCATCTCTACTAAAATCTGGTTCAGTGTCTGCTCGCGTTCGTCGTTTCCTCCGCCTGCCCCGACACCGCGCACTCGCCCGACGGCGTCAATTTCATCCACAAAAATAATAGCCGGGGAGTTTTTCTTGGCCATGGCAAACATATCCCTGACTCTGGCCGCCCCGACACCGACAAACATTTCCACAAACTCCGAACCGGAGACTGAAAAAAAAGTGACATTACTCTCGCCGGCAACGGCTCGGGCAAGTAAAGTTTTTCCCGTGCCGGCCGGACCCATAAGCAAAATGCCCTTCGGAATACGGGCCCCGATGTCCAAAAATTTTCGAGGATTCTTCAGAAAATCCACAATCTCTCCGAGTTCTTCCTTGGCCTCTTTGCAGCCGGCCACGTCTTTGAAAGTTACTTTTTGGGATTTGTCGTTCGGGTCTATCATTCGGGCTTTGGACTGGCCAAAAGTCAAAGCTTGCATACCCGCGCCCCTAACCTGCCGAGTAAGGAACCAAATAAAAATGAGAATAAATAAAATCGGAAAAATAATCGGCGACAAATTGAAAAACCAATAACTCAGACCACTTTCATTTTTTATATCCACTTTGATAGCCCCGACCTGCTCTTTGGTCACGCTGTAGTTAACGAGTGTTTGCAGGAGCGCCTCATTTGTTTCTTTCTTTGATGTTTTTTTAACGCCGTCTTTGTAAACAAGGTCTAACGTATCGCCTCTGACTACAATAGACGTAACAATGCCGGATTTTATATCTGTGGCAAGTTGCGAAATGGGAACGTTATCCGCCTCCTTTGAGTTATTTGAAAAGTATGAATATATAGAAGACAAGACGATAAATATAATCAGAACAGATATGATATAAGAGACAATACCACCGTCCGGTTTCTTGCCCGAGTCACTTGTCTTTTTGATAATTATTTTTGTCTTTTCCGAGTTTTTCTGGTCTGTCATAAGTAAGGGCATTATACACAATTTTTCATAAAATCAAAGTGAAAATCGTAAAATCTCTTTCTACCCAAATCCTTTTCAGAGACTCAAGCTTTTCCAGCGAAAAGCTTGCTCTGTCCTCGGCCTTGATTTTGTCAATGAGCCTTGCTACGCAGGTCGTTGACAAAAACCATGCTCAAGACCTGTGGATGCTCTGAAAAGGTTTTGTGAAGACGAGATTTTACTTAGTGGTAATTTTTTACAGTAGAAAAGCCCCGATATTGCTGGGGCTTTTTTAGTCATTAACGATGTGCGTGTTTCAGGGCCAACTGATCACGTAAACGCCGTTGAGCATCTTTCGAAGCCCAGACATCATGCAAGGCTTGGGAAAATTCTGTTGCTTCCTGTTGTGTAAGTTTGGCATAGAGTCTTGCCTTTTTACTCAATTCTTCAATCCCCTTGGAAAACATGGCGTCTGACTTGAGTATTTGAACAGCAATCTCGCCCATTCGTTCTTTGGTCATATTTTTGCCTCCATTTTTTATATTACCTTTCATCTTTAAAAAGTCAATATAATATGGTACAGTGAGAGAACTTTCAAATTTGAATTCCATTATTCATTTATTCATTAGAAATTGAAAATTGTTTAAAAATTATAAATTGAAAATTGAAAATTTTTATAAAATAACAACATCTGAATATTTTATATGTCACTTATTACCAATAAAAAGGCATATTTCAACTATGAGATTTTAGACACCTATGTTGCAGGTATAGAACTTTTTGGTTTTGAGGTGAAATCACTCAAGGGCGGACAGGGTTCGCTGGAAGGTTCTTACGTCACGGTGCGAGGTGGTGAAGCATACATAGTGAGAATGTTTGTTCCGCCGTATCAGCCGGCAAACACGCCAAAAGATTACGACCCGTATCGCAATCGCAAGCTGTTGCTGACAAAAAAAGAAATAAAAGACTTGGAAACAATTGAAAATAAAAAAGGATTGACAATCGTCCCGCTTTCGGTATATAATAAAGGTCGAAAAATCAAATTGGATATCGCTACGGCAAAAGGCAAGAAAAAATTTGACAAGCGGGAAACTTTGAAAAAAAGAGATACTGACAAACAAACCCGCAGAGAATTTTCTGACAGATAAGTTCATTAACAACTATCATTCGCCTAAAGCATGGCTTACACTTTATACATCCTTTATTCACACAAAGACAAAGGATTGTATGTTGGTTGCACTTCAAATATAGAAAATAGAATAAAACGACATATTAAAGGAAATATCCCTGCAACAAAATATCGTAGACCAGTTGAACTGATACATACAGAGATATTTGAAGATAAAGCATCAGCATTCAATAGAGAAAGATTTTTAAAAAGTTTATGTGGTTCAAGAGAAAAGAGAAATATATTAAAAAGATATTTAGCGGCTAAAACATTTTTGCCTTAAAGCAAAAATGTTCGCCCGAACATACCGAAGGTATGTTTTAGGGGGATGACAGGTTTTGACATATAGGTACTTTGACAATGCGCGCGACAGAGTTCTTCTAACTCTTAAAACTGGAAGAAAGCATAGATGCTAAAAACACCTTTGCAAAACGAGTGTTATCTCCATTTATGGGGATGACATTCGCTACCGCTTACGCTTAATCCCAGTTTTAATACTGCAGATTAATCCCAGCGGTCGGTCACTGCCTCAAGTCTGTTCCGGCAAGTGATTGATATATCTTCGGACTGGAAGCCGTTTTAGTTTCGAGACTGCTTCAAGAAAAAGAAAACTGGACTTTTACTTATTTTGTAGGTTTCGAGAATAAAAGTTAAGAAAATAAAACCCACTACGTCGTGTAGAAGCATTATCAAATCTTATATGGATGTGGCTTCAATGCCACCATCTCCACAAAATATATACAAAAAGAGCCCTATTTTTAGGGCTCTTTTTGTGCTTGACAAGCATATAATAGTCATGCTATAATTAAAACAGATTTAGTAAGGTTTCTGGTCTTTCAAATTTTGCTGGCGAGCTAACGCAAAGAGGAGCTAAATCATGAGAAGCGCATGGAAAAGTCCGTATATTTGGATGACAGTTCTGATCGGTCTTGGTTTCGCAATTCTGGGACAGGTTCTTACCACAGTCATTCATTCTGATTGGAAGTATCTGTTCTACACGCTGACACCGGGTGGTTTGATGATTGCGGTATTTTTCACGATTTGCGGAGTCGCCAATTTCGTCGGCACCTGCTTCGTTGTGAAGAAAGAGTTCACACGATGGTTACCATCGCAGTTGATTGTCATCGCGACCATCGTCGCTGTCGTTTTGTTTTTCCCGGCGGTATTTCTCGGAGTCGAAAGTCAGCTTGGCGTTGCACTAATATTTATCAGTGCAGGTAGCCTCGTCCTTTCGGTTCCCGTGGCGTTCTTCATTCGAGGAATGGCGCCACCGACACCAAACGATCATTAACCGATATTACCGTCGCCGGAAAGTCGCCAAGACTTTCCGGCGACTTTTCTTTTTACAACTAAACACAACCTGTCTCTAAAATATTTAATGAACAAAAGATTTTACGGATGTCAGATTTTTAAATTATGCTATAATTACAGTCAATTATGGATCAAAACACAGTCACATATTTTGCCGAGACGGACGCAAGAAATAAGAAAATTAAATTTGGCATCAAAGCCAAGGACCGTTTGAAGCACATGTATGTTATTGGCAAAACCGGCATGGGTAAATCCACATTGCTGGAAAATATGGCCATTCAGGATATTCAAAACGGCAATGGCATAGCTTTCATTGACCCGCACGGCGGCAGCGCCGAAAAACTTTTGGATTACATCCCGGAAAATCGCATTAAAGACGTCTTGTACTTTGCTCCGTTTGACTTGGACTACCCGGTCTCTTTTAACATCATGGAAGACGTTGGGGCGAACAAGAGGCACTTGGTGGTGGCGGGACTGATGGCCACGTTTGAAAAAATCTGGGCCGATGCCTGGTCGGCCCGCATGGCTTACATTTTACAAAATACATTACTCGCTCTTCTGGAATATCCCGGAGCCACTCTTCTCGGGGTGAACCGAATGTACACCGACAAAGACTTCCGCAAATCGGTGGTGGACAATATCACGGATGTCACAGTCAAAAGTTTTTGGGTTGATGAATACACCAAATACACCGACCGCTATACCCAGGAAGCCACTCCGGCCATCCAAAATAAAATCGGCCAGTTTGCTTCCAATCCCTTAATCAGAAATATTATCGGCCAATCCAAGTCCACTTTTGACTTGCGAAAAATAATGGATGAAAAGAAGATTTTGATAATGAATCTTTCCAAAGGACTTGTCGGCGAAGGTAACGCTAAACTTTTGGGCTCTATGCTCATTACCAAAATTTATCTGGCCGCCATGAGCAGGGCGGATTTGCATGAATCGGAATTAGCCAAATCTCCCAATTTTTATTTTTACGTGGATGAATTTCAGTCCTTTGCCAACAAATCATTTGCCGATATTTTGTCGGAGGCCAGAAAGTACAGATTGAATCTGACCATCGCTCACCAATACATAGAACAAATGGAAGAAGAAGTGCGAGATGCTGTTTTCGGCAACGTCGGCACACTTATCACTTTCCGGGTCGGAGCTTTTGATGCCGAGGTTTTGGAGAAAGAATTTGCCCCGACATTTACCGCCGAAGATTTGGTCAATCTCGGTTTTGCCCAGATATATTTGAAACTGATGATTGACGGGGTTTCCTCTCCGCCGTTTTCGGCTACCACTCTGCCTTCAATCGACAGACCGAAAATAAATTTCAAAAATGATGTAATAAAAAGTTCGCGCGAACAGTTTTCTCATACAAGAGAAATAGTGGAAAAAAATATATTGGATTGGCATGGCACGGAAAAATCACAATCGCCTGCTGCTCCCACGCGGCCATTTGTTCAAAATCGTCCTGAAGTCAGAAACGAATCACGCCAAAATTTTGCAAAGCAAAATTTTGGCGGGCAAGCTCGGCATGAACAAGAGCATATGCGACCTCCTCCTTCGCATAAAGCTACGGACGGACAAGTAAAAATAGATGAAAATAAAAAAGCTTTTATCAAAGCGGCTGAAGTTTTAGCTAAATCAGTTTCTAATGAAACTGATCGCCCGACTCAGATAAAATCTGAGTTTAGGGGACAAAGTGAAGCGCTTAAAAATTCCCAAATATCAGACGGGAAAAATCCGACAAAAGAAAATATCTCCGGTTTAAAAGAAGCTCTGGCAAGTGTTATTAAAAATACGGAAAAGAAAAGTGAAAATGGTGCTGAAAACGCTAAAGCAACATCGGCCCGCCTGCCAGCGCCTGATGCTGCAGGCAATGGCGGGCAGGCATCGGGACGCGAAGTGCCAGAACAAGTCTTGAGAGATTTATTAAAAATGGAAGAAGGAAAATAAATATACAAATATGCGAATGTAACGAATGATGCGAATGGCTACGAATAACGCAAAAAAGAGAATTTTGATTTTTTCCACCGCTTACCATCCTTTTGTCGGCGGAGCGGAAGTGTCCATCAAAGAAATAACTGACCGCTTGGCGGGCCTGCCTGCGCAGGCAGGAGATTTTGAATTTGACCTCATAACGGCAAAATTACAAAAAGATTTACTTTCTGTGGAAAAAATCGGTAAAATTACAGTTTATCGGCTCGGCATAGGAAAAACGTTGTGGGATAAGGTTTTTTTACCATTTCAGGGAGTATTTAAAGTCTGGAAATTGCAAAAGACCAGAAACTATTTTTGTTTTTGGACAGTGATGGTTTCTTTTGCCGGTGGCGCCGGATACATATGCAACATTTTAAGAAAATTGACCGGCAAGAAAAAAATTCCAATGGTTCTGACATTGCAGGAAGGGGATTCGGAAAGCCATCTAAATTACAGACGAGCCGGACTTATAGATTTGTCTTGGAGAATGGCTTTATGGCAGACGGATATACTGACGGGACTGTCCAACTTTCTTTTACAGCGGGCTTATAAAAAGGGATACAAAGGAAAGAGTGTGCTTGTGCCGAATGGGGTTGACCTTTCAGTCTTTACCAAAGAAGTTGGCCAAGAGGTAAAAGAAAAAATAAAAAGTCAGTTGAATAAAAAAGAAGGAGATATTTTTCTTGTCACCACCGGCAGATTAGTTCACAAAAATGCCAACGATGATGTTATTTCCGCTTTAGTTAATCTGCCGAAAAATGTCCATTTTATAATTATCGGCAAGGGCGACCTCGGTCCAAAATTGCAAAAACAAGCCAACGATTTAGGTCTAAGTGACAGAGTTAAATCTTTGGGTCTCATACCGAACGCTGACCTCCCAAAATATTTTTCTGTTTGTGATATATTTATTCGCCCATCGCGTTCGGAAGGATTTGGTATTTCATTCATTGAGGCAATGGCTGCAGGACTTCCGGTTATTGCCACGCCTGTCGGAGGTATCGTGGATTTTATTGACGATAAAGAGACGGGCATTTTTTGCTCTCCGGATAATCCACGAAGCATTGCAGATGCAGTTACTTTGTTATTAAATGAAAGTAATCTTCGAGAGCATATTAGAGAAAAGGCTAAAGCACGCGTAGTTGAACGTTATAGTTGGAGTTATATAGCACACCAGATGAAAGAAATTTTTGATAAGCTATTGACTGACTAGTTGATATTGTGCTATTTTGATAATGGAAAAAGAAGGGGGTGACCTATGAATTTCGGGGTGATTTTTCGCTCGTATGCAAAAACACCTGAAGTAGTTTCTGAAGTAGTACAACGGGCAGTAAACAGCGCTCGTAAAGCAAGTGAACTTGAGTGGAGAGGACAACCAGTTTTTGAAAGGGTTCTCATTCTGGTTCCAAAAGACCATGACTGTGGAGAAACTTTTTCAAAAATCGAATCTGCTTTGAAAGAAAATCAAATCAGAGCAACAGCTTTTGAAGCTTTTGGTCATCACAGCACTGAAGCTTTAAATGCCGGTCTTCGTTGGTTGGATAGTTTGCATGTACAATATGCCACGATTCTTTCCAACAAAGCTCTGGATTACTTGACTCTATCAGTGATGGAAAATGTGACCTCTGCCTTAACTGAAGGGAATAAAGTCGTCGGAGTTCAGATTTCAGAATTGGATGACGCTCATATAGTCCCTGTGGAGAATACTTTCTGTACATGGGACATCGAAGCTCTTCAATCTGTGCAAGGATTTGATTCCAAAATAGGAGTAGAAGAGATTGCTCCTATTGTGCGACTTACGCGGAAGTATGGTCGGTGCACGAAAATCATCTCACCGGGGACAGAAGCAAAACTGAATATTCGTCAATCAAGCGACGGTGTAGTCCGACACAAGGAAGTGAAGGACACAAAAAAAGAAAGACAAAAAACAGAAGCTCTTCGTCTCGACACAACTATTGAGTGGATACTGGAAAACATTTCCTAACTCGTACTTACTTGGGCCTGCTACGGCGGGCTCATTTTTTATGCTAGAATAGGAAATATGAATGAAAATCGCTACACATTTGTTATTGATTTGATACAAAAAGCCGGAGAACTTTTGCTGGAATCTCGCAAGAAGCATATAGAAGTGTCCATTAAAGGAGGAGATGAACGAGATTTAATCACAAATGTTGACATCGAAGTAAATAATTTTATTACAGAAAAAATTCGTCAAAGTTTTCCTAGCGATGCTATTTATTCTGAAGAAGCGACAGAAGAAGATATTTCCTCGGGTTCTTTTTGGGCTATAGACCCTATAGACGGAACAAAAAACTTTGTTAAAAATATCCCTCTTTTTTCAATTGTAATTGGCTATGTGGATAATGGCATAATATCAGCAGGAGCAGTCTATAACCCTGTCACCAAAGAACTTTTTAGTTTTGAAAAAAATAGGGGAGCATTTCTTAACCAGAAACTTATAAAGGTTTCTGATAAGATTGAACTAAAGAAATCCACTGTATTTTTAACGACAGGCCGGAGTAAGGAATATTGGGACTGGGGAGCAAAAGTATATCGTTTTCTATTGGAGAATGCTCATTCAGTCAGAGGCATTGCCTCTTCCGGCTTAGATATATGTTTTGTGGCTGCTGGAAGGTCAGAAGCATGTATTTACGCTAACTTAACTACAATAGATGTCATAGCTGCCATAGGTATTTTAAAAGAAGCCGGAGGAATTATTGAGGGGAAATCTGGACCGATTGATTTCTTATCTAAAACTCCCCAAACAATAATCGCTGTTAATAATGCTGAAATTCTTTCCGCTCTGAAAAAAGGAATCAATATTTAAAACAGTTTTACTAAAACGAATTAAATTGCCTCAGATGCTAGGCGCGAAGTTTTGTTTGCGACCAAGCTGTACATGTAGTACTGCGCGCGGAGAAAACAAAACAAGCAACAACGCAGATGAGGCAATTTTGCTCGTTTTAAGCAATGGCAAATTCTTTTTGGCGTCTCTTTTCGTCCTCGCTTCGGAGATTGTCGCGTTTTTGTTTATATTTCTCCACAAAGTTCGTTGGAATTTCCTTGTCGTCCAAAATGTATTTCAAAATTTCATGCCAGAAGCCGATGCGTTCCAAGGTCAGCTCTTTTAAGTCTCCAGAAGTTTTTTCAAGTGATTCCGCGTAGTATTTCAAAAGATAGCCGATTTTATACACTCTCATCAGTCGGAGATTCAAGTAATCCTTTTCTCCCCGGTTGTCGCGAATATATCTTGACAGCAAATTTTCCAGTTCCGGATTGTGAATGACCATATAATTGACAAATCTCGCCCAGCCCTCGTATTTGTTTCCGAAATGAACTGTCGAGGCGTTTGGAACAAGGTCAAGCATGTAAATATTGCGCTTGCTCACTCGAAAATTATGAGGCACGAAGTCTGTATGAGTCAGATAATTGCAGTACTGGTCAATCAGAGTTTTATTTGAAAGTAAAAATTCCTCGGCTTTGTCAAAAATTTGTTCCAGAGATTTGTCCGGATAGTTTTTTTGGACAGATTCTTTAAATTCTTTGAAAAAACTGAAGTATTCTCTGGCGTAAAGGACCGGGAAGAGCTTGCGAACCGTCTTTAGATGTTCAAAAGTTGTGGCATGAAAAGCTTCCTGCGCTTCAAATGCCCGCAGAATGAGAAAAAATTGTTCTTCTGCGGAGTGAGTGACGAAAACTTTTTCTTGCGGGATAAATTCCATTATCCAAACAATATAATCTTTTAAATTT
>JACQNQ010000005.1 GCA_016202965.1 Candidatus Zambryskiibacteriota bacterium | reverse complement strand
TTTTTTGGTGGACCCGACCGGAGACGAACCGGTGAACTCCTCATTGCAAATGAGGCATTCTAGCCAACTGAACTACGGGCCCGAATAAAAAATATATCAGATTTTTTGACATTTCACAAATAAAATAATTTCAGTAAAATAGAAGAATAATTGGGCCCATAGTATAGTAGTAAAATGCGTCCATGGCATGGACGAGTCGGGGGTGCGATTCCCCCTGGGTCCACAGCAGAAATTTTGCGCAAAATTTAATAGGGCTCATAGTAAAGTGGTATTACGCGTCGTTCGCAATGACGAGGCCCGGGTCCGATTCCCGGTGAGTCCACAATTCCGAATTTGAAGAAAGATTGACCACTAAATTTATTATTTTTTATTCAACGCCAGAGAAAGCAGATGATACAAAAATTCTTTAATTCCGACTCCGACTGTTTCCAGAGATTTTATCAAACTGGATTTCTCGGAAATATCAGGCAAAGTGTTGACTTCCAAAAAGTATACTCCCCTGCGCGGAGAAACAATGAAATCCGATTCTGAATAATGAGAGAGTCCAAGTTCCTGGTGAATTTTTTTTGTTACATTTTCTATCGTCTCTTTTTCTACTTTAGACAAAACAGTTTTGTCCGATTGTCCTATCGGCGGAAAGGCGTATGTTTTTTGTTCCCGAAAATCATCCGTCACGAGACAAGAAACATCTTTGCCGGAAATTTTCTCTTCTACCAAAGCCAGAGGGTGCGAAGACAAGACAGAGAGTAGAGCCGGCTCAAGTTCGCCGGATGATTTTACAATGTGGAGCCCTTTAGACCATCCGCCCGTAGCCGGTTTGACTATAAGCGGATAAGGAATTGAATTAAAAATTTCTCTGATCTTTTCATTAATTATATCTTCCGGTCTGACCAAAACGGATATCGGCGTTTTTATGCCGAGCACTTTTGCTCTCTCTTTTGTAAGCCACTTATTCATGGCTAGACCAGAGGATAATTTGTTAGAACCGGTGTAAAGCGCCCCGTGAGTATTTAAAATTTCCTGGACTCCGCCGTCCTCGCCGAAACTGCCGTGCAAAGCGTTAAAGATAACATCAATTTGCTTCAAAATTCTTTCCGGGGAGCGCGGAACGCCGCGAATGTGCCAGACGCCGTCGCGGGAAATAAAAATATCCAACGGTCTGTGAGTCTCATTCAAATATCGCAAAATATGCTCACCGCTTTTTAACGAATTTTCGTATTCCAACGAAGGACCTCCGCGCAGAACGCCTATACTGAGGTTGGGGGAAAGAGATGCTGTATCTGTATACATAGATATAGTATACAAGGATAATTCATTCTTCTCAATTTCCAGACAAAAAAGCCCACCTGGAGTAAACAGGTGGGGGAGAGAATCAAATGAAAATGAAAGTCAGAGCCAGATAAATCTAGTCCCTGCTTTCTATTGTTAATTATAAATCTTTCTTTTTTACATTGCAAGTCCTTTGTCTCGCAACTTCTTATGATATTCGACGGCAAAGCGATGTGCTTCGGAGTTGGATAGAATAATTCCCCGTTCATGGACCAGCCACTTTTTATCGCCGAGAATTTCCCGCGGTTTATGGTATTCGTTTTTGACAACTGACACGACTGGAATGTTCATTTTATTTTCTCGCAAGATTTTTTCCATCACTCTTTTCTGAGCGACACCTCCATCCACTACAACTAAATCTGGCAATGGCCACTCTATGTGCGCCAAACGGCGTGATAAAATTTCGGATAATGCTTTTATATCATTTACACCCGGTTCTTCGCGAATTTTGAATTTGCGATAATCAGACTTTTTAACTTCACCGTCCTCCACCACGGTCATCACTCCCACAACATTTGTTCCGGATAAGTGAGCAACATCATAACTCTCAATCCGAAAAGTGTCAAAAGCTCGGTTTTCAACATTTTCGTCTTTAATGAGTGCAACATCTTGAATATGACTGAGTGTAAATAATGTACGTTTAGTAATGTTGGCTTTTTCAAACTCTTTATTTTTTGCGAAACTTTTCATTCGTTTCTCAATGTTTTTCACTAAGCGTTTTTTATTGCCCTCAAAAAACAAAATGATATTTTCGATTTGCTCCGCATATTCTTTTTTGCTTATTTCTCCAGTGCAAACTCCGGGACAAAGCCCAATCTGCCTGTTAAAACACGGTTTACAATATTTTTTCAGATTATCTAAATTATCTAAAGTAGGCGATATATCGCCTACTTTAGATACCACAATATTAGGTTTACTAATATATGATATATTGTATATTAATCCTTTACTCTTTTTTTGAATTTGTTCTGCATAAGGTGTGCATTTACTGTCGCGATATGGGAACATCTTGCGAATAATTTTCATGGCCTCTCGCAACTGTCCCCCGCTTGGAAAAGGTCCAAATACGCACGATATATCGGGTGTATTCTTATTCATAGTCATTCGTTGCATTCGTGTCATTCGTATATTGGTATGTGCTTGCACAAAAAGTTCGCGACCGCGCATGACAAGCACGCGCGAAAAATTTTCCTTCGTTATCACAACAAAATTAAAACTTTTATTGTCCTTTTCTTTTATATTTGCCTCCGGCTGATATTTTTTTATCAAATGCGCTTCCAGAACGAGTGCTTCCAAAACAGAATCCGTTCTAATATGTTCAATCGCGTCAAATTGCGTCAACATTTTGGAAACCAAAGGCGAGCGGGTTTCCATAATGTCATCACGAAAATAGCTCCGCACTCTGTCACGAAGCGACGTAGCCTTGCCGATGTAGAGAATTTTTTGCCCGCGTTTAAAAATATACACCCCCGGAGCATCCGGCAATTTGGATATGATTTGCTTGATATTTTTCTTCGCCAAGCCGTAGCTTGGCGAAAGCTGTTTAATGTCTTGACTTTGCATTGTAGATATGCTACCTTATTTTTAGGAGTATTCAAATGAAACCTGAACAAAAATTGCGTTTAGTTTGCAACGACCAAATCACCGGTTTCTCTTATTCCTTCAGCAAAGCATTGCTGGAGTTTCTAGAGAAAAGATGCCGCGAGGAATCGTTGTACATATCGGAAAAGAAAGAGAAGAGAGCGAGAGAAGATTTGCATAATGGTATCTATCCTCTGCTTCCTGTAGTACAGACGGCCATTATCTATCTTTCCTCTCAAATGAACTCCTCGGCACCCAGTTCATTCGCCGAGATTTCTAATCTTCTTGACCAGACAAAAGCGTTTCTCGCGATTTTCGAGAAAAGCAAACCTATCTCGAAACTCCAAGAAATAGCCGACCGAACAGGAATGGAGTGAGAGACGTGTAATGGCCGCCGGGACCAAACCCCCGGCGCCATTTTTTTTATTACTGAATCATTCTGGTATTCTGCAGAATATCAGAATGATTTATTTTCTATACGCACGATACTGCTTCAAAGCCTTTTTCAGATACTTACCTGTATAACTTTTTTCATTGTTCGCGATTTCTTCCGGAGTTCCCTTTGCGACAATTTGACCACCGCCGTCGCCACCTTCGGGACCAATATCCAGAACGTAGTCGGAGGATTTGATGACGTCCATATTATGTTCAATGACCATGACTGTGTTGCCTTTGTCCACAAGCTTTTGCAGAATTTCAATTAACTTTTTGACATCTTCGTAGTGCAAGCCGATGGTCGGCTCATCCAAAAGGTAAATGGTTTTCTGCAAATGCGGACGATAGAGTTCTGACGATATTTTAACACGCTGGGCTTCTCCTCCGGAAAGCGTCGTTGCTGATTGACCGAGTTCTAGATAGGTCAAGCCAACATCCGAAAGAGTTTTTAAGCGGTCTGCCACAGCCGGAATGTCTTCAAAAAATTTCAGGGCTTCTTCCACGGTCATTTTCAAGACTTCGTAAATATTTTTCTTCTTATAATGCACTTCCAGAGTTTCTTTCATAAAGCGCTTGCCTTTGCAAACATCGCACGGCACATAAACAGTCGGCAGAAAATGCATTTCCACTTCTATCAGTCCATTTCCTGAACAAGTTTCGCATCTGCCGCCTTTAACATTGAAAGAAAATCTGTTGGCTTTCCACCCGCGGGCGCGGGCTTCGGCTGTCTCGGCAAATAAATCCCGCACAAATGTCCACGCTCCGGTGTATGTCGCCGGGTTTGAACGCGGTGTACGACCTATGGGCGATTGGTCAATCAAAATTGCCCGGCTAAGATACTCCGTGCCGGTAAAACTTTTACAGTTGAAAATTTCTGCTGAACGATAACGACGTTCAAAACGGGCTTGCAGATTTTTGTGCAAAATTTCATAGACAAAAGATGATTTTCCAGAACCAGAGACACCAGTGACGGTAATGAGCCGTCCGAGCGGAATATCAACATTCAAGTTTTTTATATTCCAAATTTTGCCTCCGCGGATTTGAAGCTGACCTTTCGGCAGATTGCGACGCTTTTCCGGCACTTCCAAGACTTTGTCTCCGCGCAAATAATCGAGCGTCAGAGATTTTGATAAATTGGTTTTTGCTGTTATCAGCTCGTCCAAATATCCTGAAGTAACGATATGTCCGCCGTGAATTCCCGCTCCCGGACCAATATCCACAATATAATCAGAGGCAAAAATAGTATCTTCGTCATGCTCAACCACGATAATGGTGTTGCCCAAATTGCGCAGGTCAAGAAGAGTTTGAATAAGACGGTCATTGTCGTGAGCATGCAAACCAATAGTCGGTTCATCCAAAACGTAGAGCGCTCCAACGAGACCAGAACCAAGCTGGGAAGCAAGGCGAATGCGTTGGGCTTCCCCGCCGGAGAGAGTGTGTGCTCTGCGGTCAAGAGAGAGATACTCAATACCGACATTTATCATAAACAAAAGCCGGGCTTCAATCTCCCTCACAACTACTTTGGAAATATTTTTTTCCCGCACAGTCAGCTTGAGATGCTCAAAGAAATCATAGGCATTTTTAATAGACATTGCCGTCAATTCCACAATGTTTCGCCCACCAATCAAAACATGCAAAGCCTCCGGTCGTAATCGCGTGCCTTTGCAGACAGGGCAGACTTCTTGTCCGAAAAAATGCCGAGTGCCGAGACCGTGACATTCCGGACAAGCTCCATACGGAGAATTAAAGGAAAAAAGCCGCGGTTCAAGTTCTGGATATGAATAACCGTCGCACGGGCATGACAGTTTTGACGACATAAAAAACTCTTCCTCGCCGAAAATAATTTTCACCTGACCGTCGGACTCTTGTAATGCTTTTTCCAACCCTTCAGATAAACGCTCATCAGCGCTTTTCGGGTCTAATTTAAAATCTAGAAGTGAAATACTGTCCACTAAAACATCAATAGAGTGACGTGTCGTTTTGGAAAGTTCAATTCTGTCTCGAAGTGATTTTTTCTCTCCGTCAACCAAAACGTACGAGTAACCCTTACCAAGCAAGTCGTATAAAAGCTGATAGTATTCGCCTTTTCGCCCCTTAACCATCGGCGCATATAATTCAATTTTACTCACACTACGTGTGAGCAAATGCTTTTGTTGAGCCGTTTTTTCAGAGATTTTTTTAAAACAAAATTTTTGATTTCTTCGTTTGAAAGTTTGGTTATTTCATCACCACAGACGAAACAATGTGGATGACCAACACGCGAATACAAAATGCGCAGATAGTCGTAAATTTCGGTGATGGTTGCCACTGTGGAACGCGGATT
>JACQNQ010000035.1 GCA_016202965.1 Candidatus Zambryskiibacteriota bacterium | reverse complement strand
ATAAGACGGGAGAGGTAGAAGTAAATTAACCTAATTTCTAATTATTCTAATTAACCTAAATAAATTCCAATGAACAAATCCTAACTTGGTTGTTGGAACTTGGATATTATTTAAAAATTAGAATAATTAGGTCAATTAGAAATTATTATGCTTTATCAACGTGGTTCGGCTCTTATAGAAATTATTATCGGGGCGGCAATCATTTCCTCCGGTATTTTGGCGGCTGAAGTTTCGTACAACACATATCTTTCGTACGCTCTGAATAATCAAAGCAATGTTCAAGCGACTTATCTTTTGGAAGAAGGACTGGAAGGAGTAACACTTCTCCGCGATAAGGGCTGGACGGGATTTATCGCTTCACTATCCACGACCACCGCGTATTATCTTGTTTTGAATACTACATACTGGGCTTCGACAACCACTCCGCAATATGTTGACGGTTTATTTTTGCGAGGTTTCATCCTAAGCGATGTCAAGCGCGACATAAATGACAACGTTGCAAGTTCCGGTACATACGACCCGAATACAAAGCAAGTAACGGCAAGCGTTTCATACTGGCAGGGATATGCCACAACGACCAAAACCATTTCAACTTACATAACCAATATCTACAATAACTGATATGCTATATTTTGCAAAAAATAAAAATAACGGGTACACGCTTGTAGAGATGATTATTTATGCCGCTCTTCTTTCAGTCATTTCTCTGCTTGCTGTTTCCACCATTGTTTCTTTTAGCAAATCATATCGCACCCTTGTTGTCCTGCGCGCTGTTGACCATTCGGCTATCGGAGCTATGGAGAGAATGACCCGTGATATCAGAGGAGCGACAAGCCTAGACCTTTCCCGGAGCGTATTTGGCGCGGGGAGCGGAGTTTTAACCATTGTCACTATTTACAACAGTATTGAAACCACCACAAAATTTTATTTGGATAACGGCGCCGTCAAAATTGATGTGAACGGTGACTATTTTGGACCGCTAACTTTATCTAACGTCTCCGTCACATCCCTTACATTTACCAAGTTGGATAGCGGGATTGGAAACGCGGTTAAAATAGATATGACCGTATCGGCTACGGTCGGGACCGCGTCAAAAACAAAAACATATCACTCCACGGTAATATTGAGGGGACAATAAAATCATGAAACAAAAGAAAAAAGTAAAACATAATAGTGGCGCGGCAATGCTTTTGGCCATTCTGTTTTTTCTTTTTGCCTCTATGACTATTATTCTTGGCATAACCAACCCGATCTTGAAACAGGCGCGTATTGTGAGCGACCTCTTGCGCTCCAAAGAAAGTTATTACTACGCGGAGGGAGGGCTTGAGGACGCTCTCTATAGAATAAAAAATAATAAAACCATTAACTCCGGGGATACTATTGTCAATAACGGTTATATCACCACTATAACGGTTACGCCGACGTCTGATGGAAAAATTATTGAGGCCTTATCAAATAGAAACGAAATTATAAGAAAGATGCAATCCAAAGTTATAACCGGCGTTGGGGCCAATTTTCACTATGGCATTCAATCAGGCGCCGGCGGTTTTTTGCTCCAAAATTCTTCTACTGTCACCGGCAATATTTTTTCCAGCGGTTCTGTCAGAGGAAGCGGCAACACCATATATGGAGATATTATTTCAGCCGGTTCAAACGGCCTTATTGATACTTTGCACGCTACAGGCACCGCTTACGCTCATACCATCGAAGATTCCACCATAGATAAAGACGCCTATTATACAATCAAAACAAACACTGCAGTCGGAGGAACTTCATATCCAAACAGTCCGGATCAAGGGACGATAACTTTGCCAATTTCGGATGCCCAGATAAGCGCTTGGGAAAGCGATGCGACAAGCGGAGGCAGTGTCACTTGTTCCGGCGATTCATACACTATTAATTCAGATGTAACTATCGGTCCGAAAGAAGTGCCTTGCAATCTTAATATCAACGGCACCGGAAGCGGAATTACCGTTACTATTGCCGGACCAATATGGGTCAAAGGCAATATTAACATTACAAATAAAGCCACAATCAGAATGGCAGAGAGTCTTGGTAGCCAAAATGCGGCTATCATTGCCGACAATCCTCTTAACACAGTTGGTAGCGGCATGATAAGCGTAGGTCAGAATGTGGTTTTTCAAGGTTCCGGTTTTAGCGGCTCATATGTTTTTATAATATCTCAAAACAATGATGCTGAAACGGACGACAATCCGACAGATGCTATTTCAATCGGCAACGGAGCGTCAGCTTTGGTGGCTTACGCCAGTCATGGTCAGGTTACCTTAAGTCAAAGTGTTAGCCTTAAAGCAGTTACTGCCTATAAAGTTGTTCTGAAAAATAGCGCCAATGTCACTTATGATACGGGTTTGGCCAATGCCAATTTTGTAAGCGGACCATCTGGCGGATGGACTATTTCTAGTTGGGCGGAGGTGCCATAGGAATGTGATATTATAATAAATATGAAACGATTTAAAAAACTGGTGGTTGGAAATTGGAAGATGAACCCAGAAACTCTGATTGAGGCCAAAAAAATTGCCACAAGCGTCAAACGGGCGGCAAAATCTCTGAAAAGGACGGAAATTGTTCTTTGTCCGCCATTTATTTTTCTTTCCTCTCTCTTAACAGGCAAAAGCAAAGGAATTTCTTTCGGCGCTCAAGATGCGTTTTATGAATCGGCCGGACCATATACCGGAGAAGTCAGTTCCAGAGAGTTGAGCGGACTTGGTATTGACTACATTATCATCGGACACTCGGAAAGACGGGCTCGCGGCGAATCTGATGAGACAATCAACAAAAAAGTCAAAGTGACAGTGGGAGACGGCATGACGGCAATTCTTTGTATCGGTGAAAAAGAGCGCGACCATCAGGGAGAATACCTGCATTTTGTCAAAAAGCAAATAATTTCCGGACTGAAAGATGTTTCCAAAAAATCTCTGGACAGAGTGGTTATCGCTTATGAACCGGTTTGGGCCGTGGGCGCGCGGGAAGCAATGCCTCCAAGAGAAGTGCAGGAAATGTCTATTTTTATAAAAAAAGTTTTGAGAGATTTGTTTGGAGTGCTATCTGACGGCGTCAGAGTTTTGTACGGAGGCGATGTAACGGTCGGCAATGTTTTGGAAATTGTCCGCGACGGCAAGGTCTCGGGTCTCCTTATCGGCCGAGAAAGTCTAAAAGTCAAAAATTTTATTGAAATTGCAAAGATAGCAGATAGCGCTAAGTAGCTAATAGCCGGAAAAAACAAAATGCACTACATAGATGAACTGGAAACGGAAGATTTAAAAGGCAAAAAGATTTTACTTCGGCTCGATTTGAATGTGCCGGTTAAAGACGGCCAAGTGGCTGACGATTTTGACATCCAGAAAATTATTCCGACTATTGATTTTCTGCGGGAATACGATGCTCAAACTATCATTATTTCTCATATTGAAAACGCAAAGTTTGAGCCGACAAGTTTACTGCCGGTTTTTGATTGTCTCAAAGGATATTTTCCGGTGGAATTTTGCCCGACATATTTTACACCGGAAGCAATAGATAAATTATTAAAACTGGAAAACAAAGGGGTTCTGCTTTTTGAAAATGTCCGTAACAATCTCGGCGAAGTTTCAAATGACCAGGGGTTTGCAAAAAAATTAAGCCAAATGGCAGATATTTTTGTTAACGACGCCTTCGGCGTTTCGCACAGAAAACATGCCTCAATCGTCGGCATCCCGCAATTCCTGCCGCACTATGGCGGACTTTTGATGCAACAGGAAATTAAATGTCTCTCCCGGGTTTTCAATCCGGCGCGACCATTCGTTTTTATTTTAGGCGGTTCAAAGTTTGAGACGAAAATTCCACTTATTAAAAAATATATAGAAAAAGCCGATAAGGTTTTTGTGGCAGGAGCTATCGCCAACGATATTTTCAAAGCCCGCGGTTTTGAAGTCGGTACTTCGCTGATATCAAACAGCGCTTTTGATAATTCTATTTTGCAAAATCCAAAACTGGTTACGCCAGTTGATGTAACTGTGACTAAACCAGAAACACTTGGTGTGGGCGGCCTGTCTGCGCAGGCAGGCGAAGCAACGCGTCACCCTAGTGTTGAATTTAAAAAATCTGATAAAGTTCAATCTAACGAATACATTGTTGATGTTGGTCCAAAAACTTTGGGCCAACTGCGAGAGCTTCTGAAAAATGCAAAAACAGTCGTTTGGAATGGCCCGCTTGGAAATTACGAAGCCGGTTTCGGAGATAAAACAGAACAACTAGCCAAAATTCTGGCCTCACTCGGTGCGGGCAAGGAAGACTCACTTGGTGTGGGCAGTACTCTGAACTCACCAAGTGCGGATTCCGCCGAAGTAATCATAGGCGGCGGCGATACGCTCGCGTCCATCAACAAGCTCAATCTCACCAACTTGTTTTCATTCGTCTCCACCGGTGGCGGCGCGATGCTCCAGTTTCTTTTGGACGAAACTCTTGTGGGTATAGAAGCGTTAGAGAAATGATTTGATTTTTTCGGCGTTTGTAGCGAAATCTTTTGGATTACCGGAGATTTTAGGGTCGGGGAAAACCCAGATGTGAGCGTGTTCGACTTCGTCACCGATAATTTTGGACAGGATGAAGTCAGTCTGGAAGGCTTTTTGTTGTGCCTTAGCGATTTTACGGACGACTTCAAAATATTCCCCGATGTTTCCTGGAACGCTTGCCTTGCCGAAGCTTTGCGAAGGCAGGTCCCAGACCCAGCGAAAATGTTTTTTCGGTATAACTTGGGTATGCCCAGGTGTTCGAGGATTTACATCAAGAAATGCCAGGAAATGCTCATCCTCATATACCTTATATGACGGAATTTCTCCTTTGACGATTTTGCAAAAAATACAGGTATTCATGATGTTATTCTAACACAGCACAAAACTCCACCAAAATACATTTTCAGAGCATCCGCAGGCCGCAAGCATGGTTTTTGTCAAGGCATTTCATCTTGACAAAATTGCGGCCGAGGACAGAGCAAACTTTTGGCTGGAAAAGTTTGCGTCTCTGAAAATGTATTTTGGTGGAGTTTTTAATTGTTATTTGACCATTTTCCGATTATGTTACACTAATCCAAATGAAAACATACGCTATTCGTGACGATATTCCGAAAGAGATTGATGAAAATTTGAAATCCTATCATCCCATGGTGCGGGCGATGTTGCACTCACGGGGAATTGTCGATAATGAAACGGCGCAAAAGTTTCTCAACCCGGATTATGATGCGCATACACACGACCCGTTTCTATTGAAAAATATGGATAAAGTGGTGGAGCGAATTTTGAAAGCCATTTCTGAAAATGAAAAAATCGCCATTTACTCAGACTATGACGCGGATGGCATTCCCGGGGCGGTTGTCTGTCACGATTTTCTGAAAAAAATCGGTTTCACAAATTTTGTCAACTATATTCCTCTGCGCAATAAAGAGGGTTACGGTCTGAATCACGATGCCATTGCCGGTTTGATTGCCGATGGAGTGAAATTAATCATCACAATTGACTGCGGAATCACGGATTATGCTGAAGCCGAATTTGCCCAGAGGTCCGGTGCAGACATTATTATCACCGACCATCACATTCCCGGAGAGGATGTGCCTAAAGCTTTTGCTGTTATCAATCCAAAACAAAAAGGCTGCACATATCCGGAGAAAATGATTTGCGGTTCGGGAGTTATTTTCAAAGTTGTTCAAGCACTGGTAGCCACAAAGAAACTGCCACTTCCGGAAGGCCACGAAAAATGGCTGCTTGACATGGTTGGCTTAGCAACATTGTCTGATATGGTTCCTCTTCAGGGAGAAAATCGAGTTTTTTCATACTACGGTATGAAAGTCTTGCGTAAATCTCCGCGTGTCGGACTCATGAAATTATTTTCCTCGCTTAAAATTGCTCAACATACTGTAACCGAAGACGACATTGCTTTTATGATAACTCCTCGCATCAATGCCGCTTCGCGTATGGGCATTCCGCGCGACGCTTTTACACTTCTTTCTACGACAAACGAAGTTGAAGCGGGGATGTACACAGAACATTTGAATAAAAACAACGATGAGCGCAAAGGCGTAGTGGCGTCGATGGTTGCGGACATAAAAAAATATATAAAAAACAAGGGAGAAGAAGTACGCCAAGTTATTGTCCACGGCAACCCACTATGGAAACCTTCGCTTCTCGGTCTTGTGGCAAATAGTTTCAGCGACGAACACAATCGTCCCGTGTTTCTCTGGGGCAGAGAAGGTAATCGCGAAGGCGATACTATCATAAAGGGCTCATGTCGTGCTGGTGGAGAGACAGATGTGGTTAAGCTTATGGCGAAAGCCAAAGATGTTTTTATTGAATATGGCGGACACACCGGCGCTGGAGGATTTTCTGTGGCAAATGAAAATATTCATTTGCTTGAAGAGCGTTTGAACGAAGCATTTTCAGAACTTTCACAGGAAAAGAAAATAATTTCCGAGACACTTATAGATAAAAAGTTATCACTTGACGATGTGAACTGGGATACATACGGTCACATAGAGAAATTTGCCCCGTTCGGACTGGCAAATCCAAAACCACTTTTTATTTTTGAAAATATAGAAGTAAGCGAAGTTAAACAGTTTGGCAAAGATAAAAATCATTTGGAATTGAAATTTTCCGCCCAAGGCGAACCTGCCTTGGGCGGAAAAAAGGTCTCTGCAATTTGTTTTTTCTTTGATCCAAAAAAATTCCCCGTCTCTCTCGAGCCGGGGAATCCCGTAAACCTTGTGGCCACTTTGGAAAAATCCACCTTCCGCAACTTTCCCGAACTGCGTTTGCGAATTGTAGACATTTTTTAGATATGCTAATGTTTTTCTGGAAGGAGATTATCGTGAAAAAACCTAAACTATCTGACCTATCGCCAACTGTTATGAAAAAAATTGAAAATGGGCTAAAAGAAATTGGATTAAACTGGAGGTTTGTTCCAAATGAAGCCATTAAATCTACGAAGGCGCTCAAGATATTTACGAGTGTCCAACGGCGATCCATGGACAAAAAAATAACAAAACACCCCCGCCAAGTATTACTCGGTGGGGGTGAAATATTTGTTATACTTAAACTTCCCATGGATACTATAATTTTTACAGACGGAGCTGCATGTTTCAAAAATTGTATCAAATTTTCGCGATCGCGGAAATTCGATACAATTTTTTAGTAAGAGACATAAGAAGAATGATTTTGTCGGTTCTGTTATAATAGTGATATGGACACAATAATTTTCAGTGACGGAGCGGCGAGGGGCAATCCCGGGCCTGGCGGATGGGGAGCTATTATTCTGACACCTGACACCGCTATAGAACTTGGCGGCAGGGAAACACACACAACAAACAACAGAATGGAACTTTTAGCAGTTATTTCCGCGCTTGAATCTGTAAGAAGTCACGAAGAAATAACAATTCATACAGATTCGGCCTATGTCATAAATGGCATTACTCGCTGGGTCAAGGGTTGGCAGAAAAATAAATGGAAAACATCCAAAAAAGAAGAAGTTTTAAATAAAGATTTGTGGCAACGGCTCCTCAAAACGACAAAGCACAAAATCATTCACTGGAAACTTATCAAAGGCCATTCCGGAACTCCGGGAAACGAGAGATGTGACGTTATCGCCACAGGTTTCGCCGACCAAAATCCTCCGGTTTTATACAATGGCTCTCGTTCCCGCTACGGCATTTCTATTTCCATATCGGCGATTCCAAATTCCAAAAAAGCAAAACCAAAAACAAGAGCTTATTCATATGTAAGTATGGTCAACGGTGAAATTAAAATTCACAAAACATGGGATGAGTGCAAGGCTCGCGTCCACGGCGTTTCCGGAGCTCGCTATAAAAAATCTGTTTCACCAGCGAATGAAGAAGAAATCATCAGAGAATTCAGCGAATAATTTAGCACAGTATACTGTACCAAGTTAAAAATATTACTGTATGATAATTTCACTTATTTTGGGTTTTGTTTTCGGCATCGGTGTCGGTTCATTTTTTCATATTACACCCACAATTTTCCTTACCTTTGGGTTTCTGACGGCAATAATTTTTACATACAGATATTTTGTTTCTGACACAAATCGACTGATTCTTACATTGTGCACAATTTTTCTAGTCGGGATTCTTTTTGGATTAGCCAGGATATCATTTTCAAATCTCTACACTAAATCGCAACTGGTTTCATTTGAAGAACAGAGAATTTCTGCAGAGGGGGTTATTGTGAACGAGCCGGATGTAAGGGAAAGCAGTACTAAACTGACAATTCGTCTGTCTAAAATAGCAGATGCGGTTGCGCCCCCGGAAAAGATTCTTATCACGACAAATATATACCCGGAGTTTCAATATGGAGATAAAGTAAAAATGGAACTGACTCTGCAAGAACCGCAAAATATAGCAAAAGATAATAACAACGATGGCAGAATTTTTGACTATCGCGGTTATTTGCGGGTGAGAGGCATCTGGTATGTGAGCAAATTTACAAAAGTGGAGCTGATTGAAAGCGGTCACGGCAGTCTAATCAAAACCGCGCTATTTAAAGTCAAACATGCCTTTACCGATGCGTTGAATAATGCGTTGCCACAACCGGAAGGAAGTTATATGGCCGGACTTTTGCTGGGAGCGAAGCAGTCTCTCGGCAAAAACTTGCTTTTGGAATTTCAGAAAACCGGAGTATCGCATGTTGTTGTGCTTTCCGGCTACAACATTGCTATCGTGGCTACGAGCATTATGTTGCTTTTGAATTTTCTGCTTAAAGCAGATGCTTCTGCGTCTGCTCAGCCGACATTTTTTTTAAAAATGTTTAGGCCGAAAAATCTTTCATTTGGTTTTGGTGTTGTCAGTATTATTTTATTCACCATTCTTTCCGGCGGGGGAGCGAGCGCCTGGCGAGCGGCCATCATGGTTTTAGTTGCTCTCATTGCCAAAAAGTCTAATCGCGATTACAAAGTCGGCCGCATTTTCGGCTTTGCAGTTATTTTAATGCTTGCTCCAAACCCGTTACTTTTGGTTTTTGACCCGTCATTCCAGCTTTCCGCTCTGGCTACCATTGGAATTATTTTTGTTTCCCCGATTATAGAACCCTATCTCTCAAACTTGCTAACACTACGTGTTAGCAAGTCATTAAAGGAAATTGTTTCTACCACTGTAGCAACCCAGCTGACTGTTTTACCATTTTTGATTTACACAAACGGTCTTTTGTCTCTGGTTTCTCTGCCCGTTAATATTTTAATTCTGGCTACCATACCAACAACAATGTTTCTCGGTTTTATCACCGGCATAGTTGGTCTCGTTTCACTTTGGCTTTCTTTCATTCCGGCATTTTTCTCTTACATTTTGCTTTGGTACCAACTCACCGTCGTTCACCTCGGCGCTAACCTGTCTTTCAGCTCGATTTCTCTTCCCGCATTTTCTCCTATAATTTTGATTTTTATCTATTTAGCAATTTTTACATTTTTATATTT
>JACQNQ010000034.1 GCA_016202965.1 Candidatus Zambryskiibacteriota bacterium | reverse complement strand
GATTACAGCCATTTAATTTTTATTTTCTTGTAATAAATAATATAACGATTGCAAAAATAATCAAAGGAATTCCAGTTACTAAATACGTTTTTAGTAATGCTGTGTTCATTACAAAAAGTATACCAGATTATTTTTTCAAACCAAGCTTTTTATTGAGAGCATTATAACGTCTCGGACTTTTTTTCTCTAAATATTTCAGATGAGTTTTGCGGGTAGCCACCATTTGCAAAAGTCCGCGACGGGAGTGATTATCCTTTACATTTTTCTTCAAATGCTTGGCAAGCTCGTCAATGCGCTTGGTTAAAATAGCTATTTGGACTTCAGGAGAGCCGGTGTCCGTCTCATGCACCTGCACTTCCTTCACAATCTTCGATTTTTTAGTCTTGGTTAACATTAGATAAAGGATATCACAAAACCCTTTACTTTACAAGGTTTTTAGGCTATCTCACAATACCCCTGTTTCTAACTTGACTTTATATATCATCTATGATATAATTGACAACGGAGGTAAAAAATTGTGAATTACATCGACAATATTTTGGGTTTTTTCTTCGGTTCAATCCGCCGAGCCGGTTGGACCGTCGGCATTTCCACCCTTCTGTATTTTATGTACAGACCAGCGGATTTGCAGAGTCTGGCGCATCGTCTTGTGGCAGGAACTCTGACGCCAGTTCTTCATATGCTTTTAGCGGATGTGATAGCGGCGATTATCCCGCTAACTGCGCCCGCGGCAGTTGTATTCGTTCTGCTTCTTCTAGTGTCTTTCTCGTGGAGAAGGGCGAGGGGGAGGCAATGAACACACTGTTTGGATTAGCTATCGCCATTCTCATCATGTGGTTCGGGACGGACGCTATCTTGAAAAAATGGGCGCCGTCCTGGCTGTATGGTTTGTGGCGGAAAATGACCGGGGCAACCAAAAGATTTTTACTCCGCCAAGCAAAAATCTTTGCGCGATGGTTTGCAAAACAGACCGCTTGCTTGTCCCGTCAGTTTTTTAGGTGGGTACGAAGAGAACCTGCCAAGTTCTTTAAATTGCTATGGGTTGTCAGTCTGGCGCTGGCGGTACTCTATGCAGCCGCTCACTTTCACTAAATATGGAAGTGAGCGTTTTTGTTTATTTTGTATTTTTATATGTCGCAAAATATAGATTATACAACATTTGAAGAAGTCGCATAACCTCCAAATATTGTGCAACATATTAACGTCGCACAATATTTGGTATACTTTCAGTATGAATTCTCTCAAAAAGTTAAAACAACAATTCTTGGAATATATAGAAATTGAAAGAGGTCGTTCTCTCAACACGGTTGAGAATTACGACAGATACCTCACTCGCTTTTTGAACTTTATAAAAAATGATACTCCAGGAGCTATTACTGATACATCGGTCCGCGATTTTCGCCTCTGGCTTAACCGCCAATCTGCCCGCCCTCCTGTATCAGGAGCAGGCGGGTCAACCGGTAATAATCATGCGACCAACGAAACTCTTTCCAAAAAAACTCAAAATTATTATCTCATTGCTCTGCGGGCATTTCTGAAATATCTAGCAAGGCAAGAAGTGAAGTCGTTGCCTGCCGAAAGAATAGAGCTGGCAAAAATTTCTGAACACTCTCTTGACCTCATCACTCCAGTTGAATTAACTCGTCTGATGAGGTCTCCTCAAGGCAGTGATATAAAATCATTGCGAGACAAGGCTATTTTAGAGCTTTTATTTTCCACCGGACTTCGCGTTTCCGAGTTGTGTTCCTTAACTTCTGATATTGATTTGCGTTCAGACGAGCTTTCCATTCGCGGTAAAGGCGGGAAGGTGCGGGTGGTTTTTCTCTCCGGCAGCGCTAAACAAGCAGTAAAAAATTATCTTGCTTCCCGCAAAGATATGTCAGAGGCATTGTTTGTACAAATAAGTGAAGCCAAAAATCAGAAACTAACAAAAGACCTCACTCCCTTAACTCGCCGTTCTATCGAAAGAATCGTAAAACAATATGCCATCAAAGCCGGCATTTCCAAAAAAGTTACGCCTCACACAATGCGTCACCTCTTTGCTACAGACTTGCTTTCCAACGGTGCCGACCTCCGCTCTGTCCAGATGATGCTTGGCCACGCCAACATCGGCACCACCCAGATTTATACTCATGTGACTGACAAACACCTCCGAGATGTTCACAAAAAGTTTCACAGTAAGCGTTGACTAGATTATTTATAAATATCGTGAGTGCCGATGTTGATAAAATCAACAAATTCTCTACCAGAAAATGCAAACATAATTCTGTATTGCCCTAGTACGGTGAATGCCCAATACGTTTTGTATTTTCCGTGAAGTTTATGAGTATCAAGTCGAGTGTCGAAAGGATTTTTTAGAAAAATCTTTTCTTTTTCTTCGATTTTCATTTTTACCGTCCTCGGCATCTTTTTGTATGCCTTTTTGAATTTAGAAGTAAAACGAATGAACATCAAATAATTATATTGCTATCTTAAATTTACAAAAGATTTTAATACTTTTAATTTTCCTTGTTTCTTTTCTTTTTTATAAATAGCTATTGCTTGGTTCGTATCCCCTTCTTCAAGTACTCTTTTTTTCCATTGTTTATCAATATCAAGAAAACTCTCGTACTGCTTTCGAGGGATAATAACCAAATCATCATTAGATATAAGATTTTTAGGAATTGTTATAGTAGTCATAAGTAAATATATAGTAGCAATTTATAGATAAAAAGCAAATACAAAACATAGCCGTATGTTATAATTGCTTGTAATGAAAATCATCTCTTGGAATGTAAATGGCATTCGGTCGGTGCACAAAAAGGGACTTTTTGTTCCATTCATTGAGAAATACAAACCGGACATTATTTGTTTGCAAGAAACTAAAGCTTTGCAAAATCAGAGCGAGGTTGATTTGCCGGAATATGAAGAGTATTGGAACTCGGCAACACGGCCGGGCTACAGCGGCACCGCTATTTTTACAAAAAAGAAACCTATCTTGGTTATTCTCGGTATTCCGGAAAAAATTGCCAAGAAATACGGCTTGTCAGACGATGGTTATGGCGACCCAAACACCGAGGGACGCGTTATCACTCTGGAATACAAAGATTTTTACGTGGTCAGCGTTTATACGCCAAATGCAAAAGATGACCTCTCGCGGCTTTCACTTAGGCACAAAAAGTGGGACCCCGCCTTTCTAGAATATATGAAGGATTTAGAAAGGCGGGGCAAGCCCGTTATCTTTTGCGGGGATTTAAACGTTGCCCATACCGAAGATGATTTGGCTAGACCAAAAGAAAATATTGGCAACAAAGGTTTTACAAACGAGGAACGCGAAGGTATTGACAAAATAGTGAGTAAAGGATTTGTTGATACTTTCCGCATTTTTACAAAAGGAAGGGGTTACTATACCTGGTGGAGTCATTTTGCAAATGCTCGTGAAAGAGACATTGGTTGGAGAATAGACTATATTTTCGTAAGCAAAAAGATAAAGGAAAAAGTCAAAAAAGCCTTAATATATAAGGATATTCTCGGCTCTGACCACTGTCCAATAGAGATAGAAATTACTATATAAAGGACACTTATCCACAGCAATGTCCTTTACATGTCCTTTATGAATGATACAATTGTCCTAGACCAAAACAGAATGTCCGATACAAAATAAACCCTTTGCCGGACGGATTGTTTTTGGATTTTGTTCTTCGCGCAGTATTTATTTTGGGGTTGGCCAGCCCCCTTTGAAGACCATCTTGGTTTTGACTTTGGCAAGGAGTACGCACACCTGCACTTTTATCTACTATTTTATTTGAGGTCTCGTTACTGCCATTTATGCCATACATTACTGAGAGGCACTTCTCTCTCCTACAACAGTCCGTACTTGGTGATTGTGAAATTACCTCCGGGCTGTTTTTTAT
>JACQNQ010000033.1 GCA_016202965.1 Candidatus Zambryskiibacteriota bacterium | reverse complement strand
CCTATTTTGTTGTGGATGGCTTTTTGGGGCTTTTGGACCGCTCTTGTCAGACCGCTGGTAGGTTTGCCAATTTGGGATTTTATAGAGCGTTTTGCAAACTGGGCCGCTCCTCTGGCGTTGTTTTATTTTTATAAAGCCAGAAAATAAATTTTAAAAAATAGTTTTTTGCTTTGATTTTAATATCTCTTTAAAACGCGCGGTTTTTTCAAGAATAAATGCCTCTTCTTCGCACCAGTCGGAATAAAAACCGGGCTTTGATTTAATTTCTTCCAAAAATTCAGACCATTCTATCCAGCGGACGGCCTCGACTTCTTCGGGGTTGATGACAGGTTTTTGATTGCTGAAACCGACCAGAATCGGACATATTTCGTTTTCCATTATTCCGTCACGGACAAATTTATACCGATATGGAGAAACTTTCTCAATCCCAGTTGTATTCATTCCAAGCTCGTAGGAAAGCCGGCGTTTTGCGGCAGAAATATTTGACTCACCGGGCCCTGGATGACCGCAGACGCTGTTTGACCAGAAAAGCGGCCAGGTCTTTTTCTTGCGGCTTCTTTGTTGAAGCAAAAGCTTTTCTTCGCGGTCAAAAAGGAAAAGTGAAAAGCCCCGATGAAGCGGTGTTATTTTTTGATGCACTTCGGACTTTGGCATTGTGCCGAGTATATTATTTTTTTCATCCACCAAGACCACTTCCTCAATCGGTGCGGAAAGCATATCAGTTAGTTTTGGTTAGAAACCGACATTCTCCGGAACAAAAATAATTGTCATTCGTCCTGGTGTTGCTTCTTTGTTTATAATAAGCATTTTATTGACTGCGCTTCCAGACACTCCATAAGCTTTATGAGCCCGCTCGCTTTCAAGGGGCAGAGTATATTTATAGATGCGTTTCATTCCATCTTCAAAGTCTTTGACAATTTTCTGCGTACCCACCACCCAAATAACTTTGCCTGCGCCATAAGCATATGCCGGCAACTGACTTCCACTGGCGGAAGCAATTAAAACTTTGCCATCTTCTGTCACGGCATGAACACTGCCGACTGTATAATCCGGAGCCGAAGCTAAAGCTCTCATTTGGCCACTCTGTGTTTTTGAGTCCATTTTTTTAAATTTTTCTCTGACAGAATCATAATCGGATGTATTAAGCGCTTCTGTAATACCAAGAATGTCTAAAGTAACAGATGTCATAGTCATAACATTTGCTCCTCTTGGAATCATTTCTAAAACTTTATTTTTGGCTTCCGCTCGGTCTTTTATCAATAGCGCTTCAATACCGTTATTTTTTAGAGCCGATATGGTTCTGTTAATTTGTTCTTCTCCTTTTGGTGTGTCGTACATATTGTGTTAGTTATAAAGTTTGTAAAGTTATAAAGTTCATAAAGTAAGTTCTAAATTTCCACTTTCAGCTTGTTTATTATAGTATAATTAAAACATTATGAAAAATGAAATATCAAACCATTCTCTAATTCGCGCGTATTAGAGAATGGTTTACTAAGGTTATGAACGAAGAAGAAATAAAACAAAAACTTACTCCAGAGGAATACAGGATTCTAAGAGACAAGGGCACAGAAGCTCCTTTTAGCGGAAAACTGCTTCATGATAACCGTAGCGGTATGTATAAGTGCAAAGTTTGCGGACAAGAACTTTTCTCGTCAGATGCAAAATTTGATTCTGGCACCGGCTGGCCGTCTTTTGATGAAGCTTTACCGGGAGCAGTAAAACATATTGAAGATGATTCTCTTGGCATGCGTAGGACGGAAATAGTCTGTAGCAAATGCGGGTCACATCTCGGTCATGTTTTTGACGACGGACCAACTAAAACAGGCAAAAGATATTGTTTGAACTCTGTTTGCTTGGATTTGGAAGAAAAAAATTAAATTTTATTGTCTTGTTGTTGTAGCTTGGCGGAGCTGGATAGACTGGGCAGTAATACTTCCGTCGCTATTTGCTGTGCCAGTTGTGGAGATTTGCCTGCCGACCACAAGGTCATTTAACGAACCGGAGACTGTTTTTATGACAGATGTAGAAGGGGATATAAGAACGATTTTTGAACTGCCGTCCTGCATTTTGACCGTTATGCTCTGGAAATCTTTCAATAATATTTCACCGGCGATAAATCCTCCATTTGTTGTTCCTCCTCGCACTACTCTTTGTCCATTTAAATTTCCTGTTCTAGTTTGAAAGGTTGGTGTAGTTTTGCTCTGACTATATTTCATTCCGCCGTAAAATGATATTCCGACAAAAACTAAACCTATAACAATTACTATTTTTTTATTCATATATTTTTTAATTATTTTTTTAATTTACTCGTATCTCAAGGATTCTATCGGATTTAGTTTTGCCGCTCTCTGCGCTGGATAGTAGCCAAAAATTATTCCAATACCTGCCGAAACCCCAAATGCCAAGAGAACAGAAGAAAACGAAACACTTGTCTGCACAATTCCTAAGTAAGTTACAAACACCGATATGCCGGTACCCAAAGCCACACCTATAACTCCTCCTATAAATGTCAGAGCAATAGCTTCAACAAGAAACTGCATACTGATGTCCCATTTTTTGGCTCCTATGGCTTTACGCAGGCCGATTTCTTTTGTTCTTTCCGTCACTGTGGTTAGCATCATATTCATAATTCCTATTCCTCCGACAATAAGGGAGATGCTTGCTATGGATGCCAGAAATGTGGTGAATGTGTCAATGACAGTGGTCAAAGTTCCCAGAATATCTTTTTGAGATATGACAGAGAAATCCGCTTCTTGCACGCGATGTTTTTGCGTCAAAGCATCGGTAATGGCGGCTTGAACCTCCGGCATTAAATCACCGTTTGCCACAGAGATGGCGATAGTGGAAAAATAATCCGCTCCGGAGAGAATTTTCTGCATGGTGGAGAGTGGAACAAAAATCATATCGTCCGGTCCGGAAAATCCAACTCCGCCTTTGCTTTTCAAAACACCGATTATATTGAAGTTAACTTGATTTATGCGTATGACAGAGCCAAGAGGGTCGTCGCTTCCAAAAAGGTCTGTTGCCACCGTCGCTCCCAGAACCGCTTGTCTGCCGATACTTCTGTCGTTTGCTTCTGTGATAAATGAACCTTCGGAAATTGTAATGTTATGCACCGTTTCGTAAGCCGATGTTGCGCCGGTGATTGTGGTATTTGTATTATTTCCATTTTTTGCGACCACTTGGAATCGGCGGGAATTTTCCGGAGAAATCCCGGCTATGCCGTTTAATTGTTTCAAAACATCCAAGTCGGTATTTTTTAAACTTTGACTTGAACCGCGACCGGAAGAAACTATTCCTCTGCCGGGTTGGACAACTCCGGGAAAGATAGTCAAAAGATTTGAGCCAAGGCCTTCGATTGATGATTGGATGGAATTTTTGGCGCCGGTGCCTATGGAGGTCATGGCGATAACCGAGCTGATGCCGATAATAATACCAAGCATAGTCAGCCCGGAACGGATTTTGTTGGCGCTCAAGGCCGAATATGTTTCTTCTAATATATCCGTGATTTTCATAATTTAAGAAATTATTTTTCTTTGGTCGTTTTTCCTGTCAGAAATAATTTTTCCGTCTTTAATGTGTATAATCCGTTCGGCATGCATAGCCACATCATGTTCATGAGTGA
The DNA here is from genome assembly GCA_016202965.1 of Candidatus Zambryskiibacteriota bacterium. Lineage (GTDB taxonomy): Bacteria > Patescibacteriota > Minisyncoccia > Phycocordibacterales > DATDWN01 > C7867-006. Next base: position 4,865 of record JACQNQ010000033.1, on the reverse strand, counting down.
TAAGAATAATTGTCCGATTTTCTTCTTTGTTTAATTTTTGAAATGTGCCGAGCACAATCTCTCCGGTTTTGGTATCAAGATTTCCAGTCGGTTCGTCAGCCAGTATGAGTGAGGGATTGTTCACTAGAGCCCTGGCTATTGCCACTCTTTGAATCTGTCCGCCGGAAAGTTGGCTCCCTTTGTGATGAAAATGACCCTCGTCCATTCCGGCGGCTATAAGAGATGCTACGGCTCTCTCCGTCCTTTCTTCCTTTTTTAGACCGGCATAAACCAAAGGCAGTGAAACATTACGGATGACAGTTGTGCGCGGTAGCAGGTTAAATGACTGAAAAACAAAGCCGATTTTATCTTTGCGAATATCGGCCAGTTCATCATCTGTCAGCACAGAGACATCTTTTCCGTCCAAATAATATGTCCCTAGTGTTGGTGTATCCAAACATCCGAGGATGTGCATCATAGTGGATTTGCCGGAACCGGATGGTCCCATAATGGCTACAAATTCTCCGTCTTGGATAGTAAAACTGACATCGGAAAGAGCCTGAAAGTCAATATCGCCGGTTTTGTATGTTTTTGTAATATTTTTAACTTCAATCACTGTTTTTATTGTCCTAATCTGCGCATGTTGCCTCCTCCGCTTCTGTTTCCACCCAGTCCGCCAAAAATACTTGGCGCGGTCTGAGTAGTGGCCGTTGTTGGAGAGACTGTTCGGCTGACAACCAGGTCCCCTTCGTTCAATCCCGAAATTATTTCAGTGGAAGTGTCGTTTGATAAGCCGATTACCACTTCTCTTCTTTGCGGTGGGCTACTTGAAACCGCTCCGCTAGCAGATGTTACACTGGAAAGCGGACTGTCAAAAATTTCCACATATGAGAGTCCTCCGGAAGTTTTGACGGCGCTATTTGGAACTATAAGCACATCTTGTTTTATGCCAGTAATAATATTTGCACTGACGCTCATTCCGGATTTTATTTTGGAGTCTTGCGTATCAAAACTAATTTTTACTTTGTATGTAACCACTCCTTGCGAAACTGTCCCGACTGGGTCTATTTCGGCCACTGTTCCTGCCAGAGTCAAGTCAGCTATAGCGTCAAAAGTCAGTGTGGTTTTTTGTCCAAGATTTATTTTTGCGGCATCCACCTCGTTCATCGACAGTTCCGCCACTTGCTGTTTGGTAATAATGGTGGCGATTATTCCGGCACTCTCTCCGGCTTTGGCTTGAACAGAAGCCAAAGTGCCGGCAAAAGTCGCGACAATAGTATGATTGTTTAAATCCGTTTTTAAATCTGATAGGGCTCTTTCTTGTTTAGTCAAATTATTTTTTGATATTTGCAGACTAATGGGGTTATCACCGCTTGAGTTTCCAACTTTTAACAATACAAGATTTTGTTCGTTCGTTTTTATCGTTTGTTTAATTTCCTCAATCGATTTTTTCCGGGATAAAAGCGAACTAAGATTCTCATTTGCTGTGGAAAGATAGCTTCTGGCATTTGTTTGTATGGAGATAACTCCGGTTGGAATATTAATTTTGTAGACATCCGTTATATCAAAGACAGTACTCAGAAAATTTAGCTCGCTTTGAACGGCTAAAGCGATAGCGGTTGCTGTGTCAATCGACTTTGCCAGGAGATTTTCAAGTATAATAGGATCCGAAGTTCTGTTTATTTGTTTGTATCTCAAAAGAGTAGCATCGTATTTTTCCCGGGCCATTTTATAATCGTTTTCAGCGCTGTCCGCGAAGATTTTTATTTTTAAAATATCAGCATTATTTGAAACATTGCTGTTATTAATCAGGTCTTTAAGAATATTTACATTTGTCTGACTGTGGTTTGAACTCAAATCATATCCGTAAAGAATATTTTCACTTCCCGTCACCACTGCCGGCAAGTCCAAGTAGGCCTTTGATATGGCGTTAAATGTGTCATTGTATTCTGTAGCCAAATCGTCTTTAGCGTTAGCAATAGCGTCAATTAATTTTTGATAATCAATAGGCGCCGCCACTTGGTCTTTTTGGAATTGCAGTTTGGCTTGCTCTAGGGAAGCTTCCGCTTCAGCTACTAGAGATTTGGCGTCCCTGTCATCAATAGCGGCTAGAGTTTGGCCGGCATATACGTTCTGTCCCGCTTTCACTCCCACCCAGGTAATATCTCCGGAAACTTTTGCCTTAACATCTATTTGATTTGTCGCGGAAACCTGTCCGCTACCGCTTATATATGTAACCAATGTTCCTTTTGTTACCGCAGTTTCAACATATCTGGTTTCTCCGGAAGTAGAAGTAAACTTTTTATATCCGTAGTAGCTAGCGCCGATAATAACCATGATAATAAGCCCGCTTACTATTTTGTGTCCTAATGCCAGCTTTTTTATTTTTTCAAATAAAGGGTGTGACAGAATTTTTTTCATAAAACCATTCTAGCACAAAAAACAAAACCTCCGTGGTAAACCACGAAAGGTTTTGTTTTTTTAGGGTTACCTCTTTGTCTAAAGTATAATCCCTCTGGTGCAATAATTTCGGTCTTTGATGGCAAGCTCATAACTTGGCATAGGCAAGACGATTAAGCAAATTTTTTTAAAGGGGATTTCTCTAGCGGAGGTAACTAATATAATTTTAGGCGACTTGTTTTCTTTTTGTCAAAAGCATTTCCGGATAATTCCGTGCATATGGTGTGCACAAACTGTTGCTAAACGCCAAAATTTTGTGGATAAAAAAATAAGACACAAATAACATTTTAAGTAAATAAAAGTCTTTTATGTCTAGTTCTCTAACATAATTTCAACATACACCAAACTTACGCACGTGCGTAAGTTTGGTGTATGTTATTAAGGAATAGACGAGATAATTTTTTGCATAAAAAAAGCCCCGCAGAACATCGCGGGGCTTTGCGCCAAGTGTCCGGTTCTCAGTGAAGTTCGAGTCCCGAGATAATTTTGTTGTGTCCCGGATTCCGGAGCGTAATACCATTTCTCTTTTGACGCGCTTTGAATTTAATTGAACGCCATTTTTTGGAGATGGCTACGATAGGACACTTACTCCATCTCTCGATGTCTCCGCGGCCGGCGTAGAACGCAATATTCAGCACGACTACGAGAACGGCAAGATAGACGAAACTTTCCCGGAGAAACATTTGAGTCATCTCCGAATCGTCCAGAGCGAGCTGGTCCGCTTCTTTTGCGTGAAGTTCAAATGGCATGTAGCGCCAAAAACCCCTGTTTATAGTGAGGATGGTTTCAAGATGTCTTCTCTCCATCCACGATGCATGTTCGCCTCCTCCTCCAAAAGTGGAAAAGAGTGACATGGCGAAAATAAAGAACCACAATCCGACCACGAGCAAATTGAACTTTTTTATTAGCGTAGCCTCCTAGTTAAAGCGTATCATACTATATATTATCTGTCAAGCACTGGTACTTCAGGTTTTTTCGTTTAAAAATTGAAAATTAGAAATTAGAAATTTGTGCTACAATACCTCTCATGGATTATTTGATACATATAATACAGACAGCCGGATATTGGGGATATGGAATTTTATTTCTGATTATTTTTTTGGAATCCTTTCCGCTGACTTTTTTCTTTCCGGGAGACAGCTTGCTTTTTACAACCGGTTTTCTGGCTTCTGCGGGACATTTTAATATTATGCTTCTTATCCTCACGCTTCTTACGGCCAGTTTTTTCGGATATATTTTCAGTTATGTTATGGGCAAAAAACTTCGCAATTTTATCTTGCGAAGCAATGACCGATATTGGTTTAAGAAAAGGCATCTTGACTATACGGAAGATTTTTATAAAAAATACGGAAACAAAACCATTCTTTTTTCCAGATTTATTCCTGTTGTCAGGTCATTTGCTCCGATTTTGGCCGGCGCGGGAGAAGTGCCTCGCAATAGATTTCTTATTTTCAGCACTATCGGCGCTTTGTTATGGACATGCGGAATAACTTCTTTAGGATTTTTCCTTGGCAGTCAATTTCCCGAAACACATTTATATCTGACCCCGATTATTCTGGCTATCATTTTCGTTTCTCTTTTGCCGGGCATTATTGAATATATTCGTTCAAAAAGGAAAACTTCTTAAAGTTAATTTGTATGTGTCAGCTTCACGCCATTTGTAACAGGAGCATTGCGTATAATTTCTAAAATCTCATTTTCGTCATCCGTAATAGTATAAATATTAACATCCTCCGACTCTATCAACTCTCTGACCAACAATTCTTTTTTCATAAAATTATCCACTTTGTTCCAGAACTCGCTGCCGACTAAAATAATAGGCAATCTCTCTATCTTGCCTGTTTGGACAAGGGTGATGATTTCAAAGAATTCATTCAAGGTTCCAAGTCCGCCGGGGAAAAAGACGAAAGCTTCCGCCGAAAAAGCCATACATACTTTTCTGCTGAAAAAATAATAAAAGTCCAGATTTTTAGTCAGATATTTATTGCGAATCTGCTCGTGAGACAATTCTATGGTCAATCCCAGCGAATTTCCGCCCGCTTCAAAAGCGCCGCGATTGACCGCTTCCATAATGCCCGGACCTCCTCCGGTAATGACGGAGTACTTTAAATCTTTAATAATAAGTCCTCCCAATGAACGGGCTTTCCAATAGTAAGGATTATTTTCTGTAATATGTGAACTACCAAAAATAGTCACAGATTTTGGGTAATCTTTCAGAAAATCAAAACCAGCTGTAAATTCTTTGGCTATTAAATGAATTCTTTCCACGGCCGTATCATGGAGTTCCCGCTTTGTCAGAGTTTTAAAGTGGCTTTTTTGGAAAACATTATTTTCATTAGTCATCCATTCATTTTACTGCGCTTGGTGTTGCTCCGCAAGAGCATATGTTTTATACTGTTACCATATAATCCCGTTAGAGGCCGCGG
>JACQNQ010000031.1 GCA_016202965.1 Candidatus Zambryskiibacteriota bacterium | reverse complement strand
AAGAGCTTTGGCGATTTTGCTCACAACAAAAACGGATGGCTTTTTAATAACACCAGTTTCAATCTTAGTTAGTGTTGTATAAGCCACATCCGCTTTGCGAGCAAAATCGTCTTGGGAAAGCTCCAATTTTTGTCGCAATTTTTTTATTTTCAGTCCTAGTTGATTACTTTCCATATATTGATAACATTTAACTGTTGCTTGATTTCGTTCGTAGTATTATACTAACAGATATGAGAACTTTAATCAATTTTGTAGCCCTCCTGAATTTCGCCAAAAAAGAAAGCCTAAGCCAGCGCGGATTCCTCCCTAGGTCACGGATATTTTCCTGCTGGAAAATTCCGCGAACCCTTCCATATCCAAATTCAGAGTTCGTTGCGTTTGATTCTGCTGCGGGACTTGGGCTCGAACCAAGATAAACAGATCCAGAATCTGTTGTCCTACTTCACCCCGCCAAATTAATTTCTCTCCAGAGCTGCGGGACTTGGATTCGAACCAAGATAACGAGATTCAGAGTCTCGGGGCCTACCATTAGCCGATCCCGCAGTTCTGGAGAGAAATTTTTTAAAAGCATTTCCATTCTTCCAACTTTTTATCTGTTTTTCTCTTACTCTTGCGTCTTTATAATCTTATGTACTTCAGTATATATGATTTTCCATGGTCTTCCCGATTTAGTAGAAGTTACTTCTCCCCTATTATGTCTAACTAATCTATCATTTGGAAGTAACTTTGTTATTCCTATATAATATTTTCCTAAAGCATTATTAAGTATGTAAAGGAAATGATCCATACAATTTGGCGGGGCAAGTTAGACGATCCCGCAATAACAAAACAATACCTGAAAAAACTCAATTTTTCAATCGCAGTATTAAAGTAAAGTCCAGCATACAAAAGAAAAAACTTTACTTCTCACATACACCAAAATTACGCACGTGCGTAATTTTGGTGTATGTGAGAAGTTGAAAAATTACAAAAATTACTTAGGAAAAAGTGTGGATTGGTTTCGCTCCAAGATTTCCAGAAGTTCGTTCCAGTATTTTTCTATGACAGGAGAGATTTTTATCTTGTCATTTTTCTTTTCCGTCAAATGTTCAAGTTTTACGTTGTATTTCTTCCAAGACTTACCGCCATCCAAGTAAATATGAATGACCGGCTGGACTTTATCAAGCGCATATACAAAACGAGATTCTTCGTCTTCTCTCGCCTCGTAGTTTTCTATAATTTTCCACAAATTTTCGTGTTCAGGAAATTCTCGTTGCATTTGATTAAGCGCGTCAAATTCACGCTTATGTTTGGAATTAACGTGGTCACTATCGTGAGAGTAAAAATAAGTATCACCGGCGTAGGCTTCAACCAAATCATGCGTCAGACAATAAAGCATTACTTTGTGTCTATCCAATTTTAAATTTTCAATAGAAACAACATAGTCCGCGAGCATTGCCAGCATATAACTATGCTCGACATCGTTTTCTTCCCTGTCAGTTCCGCTTATTGATACTGTCCGATTAACACTTCGAAATTTATGAAGTAGTTTTGTAAATTCTAATATTCTTTGAAGGTTTTTTGTATTCTCAGACATCTTAATCCTATTTCTTTTTCAAACAAGCGGATACGAATTCAGTAAATAGCGGATGTGGATGGAGCGGTCTAGCTTTGAATTCTGGGTGGAATTGGGTGCCGAGGAAGAAGGGGTGAATGGAGCGAGGCAGTTCGGCTATTTCCATAAGTCGACCGTCTGGGGAGGCGCCGGAGAAAACCAAACCTCCTTTTTCTATTTCGGAAATGTGTTCTGGGTTGACCTCGTAGCGATGACGGTGGCGCTCGGAAATTTCAACGGTACCATCTGCCTTCGCCGAGGCTCCGGCGGACAAGTATGCTTCACGAGCAATTGTTCCCTCCTTTAGTACGGCAGGATACGCTCCGAGACGCATCGTTGCCCCATAGTTTGCGCTCTCCAGATTTTTCTTCTGTTCCGGCATTATGTCTATAACCACGTGCGGACTGTGAGCGTTTATTTCCGAAGTGTGAGCTTCTTTCCATCCCAAAACATTCCGGCAAAATTCTATAACAGCCAATTGCATGCCGTAGCACAGTCCGAGATACGGAATTTTATTTTTCCTGACATATTCTATTGCCAATATCACACCCTCTACACCGGTCTCGCCAAATCCGCCCGGAACGATAATACCGTCAAATTTTTTCAATTCTGTTACTTTTTTCGGATTGGCTTCATATTCTTTTGAATTGATCCAAGTCAGGCGAGTGTTTGCATCTTTCCAATATGACGAAAACTTAATGGCTTCAATGACAGACAGGTAGGCATCAGAAAGCATAAAGTCTCCGGTATCAAAATACTTGCCAACCACGGCCACTTCCAGTTTGTGTTTTGCTTTGTTTCTCTTTTTGACAAATTTTTTCCACTCGAGAAGCTCTCCGTTGCGGGCTTTTGTGCGCATATGGAGAGACTTCATGATAACAGAACTTATTTTGTCTCTTTCAAAATTGAGAGGCACATCGTAAATACTTAGAATGTCCGGAGCAGAGATGACATTTTCCACCGGAACGCTGCACCAAATAGCCAGTTTTTCTTTTCTTTTTTGGTCAAGCGGAAATTCTCCGCGGGCAATAATAGCATCCGGTTGAACGCCGTATGAGTTCAGCTGGCGGACAGCGTTTTGTGTTGGGCGAGTTTTCATTTCGCCTATTGTTCCAGGCACAGGCAAGTAAGAAACCATGATAAACATCACATCCTGGGGATTTTTTATTTTTAATATTCTGGCCGCTTCTATAAAAAGAATATTTTGGTAATCGCCGATAGTGCCACCGATTTCTATGATGGAGATATCGGATTGATTTTTTTCGGCGGCATGTTTAATCCTTCTGGTGATTTCGTCGGTCACGTGCGGTATGGCTTCCACAAATTTTCCTCTGTATCCAAGATTTCTTTCTTTATCAATAACGTGCTTGTAAACCATGCCGGAAGTCATATAATCGTCCGGGTTCAAATCCATTTCCAAAAATCTTTCATAGTTGCCCATATCCTGGTCCGTCTCCAGTCCAGAATCCAGAACAAAAACTTCGCCGTGCTCGGTCGGATTCATGGTGCCGGCATCCACATTTAAATAAGGGTCAACCTTGATGGGGTTGACCTTGAATCCTTTTGACTGAAGGATTTTGCCAATGGATGATGTGGCGATGCCTTTTCCCACGCCGGACATCACTCCTCCCACTATGAAAATATATTTATGATTTTTCTTTTTTGTCGTCATGGTCATTCAGTATATTTAAATTTTTAAATCTTTATACCTATGATATATGACTTTCAGATTTGAACCAAGGTCAAGGCGCGAGTGAGTATTGTGACCAAAATGTAGTAACCTACATTGCGGGAGCAAACGGAGCGAGCAACGCAGAGATTGGTCAAATGTGGAAGTCATACTTTGAGATACTTGCGGACAGCAAGATAACTGGAAACCGCTCCGATAGATATGCCGGACATGATGATAGTCAGAAAAATCTGTCCGAAGTTGGAGGTGTAATAATGAAAAACATTAAGTCCGACAAAAAAATCTTCGGTGGTTCTGCCAAGCCAGAGAGTAATCGGATAAAACAATATCAGAGTAATCATGGCCGAGATAAACCCGTAAATCGCTCCGGCCACAAAAAACGGCCCGCGGATATAATTTCTTGAAGCACCAACCAGACGCATAACCGATATTTCGTCCCGTGACATATAGATGACCAGACGCAGAGTGTTAAAAGTAATCAGAACAGAAATAATAATAAGCAGGACGGTCAATATGAAGCCAAGACGGTCAGACGAGTTTATAATATTGGTTAAGCGGTCTATAGCTTCTTTGTTTTGAAAATAATTGATTTTATCTATGATAGTCGTTCCGTCAGGCAAAGCGCTTTTGTTATTCAGAAAATTTGCGATGCTTTGATACTGCGACGGGTCTTTGGCTTTGATATTTAAAGTGGCTCCGAGAGGGTTCGTGCCCAATTCATCCAACGCTTGAAGTGTAAACTGATCGTTTTGATGGCGTTTTTTGAAATTTTCCAAAGCTTCGTCTCGGGAAACATAGTTAACTACAGATACTTCCGCCAGGTGTTCCAGATTTTTTTTCAAAGCCAGGATATCGCTTTCGTTCGCTGTCCGCGTTAAATAAACATTGACATCAACTTTGTCTTTAATCTGCTCCAAAGTAGATTGTAAAATAGCCCCGGAAAAAATAGTGGAACCGATGACAAAAAGAGTGACCACCATGACCAAAATAGACGACAAAGAGACAAAACCATTGCGCCAAAAGGAAAAGAATCCAGAACGCACTATTCTTTTTACTTTTATCCAAGTCATAATCAATAATTTCTAATTGACCTAATTATACTAATTTCTAAATAATAACCAAATACCAGTGACTAATTTGAATTACTCATTGGACTTATTTAGGTTAATTAGAATAATTAGAAATTAGGTTAATTTT
>JACQNQ010000032.1 GCA_016202965.1 Candidatus Zambryskiibacteriota bacterium | reverse complement strand
GGCCATTTTTCTTGGTGCGTAGGAGGAAGTGCCTTGAGGCACTTCCGTGCAGAATTCGAAGCCGTTCTCCCATATTTTTGAGCGATATTCTGATATCGTGAGAAAATGGGAAACGGGTACTGACCATGCAATGGTCGAAACTCCTGTTAAGAGAGGCTCCCAAATTAACAGTGCCTGAAATTAACAGTGCCTGACCCCGTTTCTCCCTCGTTTCTCCCCGTTTCTCCCAATCACGGCACGAAGTTTCGTATGAGGCAGGACGCTTTGCCGATGTTATATCAGAAAGTAACAATTGTGTTATAATAAACCTGTATGCGAAATGTCATAGTATTTTTGTGATAAAATAAATAGGTCGAATCATGGAAATACCATAGAGTTTATAAAAATTAAAGAATGTAAAAGTATGAATCCAACTTTATTACGTTATGGTGGCCTCGGGTTAGCTTTCCTAGCTGGTATCGGTGTTGTATCTTCCAGCGGCAACCTTTTCAAGGGAGCAGAACAAACCTGCTCGTCTGTATTGGAGCGCCCCTGTTTCGAACAACAAACAGGTAAAAAATTAATGCAGTTGAGCCAAAAGCAAGGCATTCAGATGCTTGGGGCTTGCTTGAGAAGTTCATCAAAAAGCCAAAGAGGAGAAACAACGGAGAATACGAAAGTATGCGCTGATGAAAAAATTACATTTTGCAATGAAGGCGCGAGCGGTGTGGTTGTTAAAGAATATGGTGGCAATTGCAAAACAGTTCCGCCAGTAGTTGTAACATTTCCCAATGGCGGGGAGACATTAATGCAGTTCGTTGTTCCAACATATACTGTCACATGGAGTGGCGGGTGGCACAGAATAGCAGCGTATTTGGTAAAACCGGAGGCAACTAATAATTCTGATCCGTCAAAATTGATTCTTGGATCAATTGGGGCTTCGCCTTATGAAGTTGATCCACTAGGCGCAGAACTATTAGCTACGACCATGTCTCTTCCGTGGGATGGGGGAAGTGTAGCGAATCTTGACCCGGGAGGAGACTGGGTGATGTGGGAAGGAGTTCCACCGGGGAACTACAAAATACTCATCCTCTCCGAAAATGATAAAGGTGAGATGCTGTTGTGGGACGGAGTTAATAATAAGCCGGGAAATTGGGATGTAAGTGATCAGCCATTTACTATGGTCGGAAATTAATATAAAAACTACCCGAAAGGGTAGTTTTTATATTACCAAACAAAGTATCTAATCAAAATCACGACTGTAAAGCCTGAGAACTGACAATTTGCCACCGCCAAAAATCCCGTCCGTCCCCGCAGAACACGGCGGAAAGGGGATGTAAGGGGAATTTCGCCGTGTTCTTGCAAAAAATAGAGGACAAGCCCGTCGCTCTTCTCGTCATCGCCGGATTTTCAATCTCAGCGATTTTTGTTACAGAAAATTAGTGATATGATTGGCCCATGAATCGGCCGATGATACGCGTTGCATCTTTCATTGTTGTTTTTGTCTTGGTTATTGTCTTACCTTGGTGGGTTTCGGCGGTAGTTCTTATGGCTCTGACCATTTACTTTCCGTTTTATCTGGAAATTTTATTTTTTGGATTTCTTTTTGATACATTGTATTCTGCCCACTATACATTTCCGTTCACTGCGCTTACATTTACAGTGGTATTTTTAATCACTGTTATGTTCATTCGCAGCAGAATACGAGTGTGAAAGTGCTTAGTACTAAGTGAAATACAAATTCACTATTTTTACACTGAATACTTTTACGCTTTCACATTTTTAAAAAACTTATGCTTTCAAACTTTAAAAAATTTTTTAAAAAAAACAAGCGTCGCAGTACCGCGCCCATCGACCCAGATGAGATTTTTATTGACTCGGAAAATTTGCCGGATTTTGACACGGACCAGTTTGAAGGCCGGATAGAACGTCCGATTGATAAAAATGTTTTTACTCTGGTCGCATTTTTCATTGTTCTTATCGGCACAGTTTTTATTTATAGGTTATGGGATTTGGAAGTGATTCGGGGTCAAGCATTTCGTGACAGAAGTGACAGCAATAATCTTCAGAAGACAGTGATAATTGCTCCCCGTGGCGTCATATACGACAGAAATGACGCGCCCTTGGTTTGGAATGCCATAAATCGGGAGTCTTCGGATTTTTCTCTGCGAGTTTACCTTCCGTCTGCCGGACTCTCCACTATTTTGGGCTACATTAAATATCCGACAAAAGATTCCAAAGGACTGTATTATCAGGACCAGTTTGAACCGAAAGACGGTCTTGAAAAAATATATGATGAAAAACTTTCCGGAAAAAATGGCACAAAAATCGTTGAAACCGATGTCAAAGGCAACATTATCTCCGAAAGTGTTATAGAGCCGGCCAAAAATGGAGAAAATATAAGTCTCTCTTTGGATATAAAATTACAGAAGAAACTTGCCAGTTCGCTTTTAGATATTGCCGGCAGAGCTGGGTATAAAGGCGGAGCGGGAGTAGTAATGGATATTCATACGGGGGAAATTCTAGCTGCCAGTAATTTTCCCGAATACGATTCGCAAGTAATGACTGACGGCTCCGACAATAAGAAAATCGCTTCATGGGTCAATTCCGGCAATCACCCTTTTCTCAACCGTCTTGTCGACGGTCTATACACACCCGGTTCAATCATGAAACTGTTTGTGGCTATGGGAGTTCTAAACGAACATGTTATTGACCCTCGCGCAGTCATTCTTTCTACCGGTTCAATCTCGGTGCCCAATCCGTTTTTTCCCGACAAACCTTCGGTTTTTTTGGACTGGAAAGCTCACGGTTATGTTGACCTTCGCCAAGCTCTGGCAGTCTCATCAAACGTTTATTTTTATGAAGTGGGCGGCGGATACAAAAATCAAAAAGGCATAGGCATAGCCAGTATAGAAAAATATGCCAAGATGTTCGGCTTTGGCACAACTACCGGCCTTTATTTCCCCGGAGAAAAAGCCGGCACTATTCCGAGCCCGGCTTGGAAAGCAAAAAATTTTAACGGTGAAGCTTGGCGAGTGGGAGATACTTATAACACGGCTATCGGCCAATACGGTTTTCAAGTCTCTCCAATGCAGGTTGTCCGAGCAGTCTCGGCCATAGCAAACGAAGGAACGCTTGTGACTCCGACTTTTATTAAACGTCCCGAGGCCGACATTGCCGGCAGTTTTGAACCTTCTTCTCGGAATTTTGTTTCAAACGGACGACTGGACGCTCAAGACGATCTCGGCACGGAGACGATAAATCTTGACCAAAGTTTTTTTAAAATAGTCAAAGAAGGCATGCGTCTTGGAGTGACCGAAGGAACATCGCAGGCGCTGAACTTTCCTTTTGTTGAAGCGGCTTCAAAAACCGGCACTGCTCAGCTCGGTATTTCCAAAGACTTGGTTAACTCCTGGGTTGTCGGTTTCTGGCCGTATAAAGAGCCAAAGTACGCCTACGCGATAGTTATGGAGCGCGGTTCGAAAAATAATCAGTTCGGAGCAGTTTTAGTTATGATGGAATTCTTTGATTGGTTGCATATATATGCGCCAGAGTACTTGAAGTAATGTAAAATATAAAAATCAAAATTACAG
>JACQNQ010000027.1 GCA_016202965.1 Candidatus Zambryskiibacteriota bacterium | reverse complement strand
TGTCAGATTCGAACTGACGACCCACGCTTTACAAAAGCGTTGCTCTGCCAACTGAGCTAAGGTGGCGTTATCTTAATATATCCTTCTTTTATAATTTTCTCAATATAATCCTGTCGCTTAAGCTTTTTTAATTTACTTTCTATTTTCCTTGCAATTTGAAGTGAATCGAACTTTTGCTAGAATACCAAATTCAAATCTTGCATTCTATGCGTGGAATGTGTATGACCCGATAGATGTTGCTTAATTCTTCTACTTAAATCGGGAGTACTTCCGATATAGAAGTTTCCTTTAGAATTTTTGAGAATATATACGTATCCCATGTGGTCTCTACCAAAGCCGACGCTTTCGGTCGGCTCCCCGACCTCTACTGAGCGTCGAGGCTGAGCTAAGGCGGCAAGAAACAGAAACAAAATTAATGTAACACAAAAGGAGAAATTCTTCTAGATTTTGCCAGAGTCTGTTGGTGATTTATTTTCCGATAACTTTTCAAGAAAAAAGGAGACTGACCCGGTGCTTTTTAATATTCGCCTGCCGCGAAAATCGTTTCCGGCTTCATAGTATTTCTTGGCCACAAAGTCTTTGGTCTGAACCAACATCTCATACAAAAATCTGGGCAGGAAATCGAATATGAAAATATTGGCAATTTTTTTGTAATGATGATATTTAGATATAGTGCGTCCAATAAGTTGATGGATTTTTTTATCACCTTTCTCTAGAAGCTTTGATAAAAAATGTATTTTACTCACTTTTACTTCAAAGACCTTGGCGCCCAGTTGGAGACAAATGGCAAACATGGAAATTATAAATATTGTTGTCATCATAGGAGGTTTTTGAATTAAATACTAATTTGAAACAGAATAACGCACAAAACGCGATAGCTCTATTCTTTCGCCAAATTTAGCAATTGCCTGTTCGAGCAAGTTCTTAACGGTTACTTCCGGATTTTTTATAAAGGGCTCTTCCATGATAGCTTTTTCATCCTCTGGATTCATCGCTGTGGCATGCATGGCTATATCCCGAGCTAAAGTCTTAAATTCTTCGTTTTTTGCCACAAAGTCAGTCTCACAAAGTAATTCTACCATACTGCCGACATTTCCTGTAGCATGAACGTAAGAAGATATCACTCCGGCTCCTAGAGTTCGTCCGCTTTTTTTCAAAGTTTGGCCGGCACTCTTTTTCTGAAGAAGAACCGTGGCTTTTTCCAAGTCCCCTCCCGCTTCCTCAAGAGCTTTTTTGCATTGCATAACAGAGATTCCGGTCATGTCACGCAACTTTTTGACAAGTTCTGTTGTAATCATAAAGTTAGTTATAAAGTTTATAAAGTTATAAAGTTATAAAGTTAATTCATATTCTACTTTACAAACTTTATAAACTTGCAATTTTACGAACTCTGTATTTTCATCTGTCCTGCTTTGTATGCCTTAGCAATTTGTTCCAAGAAAAATTCTATACTTTTTCGCGACGCGTCATTTCCCGGGATAGGAAATTCCACTTCGTTTAAATTATTGTCCGTGCCAGACAAACTAACGACCGGAATGCCGATTCTTTTGGCTTCTCTGACTGCGATTGATTCCTTTTTGCTGTCCACCACAAAAACAGCTTGGGGGAGATTTTTCATTACACTAATACCAAAGAAAAATTCTTTTAGTTTGGCAATATCACGGTCAATCAAGAGCCGTTCCTTTTTTGTATATTTTGCCAACTCTCCCTTATCTCTTTGGGAAACAAGCATTTCCATTTTTTCCACTCGCTTGCGAATTTGCGGAAAGTTGGTCAGGGTGCCGCCAATAAATCGGCCGGCGACATACGGCATTCCTATGCTCTCTGCCGTAGAGACAATGGCTTTTTTTGCTTCTTCTTTACCGCTGACAAAGAGTATCATAGCATTTTTTGAGCCAAGTGTCTCAACAAATTCAAGCGCCTTGTGGAGAGCTTCGCTAGTTTTTTCCAGGTCAAATATCTCAATTTTATTTTTAACCCCAAAAATAAAGGGTTTTGAGCTCGGATGTCTACGGCTTTTGACAAATCCAAAATGCGCCCCAACATCAAAAAGGGCGTCTACCACGCCTTTGTTAGCTTTTTCGTCTGTTTGTGCTTCTTTCATATATATGGAGAATATAGTAGCAAACCCTTTTGCTCCTTACCCTTTACAGGATTTAAGTCGGCCAAATAAATATCTTTCTGGAGCATCTTATTTTTCAAGATATGATAGGTGCCTTAGATAATCACCAAGACCGTTTTCTGACATCTGTTTTATATCTGCATCTAAACGCGCTCGCCGAAAAGAGTCTGAATACTCTTTTCTGCGAACTGATTTACGAAACTCAGTCAAAGCTTTTTCCAAAACAGCCCTGCGTGTCACTTTCTGACTAGCAGAATATTTTTCTATCCATTGCATAATATCGACGGAAAGGTTGTTTGTGAATGTTATGGATTTCATATTTTTATGATATGTATAATATATATGTATTATACATACATATGTATTTATTGCAAGATACTCATTTTACTCTGAGTCATCTAGGGCAGTTCCTTTTCCGTCGTAGGTTGTCATTGCTTCAAGGATTGGTTCTATGCCACCATCCATTATTTTTTCTATGTTATGCCAGGATTGTTTAATGCGATGGTCAGTGATGCGGTCTTGGAGGATGTTGTATGTCCGGATTTTTTCGGAGCGGTCGGCCGTGCCTATTTGGTTTTTTCGGTCTGCAGAATATTTAGCGGCTTCTTCTTCCTCCTTTTTTGCTTCAAGTTTGGCAATAAGAATGCTCATTGCCATCTCTTTATTTTTGAGCTGACTTCGTTGCGAAGTGGAGCGAACATCAATACCGCTCGGAATGTGTTTAATGCGAACCGCAGTTTCCACTTTATTTACATTCTGTCCTCCCGCCCCGCCAGAACGCGATGTTTCTATTTCCAGGTCGGAAGGTTTGATTTCAATACTTGTTTTCTTGCGAACAGGGAGTACTGCGACCGATGCTGTGGAAGTGTGGACCCGGCCGATTTTTTCCGTGGCTGGAACTCGTTGGACACGATGGACGCCAGTTTCAAAACGCAAATTTTTATAGACATCTTTACCTCGTATTTCAAATGATGCTTCTTTGTATCCGCCGACAGCGCTTCGTGACTCATCTACTACAGTTACATTCCAACCTTTATTTTCGGCATATCGTGTGTACATATGAGCCAGTTCCTCGGCAAAAAGAGAGGCTTCTTCCCCGCCGGCGCCAGCCCGCATTTCCAAAATAATCTCATTCGGAAATTCATCGTCTTCTTTTCCGCCAGAGGCGAATCCGCCTTTGGCGGACAAAATTTCTTCCATCTGTTTTAATAATGCTTCTTTTTGCAATTTAATCTCCTCCAGTTCCGTATGCGCCAAATCAGCAAGTGAGGGGTCACTTGCTATCATTTGTTTCGTAGTGTTTTCTTTCTCATCCAATTCTTTATAACTTTGAGCCAGGTAAGAAGTTTTTGAATTTTTTATATATTTTTCCAGTTCCACGGTAGTAAATGTAAAATTTAAAAATCAAAATGTAAAATTACAATTCAAAATTAAAAATGATGAATTCAAGATTTTGCATTTTACATTGTCATTTTTCATTTTGATTTTTGCCTTTTTAATTATACAGCAAAAGATGCAGCCTCATAACTGCATCTGTTAAAAAATAAAGATAGTAGTTATTTCTTCTTTCCGACTTTAGCTTTAGCAACTTTTGCTGTAGCTTGGCGAGCTTTAAATTTCTCCACGCGCCCGGCCGTATCCAAAAGTTTTTCTTTGCCTGTATAAAATGGGTGTGAGGCGCTGGAAATTTCCAGTCTGTAAACTGGATACTCCTTTCCTGCCTTGCCGGCAGGCAGGTTGTCTTTGGCTTTAGCTGTTTCAGTGGTAACAACCGTGGATGGAATAATAAACTCCGCTCCGTTTGAGTTGTCAATAAATAAAACCTGTCTGTAATTTTGCGGATGTATGTCTTTTTTCATAAGAGCGTATACGAAAATCGTGTGCGAATCTGCGAATGACTACGAATAATTAATACTTAGATACACTAACAAAAAAACTGAATTTTTGCAACTTAAATTATTTTTTCTTTTTTGGTTTCTTTTTTTCTTTACGATGACCGTCTCCTTTCATATAAATATATGTTAGACAATAATAAATATTATATCATAAAAATCTAAAAGTTAGAATTGAATTTTTAAATCTGGATGAAGTTCAAGGCGGGAAGGCAAACGGGCGAGAAGATGTACTGGTAGTACATTAACGAACACGTTTGCCTTTCTAACGCAGAAATTCGCCAGATTTAAAAATTCAATGGGTCAATCATGGTTGTCTGGATATTAGAAGCAATCTGCATAACACTATTGCCATAAGATACGTTCGGCGGTCTTCTGGACGAAGAACATGACGAGCCGGAATAATATTTGCAAGCGGCATTGCGTTCAGCGGTGTACGACCCTGACTGGGCTCCAAGTTGCGACATATATATTGCCGTCGCCATAATAGCGTCTTTAGGATTCCAAGGATTAGCCGAATCTGGAGAAATGCCTAACATGTTTCCAATCTGACTTTTAAATAATTCCCATGTTGAAGGAATAAATTGAGATGGTCCCATTCCTCCGCCATATCCTCTGTTGGAAGTATATTTAGCGCTGGGAGGACAAGATACAGCTGTGTTTTTCCAATCAAAACCAAGTCGTAGAGTTATAGCTTTAAACGGTTCCGTATCGCGCGGAGATTTCATTACTCGTTCAAATAAAGTGCCGGTATTTTTACCAGAGCCATCTCCGGAATCCAAATCAAGCATAAAGCACGAACCGACATTTTTACCCAAATTACTTTCTTGAGTCAAAATGGCCAAAAGAAAGGCCGGTCGCACTCCGGTTTTGCTATTTGCTTCTTGAGCATAGCGCAAAGCATCGCCAAAAGGGATAGCCGCCGTGTCGCGCAAATTGAAAAGAGCCGCGCGGATTTGATTTGCCCTGGCTTTTCTTTCAGCTAAAACTTGGGCGTATGTTTTTTCATTCGTTTTGCTAATTTTAATCAGATATGCTTTTTCTTTTTCGTTTGCTTCCACTTTTTTCTGTTCAGCTTGAGCGACCGCTTTTGTATCCGCTTCTTTATCTAGTTGCATATTTAAAGCCGCTTTTTCTTTTTCGGTCAAGTTTTTTGTGGCTCGTATCTGATTAAACAAATCTTCAAGCGACCTGTTAACCGACTGAAAAGTGTCGATATCAATAAAAAAGTCGGAGAGATTCTGATTGGTAAGAATAACCTCCGGCAAACTAAATTGGTCAATTTCGTTTGTCTTGCGCAAAATCTGGGACAAAGAGTCATGTCCGTCATTTATTTGTTTTTCCAAACTTTTTATATGTGTATTTTTTTGAGCGATGTCACGGTCAAGTTGAGCAATGGCGATGTTTTTCTGTTTTATAAAAGCTTTGGCTTGCTTTATTTTAGCGTTTAAAACAGCTGCTTCCTGCTGAAGCGAGGCTGTGTTGGCTTTGGTACTGTCCAGAATAGCTTGCCATTTGGCAATGTCGTCTTCGGTCTCTACAAGTTCGGCTCGCCATTCATCTTCTTGCTCCTGCTGAGTTAAAGCTAAAGCAGAAATAGGAGATAAGAGATAAGAGATAAGAAAAATCAATGAAAAAATACTTTTTAATCGCATACAAATATAATATCACAGATATTATTTTACTGATTCCTTTATTTCTGTAGCAGATTCAGTGCTTTCTTCTCCTGCCTGCGCAGGCAGGTCTTTCTTACCTTTCTTTTCCACTTCGATTGAAGACAGGTCGACTGGAGAGGCTTCTTCTTTTTCTTCTTCCTTCGGACGAGCTCCAGAGACCACCACTTCATTAGCAAGTTCAATTAAAACGACCTCTTTCGGAAGAATGACGTCTTTGGCTAAAATCTGGCTATCAAAATCTACTATAGCCGAAACGTCTACCTTTATATTGTGCGGAATGTGTTGAGGGTCTGCCGAAATTTTCAGTTCATGCAGAGCTTTAACCAAACTACCGCCTAAGTCTTTTACCACAGGGGAAACTCCAATGAAATCAAGCGGCACGGAGACTTCCAGTTTCTTGCCTTTTTCAAATACGTAAAAGTCGGCATGGCGGGGAATATCGGAAATCGGGTCAATGTCTACGGCGTGTATAAGAGTGTCCAAATTTTCCTTCGGACCTTTTAGTGTTACGACTCCCGACTCCCCCGCAGTTTTCCAAACTTTCAAAAAATCTTTCTGAGAAATGGAGATGGAGGTGCTTACCGTCTTCTTGCTTTGCCCCGTAGCATGCTCTGCTCTGCTACCGGGGCCGTAAAAAACCGCCGGCATCTTGCCCGCTTTGCGGAGCGTATCCAGAGAATTGTCCTTGTTTCGGACTTCAATATCGAGTGTAATCATGAGGCAGAGTATAGCCGAAGCGAGAGAAAAAAGCAAAATTACCAGTTCGTTCCTCCGGGAGAAGAAATCTTCCATGCCCATGTCGGCCGACTCGAATCAACAAAAGCCGGATACGAAGCATAATTCGGCGCGGCGCCGCCTTCAAGTTCGGGAACATCATGGTCAAGCAATGCATAGTCAGCACCGTTTGAAAGATACAAATAACAAGCTCTGCTTCCGGAAATATCCATTGTTGGGTCAGCTGGAAATGACGGCATATACGTCGGCACGATACCGGGGATGACATTGTTTGAGGCAAGGCCGCTCCAGCTTGCGCACTGCGAACGCCATCCCCAGCCCGGATTTGGATACGAACCATTTGCGTCATAATATAACTCCAGGGCTTTTTGAATTTCTCTCATGTCCGAGAGGCGCTTGGCGATGCGACCTTTGATACGGGCTGTATTGAGGCTGGCTAAAACCACGCTGGATAAAAGCCCGATGATGGCGATAACCACCAAAAGCTCAATCAATGTGAAGCCCCCCGGATGCAAATTTATTTTTGGCAACCATATATCTTGTTTCTTATTAAAGGCCGTAGCTATTTTCAGTTTTTTGCAAAGCTTGAATCATGACGTCATTTGAAACCGGCGGCTTAAGAGAGGAAAACATTATTCGTATAAAAATAAAAGCCGTAATGGCAAAAGAGAGAATGGCAACGATAATAAGAACATAACTTGCCGAAGCGGCATCCTTTGCAAGACCGACTTTAACCACCAAATTTTCCAAAGTGCCAAGAGTCTCTATGGGAGTTCTATATCCTCTGTATTCTCTAAAATCTTCGTCTTCAAATTTAACTTCTTCTGACATGACTTAATTGTATCAAAATTATATCAAAAACAACAATTACACTACAATCTTGTTCAAGGATGTTTTTCCTTCAAAAAAGTCAATGATATTTTGGGCAGCAAGAACTGCCATTCCTTCTCTAGCAGGAACAGTGGCCGAAGCGATGTGAGGAGTGATAACTATATTTGGCAAATCGGCCAAGCCGGGAGCAAGCACAGGTTCGTTTTCAAACACGTCCAGACCGGCGCCAGCGATAGTTTTGTTTTGTAATGCTTCAACAAGCGCTACTTCATCAACCACCGGACCGCGCGATGTGTTCACAAGGTATGCCGACTTCTTCATCATTTTCAGACGCTCGGCGTTTATTAAATGTTTGGTAGAGTCAAGAAGTGGCACGTGGACCGAAACAATATCAGAAACTTTCAAAAGCTCTTCGGGACTTTCGTAAAATATCGCTCCGAGCTCTTTTTCAAATTCATTATTTCTTTTGACATCGTAATATGCAACTAGCATATCAAACCCTTTGTGCAAAATCTGACCGACACGATAACCGATGCGTCCGGCGCCGAGGATGCCGACTGTTTTGCCCTTGAGTTCGGTACCGAGAAAGCCGAGCGGCTCCCAGCCTTTGAATTTACCTTCTCGTAAATATTTATCCGCCTCTACCACTCTTCTCACAACTGACATCATCAGTGCAACAGTGTGCTCGGCCACGGCGTCAGTCAGAGCTCCAGGTGTGTTTGTCACAACAATCCCCCGCTTGTCTGCTTCAGCCACATCAATGTTGTTGTAGCCAACAGCGTAGTTCGCAAAAATCTTGGCCGTCGGGCAGGCATCAAAAATTTCCGCATCAATTTGGTTGGTCAAAAGACACAACACAGCATCATATGGTTTTGCTTTGAGCACTTCAACAAGTTCTGTTTTGCTCAAAATTTTATTTTCCGGATTAACATCCACCTCATGCCCCGCATCCCGCAACATCTTCTCCGCAACTTCCGGTATCGGCTGTGTTATGTATACTTTCATATTATAAGTTATTAAAAAGTTTTAGCTTTTTCGCAACTACGTCTTCAACTGCTTGAACAGCAGGACGCAGATATTTGTACGGAGCCACTTCATCGGGATTTTCGGATAATCCTTTCATCAGACCTTGTCTGAATGCCACACGGATTTCTGTGTTGATGTGAATAATCACCATTCCGTTTGTGATAGCTTGTCTTACATCATCTTCAGAATTACCTGATGCGCCGTGCAAAACAATTGGAATTCCGACTGTTTCGGAAATTTTATTGATTCGTTCAACATTCAGTTTCGGGTCCACGCCGCCGCGAAGCATACCGTGAAAATTGCCGACAGCCGGCGCGAGCATGTCCACACCCGTTGCTTCCACAAATTCTCTTGCTTTGTTTGGGTCGGTCAGAGATTTTTCGGAAAGGTCAACACCTTCCGGCACAGAATCCAAAATTTTTGACGATGTGCCGATGTAACCAAGTTCACCTTCCACGAGCACGTCGCGACCACTGGCTCGCGCATACTCCACACACTGCTTGGCAATTTTTACGTTTTCTTCAAAAGGAAGTTTTGCTCCGTCATAAATAACACTGTCAAAGCCGGCATCAATTGCCTCTTTTACCTTTTCAAAAGAATAACAATGGTCAGCATTTAGAAAAATCGGGTATTGAAACTCCTCCCGCAGACTTTTGACGAGCGCTACGACTTGTTTCACTCCGATAAAATCTCTCTCGCCTTCCGACACGCCGATAATCACCGGCACGCTCAAGGATTGCGCCGCACGAAACACTCCCCATAATCCTTCGGTATTGGAAATATTAAAATGTCCGATTGCAACTTTTCTTTCTTGCGCCTCTTTGACACACTCCCGCAATGTTTTCATGCCAATCATTGTATCATACCTATTTCATAAAATAATACCCTGTGAAATACTATAAAGTTAACTATACGATATATCGTATAGTTAACTTTTAGTCTTGGTTTATGTTTTAAATATTTTTCGGTTATATTTTCTCTCAATATCATCTAGCCATGAGAGACGCTTTTTCCCAAGTTTTCTAGAAACACTGGTGTGAACCATTTCCTCCAAAATATTCCAAATGGTTTTTGAATTATTCTTCAAAATATTGGCGATGTATGGATACAAACCTGATTCATACTGCATTGACAGACGGTCAATAGTCGACGGACTTAGTAGAAGTATTTCTGATATATATGTTTTGGAAACTTCCTCATATAACATACAGTTAACGGCAAGGCGTTTGGCAAACATTATTTTCTCCGTTTCAGTCAAAATCTCTTTGAGTAAAGCGTCACTTTTTCTTTTATTACCTGCTGTGTCAAAAACAGAAATAAGCTGATTGTAAATATTTTTAAAATATTTATTATCTAATTCTTTACTTGATATGTGTGGCATAAGTTAATTATACGATATATCGTATAGTTATGAATAGCTGGATATACACAAAAAAAGTGCGGTGGTATAATCAGAGTATGAAAGATATAGATATTCTGGCTATTGGCGATATCACCACGGATTGTTTTATTCGACTGAAAGATGCAGAGGTTAATTGCGATGTGGACAAGGAAAATTGCAAGCTTTGTTTGCGCTTTGGCGACAAAGTTCCGTATGAATCAGTTGAAGTGGTGCGAGCCGTCGGCAACAGCGCAAATGCCGCAGTATCCGCGGCACGGCTCGGTTTACAATCAGCTCTTGTGGCAAATGTCGGCGATGATGAAAACGGCAAGGAATGTCTAGAAGAATTGGAAAAAAATAAAGTTATTACGGATTATGTTAGAACAGAGACAGGAAAGCGCACGAACTATCACTATGTGCTGTGGTATGACGTTGACCGGACTATTTTAGTCAAACACGAACAATTTACATACAGTTTGGAAAATGTTGTCGCTCCAAAATGGATTTATTTGAGTTCGCTGGGAGACAGCTCGCTTGAGTTTCATAATCAAATCGCGGAGTACCTCCAAAAAAATCCAGAAACAAAACTGGCTTTTCAGCCCGGGACGTTTCAAATAAAGCTCGGCGCAGATGCGTTGAAAAAATTATATGAGCGAACAGAAATTTTTATTTGCAATATTGAGGAATCCCAACTTGTTTTAAATGAAAAAAGCCGTGACTTGCCTATCTTACTGAAAGGTATAGTTTCACTCGGACCGAAAATAGCAGTCATCACAGATAGCATAAACGGAGCGTATGCTTATGATGGAAGTGATTTTTGGTTTATGCCAGTTTATCCCCATACGCCATTTGAACGCACAGGCGCAGGCGACGCATACGCTTCCACTATCGTTTCCTGCCTGGCAATGGATAAAACTTTGGAAGAAACGTTGAAATGGGCCGGGATTAATTCCATGTCTGTCACCCAATATGTCGGCGCGCAGAAAGGTCTCTTGTCACAAGAAAAAATAGAAGAATATCTGGCCAAAGCACCAGAAAGTTACGAGCCAAAAAAGATATAGACTTGTATATTGTTTTTTGCTAAACTTTATTTCAGAAAAAGGAGGCTCACAAATGGTACCAAATCACGATGGCATCGGAGATGCGAGAGAAATTCGAGAGGTTTTTGATAAAAATCCAAGGCCTTTCAAACCGGTGGCGTACTACGACGAGCCACTGGATGCTATCCGAGTTATAACGGCGGATTGCAGTTTTACAGAAGTCCAAATCGCTTCAAACAATTACTTAACTTTGTTTGAAAGAAACCATGTCGAGGAGGGTCAAGCAAGATATGTTGGTTTCACCATTGAAGGAGCACGACGTCTATGTCGAGAGCATGGATTAAAAAGTCGAGGATTGGTCAATGTTTCTGGGATTTTGGCCTTTCTCAGTCTGATTGAAAAAGACGGTCGCGCTAAAGGAGCGATCAGAGAAATTGCTCTGCCGATTTTGGAAGATAACCATATTGACAATGTGGAGTTTCCGGCTGATTAAGCCGCAACGGGCGACTAGCTAGTCGCCCTTTTCATTTTTTTGATTTGAGTTCTTTCACTTCTTTTTCCAAATCTCGTATTCTTTCATCGTCGCTTTTGTGATGCTTTGTGAATTTTTTGATTTGCGGCCAGATGAGAAGACCGAGAAGCACATCAAATATAAAAATAAGGAATAATTCAAATTCCCAGTGAGGCAAATCACCTAAAAGCGTCCAAAATGTTTCCTGCTCCATGGTATCTAGTTTATCATTTTATTTTTTAATAATATCTTAAAAACTAAATCTTACCAGTTCTTTGCGGTCGCGGGTAGATGGTATGATTTTAATTGATGTAAATAGTTTACTTTCATCTGTTTACTTTCGTCCGATTACTTTTTTACAAGAAGCCCAAATATGGCTCTCACCCATACCATAGTGTTCCAAAAGTTCGTCTGGCGTGCCTGACTGGCCGAAAAGGTCTCTGACACCCACAAATTCAATCGGCACAGGGTTACCCTGCGTAGTAACTTCTGCTACGGCAGAACCGAGTCCGCCTGAGATTTGATGCTCCTCTACTGTGACAATAGCTCCAGTAGTTTTTGCAAGATTCACTATTGCTTCAACATCAAGGGGTTTGATTGTTGAAATATTTAAAACTTTTACCGAGATATTTTCACTTTTCAATTGTTCAGCCACTTTCAATGCTTTATAAACAAGAGCCCCGGTGGAGATAATACCAACATCTGCTACGGAGGCAACGCCTCCGTAGCAGAGTTGTGCTTTACCAACTTCAAAAGGCGTTTCGTCGGTTGTAATAACTGGTGTTTTTTCGCGGGCAAGACGAATGTAGACCGGCCCACCTAGTTCGGCCGCGGCAATTGTGGCTTTACGCGCTTCAATATAATCACAAGGAGAAATAACGGTCATACGCGGAATAACTCGGGTAATAGCAATGTCTTCAACAGCTTGGTGCGTGCCGCCGTCAGGACCGACGGAAACTCCGGCGTGAGAACCGGCAATAACAACATGGCGATTGTTGTAGCAAATAGTGGTCCGAATCTGCTCCCAGTTACGGCCGGGAGAAAACATGGCATAACTTGAAATAAAAGGGATTTTGCCCATTGCCGCCATGCCCGAGGCAACGGAAGCCAAGTTTTGCTCCGCCACCCCAAGTTCTATAAACCTCTCTGAAAACTTATTTTTGAAGAGATGCATTTGAGTGGATTCGGTCAAATCAGCGCAGAGTCCGACAACATTTTTATTTTTCTCTCCGGCTTGGAGCAAACCCTCTCCAAAACCGTTTCGTATCGGCACTTGTTCAATGTCTTTGTCCCACAACTTTGGATTTAATTTTTGTGATTGATTTAACATTTTATTCATGCTCGGATTTTATTTGTCCGCCGAGAGTGCGTAATTCGTGCAGAGCAATCTTGGCTTGTTCGTCTTTTGACGGCTCGCCGGTAATTTCCGTGCCGGGAGGCGAGCCGTGCCATTTGTAATCGCGTTCCATAAAAGAAACTCCTTTGCCGGGAATTGTCCTGGCGATAATTACAGACGGTCCGTCAAAAACTGCTTGAGCCCGACCAACCGCGCTTACAATTTCGGCAAAATTGTGCCCGTCAATTTCCTCCACATGCCAGTTGAAACTTTCAAACTTGTGCGACAGCGGTTCAAGCGGCATGATATTTTCGGTATAGCCGTCTATTTGAATATTATTTCTGTCAACTATGGCGATTAGTTTACCGAGTTTTTCTTTGCCGGCAAGCATTATAGCTTCCCAACTTTGTCCAGAATCCAGTTCCCCGTCCGACATCATGCAATAAAAAAATTTATTACCGGAGACTCCGTTATCCATTCTGTCCGCTAAAGCCATGCCGACAGCTTGGGAAAGACCGGAGCCGAGAGGACCGGAACTTGTTTCCAGCATTGGCAGATAATCTCTGTGGGGATGACCTTGCAAACGAGATTTAAATTTACGAAGAGTTAAAAGTTCCTCAACCGGAAAATACCCGCTATGAGCCATTGTCGCGTATAAAACCGGACAAATGTGTCCATTTGAAAGAACCAGTCTGTCTCGCTCCGGCCACTCCGGATTTTTCTGGTCGTGACGCAAAATATGAAAATAAAAAGCGGTAAAAATATCAGCCATACCGAGAGGTCCGGCGGAGTGTCCGGAGCCGGCGGTCACCAGCATTTCAATAATGGAGATACGAATATCGTTGGCTTTTTCTTCCAAAAACTTTATTTTTTCATCAGTCAAATTATTCAACATATTATTTTTCAAAACACGCATAAATCTCTGGTGAGATTTTGCTATGCTCGGAAATCAAGAAAACAATCTCCTTGATACATAGCCTTCTCGCAAACTCCTCGCTGAGTACAGCTTCGTCAAACACTGCTTTAGGCTTATTTTATCTTCGTTGTTGTTTTCTAATTTCCTGTGCAATGTTTTGAAAATTAATATGTTTCATCTGATGTCACTCAACGATTCAAAATATCTGAAAACTTTCTCCGGATTATCGGCATCTAAAATGGCTGAACCTGAAATAAGCTTGTTTGCTCCGGCAGACACCAACACTTGAGCGGTATCTTCGGAAACGCCGATATCAACAGCAATTATACTCTCCGAATACATTGCTCGCAACATTTTTATCCTCTCCACCGCACGCGGGTCAAGCTCTACTCCATGCTTGCCAAGCTCGTCGTTTCCCATGATTTGAATAAAATCAACTTTAAAAACAAACGGTTCAAGTTTGGAAATATCAGTAGAAGGTTTTATGGCAACTCCTACAGACACCGAGTGTCTGCGACATATGTCAATCACTTTTTGAAAATTATTCGTTGCTTCAATATGAGCGACAATGCTTTTTACACCGGAGTCAATCCAATCGGAAACCTTTTCTTCCGGCCTATCGACCATGAGATGAACTTCAATATTTATATTTTCTGGCCATGATATTTTTTCACCAGTAATGTATGGCCATGTTTTGATAGATGTGAAAATACCGTCAGAAACATCAATTTGAACCAAACGGGCAAATTTAGAAATTTTTTTTATTTCTTCTTCAAGCTGAGTCTTGGTCTCAGGAATAATAGCGGGAACTATTTCAATCATAATTTTCTATTTTCTTTATTCTCCTAACGTGTCTCTCCTCTCCGGAAAATTTGGTGTTAAGCCAGAGTAGAACCGCTTCTTTGGCTTCTTTGGTTGTTATAAATTGTGTACCTAAAGAAAGCATATTTGCGTCGTTATGTTCGCGAGAAAGAGTTAAAACATGCTTGGAGCCACCATAAAATATAGCGCACCGGACATTTGGAAAACGATTGGCAACCATGGCTTCACCTTGGCCTGATTTGCCTATAACAATACCGAAAGATTTTAGGTCTTTTGAAACATTCTGCGATACATTTTTAGCTACAACAGAAACATAGTCCGGATAATCGTCTTGCGGGTCGTAACTTTTCGGTCCACAATCGGAAACTTCATATCCCCGCTCCGAAAGAAAAACCTCAAGTTCCCTTTTCATTTCAAACCCGGCATGGTCACTTCCAATATATATCTTCATCTGTTTATAATCTGTTTATATACTCGATAAGATTTACTTTTGCTGGTATTTCCCAACATTTATCTACAACACCACAAGTAGTGTAGCTTATATTGTAGATGGGCAAAAATACAACCACTGATATGATTATTGCGAGAATAAAAATCAAAATAAGAATTTTTATTTTCATAAAAAAGAGGCGGTTTTGACGACATGTTCCAAAAGCACATTGGCGTAGCCCATTTCATTGTCGTACCAAGCCATAACTTTAACCAAGTTGCCGTCCACAACCCGAGTTAAAGACAAATCGGCGATGGAAGCAAACTTACTACCAATAATATCAGAGGAGACAAGCGGCTCTTCCGTAACAGAAAAAATATTCTGCCAGCGCGGATTGGATACCGCCTCTTTCAAAATATTATTCACTTCTTTCGTTGTGGTATTTCTTTTTGAAACAAAGGTCACATCCACAATCGAGCCGCAGACAACCGGCACGCGAATAGCGAGACCGTCAAACTTACCTTCCAATTCCGGCATAGCTTTAATGACGGCCAAAGCAGCGCCGGTGGAAGTTGGGACAATATTTTGGGCGGCTGCTCTGCCCTCGGTCCAATCTTTTTTGTTTGGTCCGTCAACTATATTTTGACTGGCAGTGTAAGCGTGAACGGTGTTTAGGATAGCTTTTTCAATACCAAGAGCGTCATGTAAAATTTTCAGAATCGGACTGCCGGCGTTTGTAGTGCAAGATGCATTGGAGGTTATTGTGCAAGTTTTTAATTTTTCCTCATTGACACCCATAAGCACCGTGCCTTCGTCCGGAGAACTGGCGTCTTCCCTGGCCGGCGCAGTAATAATGACTTTTTTCGCTCCAGCCTTAATATGCGCTCTGGCTTTTTCATACGTAGTAAAATATCCGCTTGATTCCACCACAACGTCAATATCAAGTTCTTTCCACGGCAAGTTTATCGGTTCTTTTTCTGAAAGAAAAATGATTTCTTTTCCTTCCACTGTTAGTTTCTTTTTATCGGATGAAACAGAGACGAAAGAAAATTTCTGTCCGTAAACCGTATCGTATTTCAAAAGGTAAGCGATGTTGTCTATGTCGCCCAAATCATTTACAGCAATAATGTTTATATCATTTCTCTCTTGAGCAACTCTGAAAAATGCCCTGCCTATTCGCCCAAAACCGTTGATAGCTACTTTGATTTTCATGTTTAAATTATATCAAATACATATTTTAACACAAACTGATCGACTATTGAAATAATACGCGCATCTAAATTATGCTGGATTTGAAGTGTATAATTTACTACTGTATATCGTAGTAAATTAATAATATTGTTAGTATTATTCGTCACGACTTAAAATGTTTCGCCAGAGTAAGAGACACTGTATATCTACAATTCTATGTTGCGAAGTATTACTTTTAAGCATAAAATAATGGCTAAGCGTTTAGCTAGCATCGTTTTTTCCGTAGGAATAGGTAACTCATTCATAACCGAAGAGAGAGATTTTTTATTTTGACCGAATTTCTCATTTGAATCCGAACACTTGATATGAGATTTAGGTATAAAAAAAATCCTCAAAAACGGATAGTATTCGCCCTTTCGCCCCTTAACCATCGGCGCATATAATTCAATTTTACTCACACTACGTGTGAGCAAATGCT
>JACQNQ010000029.1 GCA_016202965.1 Candidatus Zambryskiibacteriota bacterium | reverse complement strand
AAACACAAAAATCAGAGGGTTGGAATATTTATTGATACCCAGAACCTGTATCATTGCGCTAAAAATATTTACGGGTCCAAAGTGAACTTTGGACAGGTGGTTAAAGACGGTTTAGCCGGACGATTGCTAACCAGAGCAGTGGCTTACGTTATCACTACCGAATCCGGGGAAGAGAAAAATTTTTTTGAAGCTTTGGGGAAAATGGGCATTGAGACAAAAACAAAAAATTTGCAGATATTTTCCGGCGGAGCAAAAAAGGCCGACTGGGATGTCGGTATGGCGGTGGACGCCATCAAGCTGGCTCCAAAACTTGACGCCATCATTTTAGTAACAGGGGACGGAGATTTTGTTCCTCTAGTTGAGTACCTTCAAAGCGGAGGTTGCCAAGTGGAAGTGATGTCTTTCGGCAAATCATCGTCGGCAAAACTGATTGAAGTGGCGGATGACTTTATTGACCTAGACCTAAATCCTCGCAAGTATCTTATCGGTTTTGGCGCGGGGAGAGGCAATCGCAGAGCGCCACGAACATAAACAAAAACTGTCTGACAGAATTTGATATACTAAAGGAATGAATTCTGAAGAAAAAAGTCCTCCGCGAACCCTAGGAGAAAATCCCATTAAATCGCTTCGCACATATCAGGGCGATATTGATGAAATTTTGGCCAAAGGCAAAACTTCCATTTCCTCTATCGCCATTGACGAACAAAAAAGAAGAGAGCGTTCTTTATTGGACTCAAAAAAAATCGGGGAAACTGAGAAAGTAAATAAATTTTTTGTTCTTATCGGAGTAATGTTTCTTTTGCTTGGCGCTATTACCGTAATCAGTGTCTATTACATCAAATCAAACCAAAAAGTGGCTGTTGAGCAAAAAACAAAAGCTCTGATTGGTTACTCGGAAGAGAAAATCTTGCCGGCGGGGTTGGGCAGAGAACAGTTGATGGCAAGCATAATAAAAGAGAGACAATTGCTAAAACTTCCCGTTAATTCCGTTTTGTATTTGAATATTACGGAGCAAAACGGTCTTCAAACAAATATCCAAGGGGTTCTTGCTCTTATTGCTCCAGCCATGCCGCCTTTTCTGTCCAGGTCTTTTGAAAATCAATATATGCTTGGGGTCTATTCCTTTGACACCAACGAACCGTTTCTGATTCTCTCCACCAAAGATTTCGCCACAAGTTACGCTGGGATGCTTCTTTGGGAAAAGGGTATGATTTCTGATATCGGCAATTTATTTTCCATTACAGAAAACGGGCTTGGAGCTAACGCCTTTCAGGATAAAACTGTCCGCAACAAAGACCTCCGCGTTTTAAAAGATGTGAGCGGTAAAACTGTATTATTGTATTCGTTCGTGGATAAAAACACTTTGATTATCACAAGCAACGAAAATGTATTTGAGGGATTGCTCGGCAAATATGTAATAAGTAAAACCGAGCGATAGACCTAATTTCAGCGTTTTGTTACAATTAAGACATGGAAAATTTACAACACTTCAAGGACATGCTGGAAAAAGAAAAGGAGACTATTTTAAGAGAGCTCCAGACTATTGGACGTAAAAACCCAACCAACCCTTCCGATTGGGAAGCGGTGGAACCGGAAATAAACAGGGATAGAGCCGATGAAACCGAAGTGGCCGACAATATAGAACAATATGAAAATAATAGTGCCGTCTTGGAACAACTGGAAAAACAGTTAGGCAATGTTAAGGCGGCGTTGGAAAAAATTGCCAAAGGAACATACGGGCTCTGTGAAATAAGCGGTGAGCCGATTGAGCTTGACCGGCTGGAAGCCAATCCGTCGGCGCGCACATGCAAATTACACATGAATGATTGAGTTAAAAGTTAAAGGTTAAAAGTTTTAAAGCAAATACAAAATCAAAATCCTTTTCTTTTAACTTTCTACTTTTAACTTTTAACTATTTTATGGCTGTTTCCAAAATATACGCGGCCCAAACTACTTTGCTCAATGCTCAAATAATAGACATAGAAGTGGACCTTTCTCGCGGGCTCCACTCTTTTTCTATCGTCGGACTGGCAAACAAGTCGGTGGACGAATCAAAAGACCGTGTCTCGGCCGCCATTAAAAATTCCGGCTGGAAATCTCCGAAAAATAAAAATCAAAAAGTGGTAGTCTCGCTTGCTCCGGCCGATGTCAAGAAAGAGGGGCCGTTATTTGACTTACCTATAGCTCTGGCTTACCTTATGGCTTCTGAAGATATAAAAGCCGATGTGGAAAAAAGAATATTTGTCGGAGAATTATCGCTTGAGGGGAATTTGCGACCGATAAAAGGAGCTCTGCCCATCACTCAAGAAGCCAAGAGAAGAGGTTTCAAAGAAATATTTTTGCCGAAAGAAAACGCCGAGGAAGCTTCCAGTATTTCCGGCATCACTGTCTATGGAGCAGAAATGCTTATGGATGTAGTTTCACATATTAATACTAAAAGACAACCTGCCCGCGCAGGCGGGAAAGAGGACAGTGTCACAGAGAAAAAATTTATTCCGCATTTAGAAATTAAGCCGTTCGCAAGAAAAAAGAAAACCAAACCGAAAAGAGAAATTGAAATGGATTTTGCCGATATAAAAGGCCAGGAATCGGCAAAAAGGGGACTAGAAATCGCCGCTTCCGGCGGACACAACATACTTATGTATGGCCCACCGGGCACAGGAAAAACAATGTTGGCCAGAGCTTTCACCTACTTACTGCCGACACTTTCCTTTGATGAAATGCTGGAAGTTTCATCTATTTACTCCATCGGCGGACTGCTTTCCGAGGGACTTATGGAGCATCCGCCCTTTCGTTCGCCGCATCACACCGCTTCGTACGTATCGCTCGTTGGAGGAGGAACAAATTTAAAGCCCGGGGAAGTAACTCTGGCTCATAAGGGCGTGCTTTTCCTGGACGAGTTTCCGGAATTTGACAGAAAAGTTTTGGAGTCTTTGAGACAGCCGCTGGAAGACCGTTATGTTTCTGTTTCTCGGGCAAAAGGTTCTGTTAAATATCCGGCTCATTTTATTTTAATCGCCACTATGAATCCCTGCCCCTGCGGAAACTACGGGGTCAAAGGCAAAGAATGCATCTGCTCCGCTCTGCAAATAGAAAGGTACAGGCATAAATTGTCGGGGCCGATTATTGACCGCATTGATATGTGGGTAGAAGTTTCAAAAGTGGAGCATCAGAAATTAACCGACGCGCGCGAACTGCATGAGGGCACTAGCGCCATGAAACCTCGCGTAGAGAAAGCCAGAAAATTTGCCGAAGCGCGCTGGAAGAAAAATAAATTGAAAATAAAAACCAACGCCGAGCTCTCTCCGAAGGACTTAGTCAAACATATTATTTTGTCCGACAAAGTCAAAAATGTTTTAAACACATCGGCAAAACAGCTTGATCTCTCGGCCCGTTCCTACCATCGCATCATCAAGCTTTCCCGCACAATCGCCGACCTAGAAGGCACGGAGGAAATCTCCGAAAATCATATCTTGGAAGCTTTACAGTATAGACCAAAGAAATATCAAAATATGTAATTCAAGTAATCAAGCGAATGTAATCTCTTTTCCGAGAGCACTGGCAATTCGGCTAATAGTTTCAAAAGACATTCCTCGTTTACCACTTTCTATCCGAGCAATGACTGACTGTGGCATATCGGCTTTTTTGGCCAATTTTTCTTGAGTGTATTTCTTGGCAAGTCGAGCTGTTTTAATCTGGTGAACGAGATTAAGCCGAGCTACTTCTTTTTCATAGCCAATACGAAACTTTTTATTTTTCATTGGTTCTTTTAATACTTCTTCCAATGTGTAGGTTTTAAATCCGTGTATTTTTTTCATGGTATTTTATTTTCAATAAATAATTTATAAATTTTCTCAGCTATATCTATTTCATTTTTTGGAGTTTTTTTGCTTTTCTTTATAAAGATTCGTATAAAACAAATGCTATTGGCGTGGATAAAAAATATAAGCCTATATTTTTTAACCCGTAATTCTTTTATCTCACCACGTAACTGTTTCACAAATACAGACTGGAAATCCCCAGTTTCCAAAGCTGTAGCCGCACCGATTACTTTCTCTTGATCCTTCAGGGGTAGGTTATTTATAAAAATCTTTACCTTATCAAAGAAAACGGCATTGTACTGATACTCCATAAAGTCAGTATAGCAAATCTGCTATATTGT
This sequence comes from Candidatus Zambryskiibacteriota bacterium, assembly GCA_016202965.1. Classification (GTDB taxonomy): domain Bacteria; phylum Patescibacteriota; class Minisyncoccia; order Phycocordibacterales; family DATDWN01; genus C7867-006. Next base: position 11,624 of record JACQNQ010000029.1, on the reverse strand, counting down.
AGTCAACTTGACTTATTTACATAATATGTGATAAAGTCTAAAAACCAACAACGGGGTTGGTATGTTCCTTAACCAGCTATGAAATGAGGAGGACGAGAACCATGGCATATACAATGTTCGGGATTTTGGAACTTGGTAAGGTTGGCTCTCAAAAATCTTTACCAAATGCAACTTTTCGTCTGCATATCGCGAGTACTATAAGCGGAGCAGACATTTTTCTGGGTAATTTCCCACGTGCAGTAACATTACACAACAAAACAACAGTTACCGTTCACTTAGAATCTTACCCTTCAGCTGGGTTAATCTACGAGCGTGAACTCTATGTCAGTAACGAGAGAGACCGCAAGGGTCACAAGGTTTTACACCTGAAGGAAGGTGGGCGTTTCTTGGAAATTTCAGCTGCAGCTGACGGTACGTTTGTATATATGCTCGCTGACTTCCTCGGTCAAAAAATTCCCGAGCTTGTCGAATTAATTTCTTGATAAGACAAGAGGGGTGTGCAAGGTTTAACCTTGCACATTTTTTATTTTGAAAACTTAACAGAAATCAAAGAAAAATGTCTGGGCAGTTAAAAACTTTCATAATTTGGATGAAATCCGAGGAACAAGCTTTGTTTGCGACTAAGCTGTACTAGACGTACTGCGCACGGAGGAAACAAAGCGAAGTAACGAAGGAGTTCGCCAAATTTGGAAGTTTTTTAGAAAGGATTGCGGGCACCACGTATCTCAAAGTGAACATGTACCCCAGTTGACCTTCCCGTATTACCCATCTTGCCTATAACCTGACCCTGTTTTACATTGTCACCAACACTAACTAAAGTTGCGGAGAGATGAGCATACAATGTCTGCGTACCATTGTCGTGTTTCACAACAATATATTTGCCGTATCCTCCGTTCCAGCCGGAGCCGCGAGAAATAATAACCTGACCGTCCGCCGAAGCTAAAATATTCGCTCCATAAAAAGAAGCCAGGTCAACTCCGTTACGTCCGTGAATGCCTTGGGTTTTTCTGCCACCGATAATCGGTCTCATATAATAACCCTCATAGACAGGATAAGCCGGAGGAGTTGCGCCTGTCGCTACGCCATATGAGACAGCTTCACCGTCAGGCACAATAACAACATCGCCTAGAGCAAGTTTGGAATCTTTGGTTAGATTGTTATATTGAAGAATTTCATCCACATCTCCTTTGTGAAGTTTGGCAATGCTCTGGACAGTCTCTCCCTTTTTAACGACATGCTGGATACCGGAAATAGGCAGGATTACCAAAGTTTGGCCAACAGTTATGTTACTGGAAGTTAAGTCGTTTCCCCAACGTATGGTATTTGTTGAAACGCCAAACATTTTGGCGATAGCCGGCAAAGTGTCTCCCGGGTGAACGACATAGAGGCTAATCTGGTCGTCATCCGCTGATTTTAGTGGAGTAGTGGCAAATGTTTCCGGTAAAAGAGATGTCTCACCGACAATAGCCACATCGCCTTTTGCGGATGATGCGTCTCCAACAGGAGAGATGGCGGCTTGCAATAAAGCAATGTTCTGGGAATTTGAGGGGAATGTTTGTTCTGTTTCCGCTGCATCAGCTGTTCCAAAAAGCCAGGAAAAAACACCGGCATCGGCTTGCCTTGGCATTGAAATTGACGTTAGGAGAACGATATTCAAAATTAAAAACGTCACTATGTTCACCGAAAATTTGGCAGATCCCATATTTCCAAGCTTTTTTGGGGAAAAGCTTCTCAGTATGCTTTTAAGACCTTGGTTAAATTTCGGATCTTGTTCTAAACCAGAAATAAGTTCAAAGTTAACTTTTATTCAGAAAATCAGTTGAAGAATTTGGCCTTATTGAGCCATATCTATATGTTTTTCAGTCCAGTATTATCTCATTATATAGACTGGAAAGTAGAGGTCAATAGGGGTTACCCACATGATATACTACCCGTATGAAAGCAAAAAAATCTTTGGGTCAGCATTTTTTAAAATCACAAGTTGCTCTTTCGGCTATTATTGACGCGGGAGATATTCGCGCTGATGATATTGTTTTGGAAATCGGACCGGGAGAGGGGATTTTAACCGAGAGATTGCTTCAACTAGCAGAAAAAGTTATCGCCATTGAAAAAGATTTTCGCCTTATACCTGTCTTGAAAGAAAAATTTTCCAAAGAAATAAAAAGCGGCAAATTGGATTTAATTGAGAAAGATATTTTGAAATTTGATGTGTCAAAGATGCCCTTTGATATAAGGAAGTATAAAATGGTATCTAATATTCCGTACTATATAACCGGACAAGTTTTAAGAATGTTTTTAGGAAGCAACTCCCAGCCAGAGTCCATGACCCTTCTTGTCCAAAAAGAAGTAGCGGAACGAGTAGTGGCCAAGGATGGAAAAGAAAGTTTATTGTCGCTATCTGTCAAAGTTTTCGGGAGACCAAAAATTATGCGAATTGTCGGGCGTGGAGCATTTTCTCCCCAGCCGAAAGTTGATTCAGCCATACTTCATATTGAAAATATATCAAGGCGAAACCTTGATAATGTGGATGAAAAGTTTTTTTTCAAAGTTCTTCACTCCGGTTTTGCTCATAAACGCAAACAACTTCTGTCAAATCTGTTAAATCTCCAAAATACGCCTATAATAAAGGACTTGCTCACACTACGTGTGAGTAAATTAGGGAAAGAGGAGTGTGTCAGAGCGTTTTTGGAATGTGAGATAGATCTGAAAGCCAGAGCGGAGGATATTTCACTTGAGAAATGGCTGAAACTCTGCAAAAGTCTTCTAATTGGTATAAAATAACCAAATGATGGAAGTGATTTTGGAAGAAATAAAAAATCGGCCGATATCTATAAGTCAGTGGATTTTGGGATTTATCGGCATATTTTTTGTCCGCTATATTTTTGAGTCGCTCTCCAGTCCGACAACGTTGGGTATTATCCCGTCAGACCCATACACATTAATTCATGTCGGATTATTTTTTCTGACAACAGTTCTCGGCTTAATATGTGTCATCGGATACTGGAGCAAAGATTACGCTGGCGCTCAAAAAGTCATTCTTTTTGGATTGCCTGTTATATGGCTCGCCCCGATTTTGGATATTATTATAAGCTTTGGCCACGGATACAGAATGACATATATTTTTGATACTTCTAGCGCTCTGATTTTTGATTTTCTAACTTTTTTCGGCCCAAGACTCACACATGGAGCGACATACGGCATACGCATAGAAATAATTATTATCCTTCTATTAATCGGTTGGTATGTCTGGTTAGTCAGAAAAAATTTGTTTCACAGTCTTTTGGCGGTTTTGTCTTCATACATATTGATATTTTCTTTGGCCGCCATACCGGGATTTGTCTACACACTCTCTCACCTAAATACCGGAGCAGGAGATTTTTCAGAAGTCTTAAATTACTTGGTAAAAATAATATCGCAGTCCAACATAGCTCATAATACTTTGCATGACGGAAACTCTTTTGTCTCCGGAGCGAGGTTGTTTGAATTGGGCTTTGACAAATTTTTATCTCAAATACTTTTTATTCTGTCGTTTATTTTTACGGCAATACTTTTTTGGAAAATGGAACCGAAAAAAACTTTGGCGGTTATAAAAAATTCCAGACCGGAGCGCGTGGCTTTTTATATTTTATTGCTTTTGTTCGGCGCGGGGCTTGCCTACGCAAACGGATACGGAAATTTAAACTCCTGGGTAGATGTTATGTCTCTCTTAACTCTTGTTTTATCCTGGTATGGAGCATGGATGTATGCCGTGCATGTAAATGATGTCGCGGATATAGAAATTGATAAAATTTCTAACACCACAAGACCTTTGGTTTCAGGCGCCTTAACTAAAGAAGAAATGAATCAGGCAGGATATGTTTGGCTAGCCGTATCGCTTGTCGGGTCGTGGTCTGTCGGGTTCTATCCGTTTTTCATGAACTTGGTTTATGTGGCAACCTCTTACATATATTCATCGCCTCCTTTGCGCTTGAGACGAGTGCCGGTCTTGTCGTCATTTTTAATCAGTCTTGCTTGTCTTGTGACAGTTCTGACCGGATTTTTCTTTATTTCAGCAGATAAAAAAATAGAAACCTTTCCGATATTTACGGCTCTTGGAGTTTTAATTGTATTTACCCTGATAACAAATATCAGGGACTTGAAAGACACGGCTGGAGATAGGGCAAACGGCGTTCAAACACTGGCCACTTTTTTTGGAAAAAATGCGGGCAAAGTGATTGGTTTGTGTTTCGCCGTTGGCATTCTTCTTGTGCCGATTTTTTTATCTTTTTATATTTTATATTTAACGGCTATTCCCACAGCTATAATGGGTTATGGAATAATTGTAAAAAAACCGTTTACGGAAAAAAATGTTTTTATTCTCGGTTTTTTATTTTTCCTGTCCGCTATAATTATGGCCATGTTTATTTAATCTCTCGTGATATAATATGGCGATGCCGAGCAATAAAACTTTAACTGTTCTTATTATTTGCTTCGGGGTTGTCATTTCAATTTTTTTATTTGAGAGAAATCCAAATAGACCAAGCTCCGCGCCTCAAAACACAAACGGTCTGACGGCAATAAACCCCGCAGAAAATGTATCAAGGCGAAACCTTGATAATTTGGACTGGAAAAAGATTCTGGTTGATATGGGGCCCGGAAATCAGATTGTTACAAATGCGATATTGAGCGATGAGTCGTTTGACCAGACGACATTGACCGCCCAGATGGCCAAAGATTTTTTCGCTCAATATCTGATGCTAAAAAAGGGAGGGCAACCCATCACAACCAATGAAATAAACAAGATTACGGAAAATACATTGTCACTGCCCGAATATACAAAAGCCACGGGAGCTGTCTATCTGGCTTCAAACTTGCATATAAATCAAAATTCAGATACAGAAAGTCTGAAAAAATACCGCGATTCATTAAATAAAAGCGTAAACGACAGATTGGAAGGAATTGGGGTGAAAGAAGACCCGATGACCATATTTGTTACAGCCGTTAATAAAGACGATGAAAAAGAAATGTCCAAACTGGACCCGATAATTCTGGCCGGCAAAGACATTATAAGCGACCTCTTGGATGTGGAAGTGCCTAAAGAGCTTGTCACTATGCATTTGTCTTTATTAAACACCTCCAGCAATCTTTTGTTAAATCTGGAACAAATGAGGGTGGCTTTAACGGACCCTGTCAGAAGTTTTGTCGGAGCAAATCAGTATCCAAAGCATATGGCTGAATTTCAAACCGCCTTAAAAAATCTTACTGCCTATCTGGAGCAAAAAATAAAGTAGTCTTATCAACATAAATGCTGGTCTTTGGAAGACAAAACGGTATATAATTGTTTATATACTATGTCTTTTTTAAATCATATAAACCATGCTAAAAAATTATGCGGGATTACGGTTATTATCCTCTCTTTATTATTTGTCTCTCCGCAAAAAGGATACGCCCAATATATTGATATTTCCCAAGCGGCCAAGGAATACGGGCTGGACTTCGCGGCCTCAACACTGGCAAAAAATATTCTCAGGAAACTGACCGCTCAAACGGTCAACTGGATAAACTCCGGCTTTCAAGGCAATCCTGCTTATGTCACGGACCCGGGACAGTTTTTTCTGGGAGTTGCCGATACCGAGGCCTCAAAACTGCTTTCTTCCGGCGGATTAAGCAATGTTTGCGGTCCGTTCAGAGCTCAAGTCAGACTGGCTCTAGTCAAAAACTATCTGGCCGAAACGGATAATCGTTACTATTCTTGCAGTTTGGGTCAGTTTGAACGAAACTATAACTCTTTTATAAACGATTTTAGCCAAGGCGGGTGGGACGGTTGGTTCAATGTTACCCAAAACAATCGAAATAATCCTTACGGAACATACCTTGACACAAAAGACCAGCTGTCCGCACAAATAAGTTCCGGAAGAGAAAAATATCAGAAACAGCTTGACCAAGGCAGAGGATTTCTGTCTTATGAAAAATGTCCGGCTGGTCACACTAAACCTGCTGTTAAAAAATGTCTTGGGACAACTGTGCATCATAACTCCCAATGTCTAGGAACAGAAGTGACAGTAAGAAAATGTCCAGCTGGATCTGAACCACCAACTGGTGGGGAGGTATGTTTATTTGGCGTAGCAAAAGTAGAAACAAAAGAATGTATTGGGGCAACTCAACCTGCATATGATGAGTGTGTTGGCGCACAAGGAGATACTATCACTCCAGAAACCTGTAATGTAGCAAAGGAAGTAGTCACTCCCGGAAGCGTCATAAACGACCAGCTGACAAAAGTCCTCGGCACCACATTTAGCCAACTGGAAGCGGCGGACGAATTAAATGAAATTATCGGCGCTCTTTTTGAACAGCTTGTCGGCAAAGTGGTCGGCGGAATCGGCAACGGTTTGCGAGGAACAAGCGACACGGGGTCAGGAACAGGAAGCGGGACCAGGAGATTTACGGACGACCTTCTTAACGAATCCAGAGCTCCTATTAATGTTCCGCCAATCATTACTCCCCATCTGGCAAATCCGATAAGAGCGGTTATCGGCGCGGATGTGGATCTGGGAGCGTCGGCTTACGATGTTCTAGACGGAGATATTTCAGAAAATATAGAAACGGAGAGTAATGTTGATTTGAATACCGCAGGAACATATTTTATTAAATATAATGTGACAAATTCAAAAGGAGTTTCGGCGCTTGAGGCCAGACGAACGGTAAATGTGGTCGAACCGGCAGAACCTTCTCAATCAGCGGGGACACCCCCTACAAGTGGCGTTTGCGGAACGGCAACAAGCACTCCTGTCTCTTCCGTTCCAACAACCAACTTGTGTTCTTACGGCATTGCTTCCGTTGTAACCGGTTCCGGGCCTTGGAATTGGACTTGTAACGGAATAAATAACGGCACTGACGCAAGTTGCAGCGCTCCCAAAGTAACCGCTCTTCAACCAACAGAACCGACATTGACCGCTTCTTCTGTCTCCGGAACAGCCCCTCTAAATAACATCTCTCTTACCGCTACCAATCCTGATACCGGTCAATTCTATTATTATTTCTACTGCGACAGAGCTCGGGGCGACACTTTGCCTCCTGTTCCGCCCGGCTGGATAAATGCGCAGGTTTTGACTCCCCAAAACACATATATATCTCCGGTCAAATGCAGTTACTCCGCCGCAGGAACTTATAAACCGAAAGTGGTTTCTCTTAAAACTTTGGACGCATCCGGAGCTTATGTGGGTGGAAATGTCGGAGCTTGGCGCGAAGCTTGGGCCACAGTTATTGTAAACTAAAATGCGAAGATTTTTGCCATACATTGGAATATCCATATTACTGATTGGGATATTTAGTCCTAACTTTGCTTATGCCGATGTTTTTTCTTTTCTGGCCGGATGGTCGCTTGTGCCAATGCTGAACGCTCTCTCTTATGTAGTATTCCAAATAATCAGTCTGATTTTATGGATTGCCGGCACACTGTTAAACTTTGTCATAGACACAACCATAGTGGATATGGCCAAAAATATCTCCGGAATGACCGGCATCAATATCGCCTGGAAAGTTCTGCGGGACTTGGTGAATATCGCTTTCGTTTTTCTTTTGGTCTACGAGGGCATACTGATGATTATAGGCCAAAGCGACTCGGCTAAAATCAAAAAATTCATCACCGGCATCGTTTTGGCTTCTCTTCTCATAAACTTCAGTTTGTTTTTCACAAAATTGATGATTGACGCTTCAAATATCGCGACTATCGGACTTTACAACAGTATCTTGAGTAATACAGAAAGCACTGACACAACGGGCGGACTGTCCAATGCCTATCAGCAGTCTCTGGGAACGCAAGGATTTCTTTCCGGAGCTTCCATTATACAAAGTGATTCGTCGCAAACCGATGACAACTATAACTACCTGGTGATAACCGTGATGGCTTCCGTCTTGATACTGGTAACATCATTTGTTTTTTTTGCCATCAGTGTTTTGTTCGTGGTCAGATACATTATTCTCATTTTACTTTTGATTCTTTCTCCGCTTGGTTTCGTCGGTATGGCTCTTGGTACGGTATTGCCAAGCATAAAAAAATATGCCGATGATTGGTGGGATTCTCTATGGGGACAGCTTTTGTTTGCTCCGATTTATATGCTTATGACTTGGGTGACTTTGACTCTTATAACCAGTCCGAATTTTACCGGTATAGCTCTGGACCCCGCGCAGTGGGCCAGTTTTGGACAAGGTCCTCTAAAATCTTCCGGTTCCATCCCGCTATTACTCAACTTTGCCATTGTTATCGGTCTGGCCATTGCTTCTCTTGTCATTTCCAAAAAATTCGCCACTCAAGGAGCGGCCCAAATTAAAGATTTTTCCGGCAAAGCCATGACTTTTGCTGGCGGAGCGATAATGGGTAATGCTGCAAAAGCGGGTAGAGCCACTCTCGGAAGAGCTGGAAATGCTATTGCAAACAGTGAGCGTTTGAAAAACATGGCGGTAAGTGACAGTTTTGTTACTAGAAAAGTTGGACAATGGACAATGATGGGAGGTGATAAAGCGGCCAAAAGTACTTTTGATATCAGATCAGCGGAACAATTTAAGGGTCTCGCAAAAACTGCAGGTGTTGATTTTGGTAAAGGAGCAGACGCAAAGAAGGTCAGTTTCCAAAAAGATTTGGAAGCAAAAGGTAAGGCTGAAGCAGAGTTTGCAAAAATGCTAAAAGGTCGTGGTGAAGATGAGGCAATATCCAAACTAGAAGAGGAGAAAAAGGGTCTACAAGAAGAAGCGTCTACGATGCAAAGGGGCACCGAAAAATTCAGATTGCAAAATGAAGCAAAAGCTATTGGTGAACAAATCAAAGATATAAAAAAGGTAAGTAGAGTTGAAAAATACGCTAAAACTTTTGAAAATGAAAGTGCGGCATGGCGATACACAAAAAACGCATTCAAGGTTCCATTAGGTGCAGTTTCTTCCTTAAGCCCGACAACAAAAGCTGACAATCAAGTAATAGCCAAAGCAATTAGAAAAGGAGAAAAAAGCAAAGGAGAAAAAATTGCTGATATAGTAAAAGAAATGACAGAAGAAAGAGCAGAAACTCCTACAGAAACACCGCCAGTAACACCTCCAACTCCACCACCAACAACATAAATATAATATATGGAGGATAAAACACAAAATAACACGCAAGAATTTATAAAAAATCTGCCGCAAGCGGTGCAGGATTTGGTTTTCGACGGAGAGTGGGAGAAAAGAGTGACGGAAATCGCCAAGAAATATTCTCTCGGTCCTGGCCAGACTGACACTTTGATAAATAATGTTTTGTTTGTTCTCATTGGACTTGATACGCCGGATACTTTTACCAGTTTGATGACATCAGAGCTCGGCATATCAAAACTTCTGGCCGGACAAATTATCGAGGATTTGGAAAATCGGGTGTTTGAATATGCGCTCGGCGTTATAGAAAACAAACAACAAAAACTAACGCCGATAAAATCCAAAATCCAAATTTCCAATTTCCAATCAAATCCAAAATCAGAATCACAAAAAGTTACGGTCGAACAATCAAATAATGTTTTTGCCAACATAAAAGCGGAGGTTAAAAAAACCGATGGGGCTATATCTCATGTTCCATATGTACCGGAGGTGCGACCGGCTAATTTACCCGTGGTAGAAAAGGGTGAACCCGTTCGGATAAATAAACCTAAAATAGAAGCCGGGAGTGAAAATATAGAAATCAGACAAAAATCAGAAAATATCATTGACAGCAAATTAAACAATGTCGTCAAAAGCGTAAAAGAAGAAAAAGTAATATCAGAAATTCCTGCTAAAAAATACGGCGTGGATCCGTACCGCGAACCGATTGAGTAGAAGATAGAATATAGAAGTTAGAAGATAGAATATGAAAACTAAAAAATGAAGTTCTAAATCAACTTTTTATATCAAAAGACTTGAAGTATTTAAAAGAAAATGATTGGAGAGATTCAGAGGAAAGGATTATACTTATAGGCAAGACGCTAAATAGTCTTACAAAAAAGTCATCTCTGCTACATTCTTAATTCTATATTCTAACTTCTACCCAAATGCGTTATCAAGTTCCACAATTTATAGAAATAGAAGACAAAATAGTCGGGCCTTTTACCATAAGACAATTTATTTATCTGGCCGGCGGAGCGGGCATGTGCTTTATCATATACACATATTTATATTTCTATCTGGCTCTCTTGCTTATTGCCGTTGTAGCGCCACTTTCACTGGCTTTGGCTTTTTACAAAATAAACAATAAACCATTTATAGACTTTCTGGAATCGGCTTTTTTATACTATACCAAAAAAAATCTCTACATCTGGAAAAAACAGCCTAAAGAGAAGGCGCCGGATACAACAGCAAAGACGGAGGTGAGACAAATCCAAGTGCCTCGCCTCTCCGACAGCAAACTGAAGGAGTTGTCCTGGTCGCTTGACATAAACGAGAACCTTAACCCTCTGACGGGAGAAGACGGAAAAACCACGAAATAATTGAAAATGTAAATATCAAAATGCAAAATGACAGTGCAAAATTTAAAATTGAATTCAAAAATCGTTTGTACTCTTGGGTTTTAAGACTTATCAAGTTTATTGATAAGCTACCTAGAAGTAATGTTGCAGAAATAATGGGTAAGCAATTATTAAGAAGCGGAACGAGTGTATTAGCAAATTATATTGAAGCCAACTCAGCATCATCAAAAAAAGATTTTATTAACTTTTTTACTCATTCTCTTAAATCTGCAAACGAATCTAAGGTTTGGTTATCATTGATAAAAGATACCAATAACGGAGATGAAAAAGAGTTGGAACTACTTCTAAAAGAGCTCGTGGAAATTGCAAATGTAATAGCTTCAAGTATTTTGACCATGAAAGGAAAAAGGTAAAATATTTTTTATTTTAAATTGTCATTTTGCATTTTGATATTTACATTTTTCATTCTATAATGTACTCCTATGGCTGTAGCATCAAAAGCAACGCAAGAATTCGTGCCGATACAAGAAGTGCGCGACGGCATAGTGGTTTTGAAAGAGGGCGGCATGCGCGGAGTTTTGCTGGCTTCCTCTCTCAACTTTTCTCTTAAGTCGGACGACGAGCGCCAGGCCATAATTTTGCAATTTCAAGATTTTTTGAACTCTTTGGATTTTTCGGTGCAAATCTCCATTCAGTCCAGACGGCTGGATATACGCCCTTACATAGCCCTCTTGGAAGAGCGTTATAAAGAACAGGTCAATGATTTAATGAAAATCCAGACCACTGAATATATCGGTTTTATCAAAAAATTCACCGAGACTACCAACATAATGACCAAAAGTTTTTTTATTGTCGTTTCTTATGACCCGGCGCTGATAAATATAAAAAGCGGTCCTCTGGCATTATTTCAAAAACAGTCAGCCGGTGAAGAAAATAGGGGCAAGCAAGCCTCTTTTGAAGAAAACCGGACCCAGTTGGAACAAAGAGTTTCAGTTGTTGAGCAAGGTCTCTCCCGATGCGGCATAAGAGTCATACGGCTTGGCACCGAGGAAGTGATAGAGCTGTTTTATAAAATATTTAATCCTGGAGACACGGAAAAGCCGATTAAGATAAATTGAAAATGCAAATATCAAAATGCAAAATGACAATTCAAAATTAAAAATGATGAATTCCAAAACTTTGCATTTT
>JACQNQ010000026.1 GCA_016202965.1 Candidatus Zambryskiibacteriota bacterium | reverse complement strand
GTTCTACTGTCCCCGATTGGGGAAAGTTACTTAAACCCCCCAATATTCTTATCTGTTTACCTGTTTTATTTAAAGGAGCTACTAATTCTGTGAAAAATTCATTAGTACGCTTAGCTTTATCATCTTTATTTAAAACTTTTTTCTTCATATCCTTCATTATAACAAAATACTCCACACACATACTGGCTTGACATATATGATAGATTATGCTAAACTTCACCGCGAACACATTTCTGTTCCAAAATATAAATCTCTAAGCAACTAAGCATTTTATGTTTAAGAGTTTTTCTACGAGGACGTTCTGGCTAATACTTCGTGTATTTTTCTGGAGTTATCCTTTGTCAAATACTTAGCTTTTGGTGTTTCGCATTGAAAGTGTTGCTTAGAGATTTATGTTCTGGAACAAGGTCTCCACATTTGGCCAATCTCATCGTCTAAAATAGTAAAAAAATTGTCACCTACCACTAGGTAGTCTCCAATTATTTTTTACTATTTTATACGCGACCTTGCCTCAAATCTGGAAACCTTGCAGGCAAGGGTTTCCCTCTCTAATTATTCACATTGGATTTCATTAGGCAAGGAGTTTTTACACTACAACCTCAAAAACTTTCTCTGGCAACTTTGTGTCTCTGAAAAAGTGTTTACTACAAGTCCTATTACTTCTCAATATCTACAACGCGTTCCAGTTCCTCCAAAGTAGTCACTCCTTGCAATATTTTCAATACTCCGTCCTGCTTCAAATCCAAAATATTCTGGCCAAGCGAAACTTTTTTAATCTCTCTTTCACTTGGATTGTTCACAATAATCCGCTCGATGTTTTCATCCATTAACATGGCTTCATAAATACCGATTCTTCCTTTGTATCCGATATTGTTGCATTTCTCGCAGCCGACTGGTTTGTAAACTTTTGTCAAATTGATATTTTCCAAATAGGTTTTGCCTGCCTGCGCAGGCAGGTCCATAATACTTTTCACTATTTCATCTATTGTCTTTTTGTCCGCGCCATCCAGAGGAATTTGTTTTTTACAATATTTGCAGAGCCTGCGAACAAGCCGTTGGGCCATAGCGATGTTTAAAGCCGATGAAATAATTTTTGGATTGACTTTTAAGTCAATCAGTCGGGGAAATGTTCCGGCGGCGGTGTTGGTGTGCAAAGTGGAGAAAACCAAATGTCCGGTCAAGGCGGAGTTCACGGCAATAGTGGCCGTTTCTTCGTCGCGGATTTCACCGACCATTATGACGTCCGGGTCTTGGCGGAGAGCAGAGCGCAATCCCTCCACGAAAGTATAGCCCTTTTTCTCGTCTGTTTGAGTTTGGACGATGCCGGGCAGGTGATATTCTATCGGGTCTTCTATGGTGATTATTTTTACTTCCGGCTTATGGATTTTTTTTAAGAAAGCGTAAAGGGTCGTGGTTTTTCCGGAACCGGTAGGACCGGTGTTCAATATCATGCCGTTCGGTTTGCTCAATTCATGGGAAATGATTGTAAGAAGACGCGGATGAATACCCAAATCTTCCAGCGGTACCGAAATAGCATTAGGATTTAGAACTCGCAAAACGATGGATTCACTGTAAGCCCCGGGCAGTATAGATGTTCTGATTTCTATTTCACTGTCTTTTATTTTTATGCTAAAGCGTCCATCCTGCGCTCCGGCAACATTCAGTTTTAGGTTGGAAACCAATTTGATGCGCGACAACAGCAAATTATAAGTTTCTTTATCAAATTGCAAAATGTCAGTCAGCATTCCATCCAGACGGTAACGCAGTCGGACATAATCCTCCTCCGGTTCCATATGAATATCGGAAGATTCTGTGGCCATGGCTCCGGCCAAAATAATTTCCAAAATTCTGGAAATACGATAACTTTTTTTCAAAGCCAAAGTTTCTTTAATTAGTTTTTGAACATCCAATATGGTGTGAACTTGGGACAGAAAATCGGTAATCTGTTCGTTGGAAATATCCAAAGCTCCGGATTTAGTCTCAAACGAGTAAGACAAATCTTTATATCTTTCCCAAACTTTGTTTAGACTGGCGTGAGAAACCATAAAAAGTTCTACATTGTAACCCTTTGTTTTGAGTTTTGCTATTGCTTCAACTGTTTTTGGATTTTCCGGGGAGAGGGCTCCCATACTTACAATTTTATTGACTTCATTAAAAACGGCAATTTGAGCTTCTCGAGACTCGGTCTCCGATATTACTCGCAGGGCGTCAATGTTTATAGGGGTAACAGTTAAATCCAAATAGGGCACGCCATGCTTCCCTGACAATGTTTCAGCAAGCGCTTCCTCCTCCTGTTTTCGCAGGTCCGCTACTCGCTTATTTTGTTTGTCTTCGTCAAAAGTAACCATACAAATAGTATATAGCAGTCAGTAGCCAGTAGCTAGGGAAAATATCCATGTTTATTCCTTCAGAACATACATTATTTATTTCCTATAGTGAATATTTAATGTATGTTGAATAATTATGTTGTTAAGGGAGAAGAATGAAAATATCTACAATCAAATTAGTATAGTTGACAAATATATTAAAAGGGCGTATAATGTATACAGGAGGTGCATATGTTGCACATTAAAGTTAAACCGTGGGTTATTGCCATGGTCATTTTGGGTTGGATTGTTTTTTTGGTGGCGTTTGCCGAAGCGCAAACACCTGTGACTGAAACACCCGAGCAAAAGGTTGTTCGCTTGCGCGCCGTTGAAATTGAAGCACGCGAGGCCCGGGAAAAGGCTGAAGCAGAGTTGAAAAAATCCGACACGCCGGCGATGACGAAGGCTCGGAAGGAGATTGGAAAAGAAGCCAAGAGGGTAGCAGAACGAGATAAAAAGGCGGCTGAAGTCCTTCAGAACGCCAACGTTACTGGTTGTAAAAATGTGGCGGCGGAAGGTGCTGATATAGCTGATGCAAACCTCGACATAGTTTACGTCAGTTATAACGCAGTGAGGTCTAGTCGGTTCCACGTTATGGTGTCGGTTATTGTTACAAACCTCGGCACCCTACCGCTCGACCTTCAGACCTCATTTCGAGGTTACGGTCCGCTTATTAAAAACCTCTGCTCCGGCGGTTCTGTCACGTTGAGTTTTCCTCTTAACTGGGAGGACGCGGATTATGTCCAAGTCCCGCTACAAGCCATTGCTCGGACACCGGATGGTCGAGTAGCCACGGAGAGCAGGATATTTACTCTCAATCGCTGGAATCAGCAAAATTTCCGGGTGGATAACCAAATCTGGGAAATTCACCTGAACATTCAGTACCAAATTCGATGAACGTCATAAGCGTTCGTCATACCCCCTCATCGGTTTGCCAACTGGTGAGGGATTTTATTATCAAAATTTATTTCAAATCACTAAAACTGCCCATACACTTAACTTACGCACATGCGTAAGTTAAGTGTATGTCTTTTGACACCTCTCATTAAAAGAAAAATATATGATAGTATGTGCCCATGTCAAAACATCTATCTCGCAGTCTGGAAGAAACACAAAAAATTGCAGAGAATTTTGTAAAAAATCTTTTACTCTCACTTGGTGCGGGCGGCGAAGCTACGACTTCACCGAGTGAGAGTGAGAATTCTAAAGCAAGGGCGACTGTTGTCGGTTTGTACGGAGAACTTGGCGCAGGCAAAACCACTTTTACCCAAGTAGTCTCGCTAGCGTTGGGTGTCAGCGAGAAAGTCTTGAGTCCGACATTTGTTATCATGAAAATATACAATATTGTAAAAGTGGGCGATATATCGCCCACTTTCAATCATCTGATTCATATTGATGCCTATCGCATGGATTCGTCTGACGAATTACTACATCTCGGTTGGAAAGAAATTATTTCCAATCCGAAAAATCTGATTTTGATAGAATGGCCGGAGAAAGTGGCGGATATTATGCCGGAACACATTAAAGTTAATTTGGCTCATATTTCCAAAGACAGCAGAGAAATTGAAATTGTGGAGGAGTGATATAATAAATAAAATGTAAAATTAATTTAAATTTACCAAAACAATGGTTAAGAAACACAAAAAGATATTAGCATTGTTGGATGTTCACGCTATTATTCACCGGGCCTATCACGCTCTTCCGGAGTTTCAATCAAGCAAGGGTGAGCCGACCGGAGCTTTATACGGACTTTGCACTATGCTCATAAAACTGGTCAAAGACATAAAGCCGGATTATGTCGCCGCTTGCTACGACTTGCCCGAGCCGACAATGCGACACGAGCAGTATGCCGATTATAAAGCCGGTCGCAAAGAGGCCGACCCGGCTTTGGTTGAACAACTGGAACGTTCCAAAGATGTTTTCAAAGCATTTTCAATTCCCTCGTATTCTTCTCCGGGATTTGAAGCTGATGATATGCTTGGGACAATAGTTGATAAACTGAAAAATAATAAAAACATTGATATTGTTATCGCTTCGGGAGATATGGATACCATGCAACTCATAGATGACGACAGAGTCAGAGTTTATACGTTAAAGAAAGGCATTAAAGACACTATTATATATAACGAATCGGCTGTACGGGAAAGATTCGGTTTTGGTCCGGAACTTTTGCCGGATTTCAAAGGTTTGCGCGGGGACCCGTCGGACAACATCATCGGCATTTCCGGCATTGGCGAGAAAACAGCTACGGAACTGATTGTAAATTTTGGGTCAATTGAAAATATATATAAAAAGTTATCGGCCAAAGGCGGAGAAAAAGCCTTTGAAAAAGCTAGCATCAAAAAAAGAATAATTGATTTACTCAAAGAAGGCGAGGAAGAGGCCCTGTTTTCCAAAATGCTGGCCACTATTCGCAGGGATGCCCCCATTCATTTTACTATTCCGGAAAAAATTTGGCGTGAGGAAATAGATATGAAGAAAGTTCAAGATTTGTTTGTAGAATTTGAGTTTCGCATGCTTGGTCAGAAGCTGGCTGAAGCTTTGTCGCTTGAAATGCCGGCTAAACCCGCTCTAGCGGGTCGCCCGACTCAGACAGAGTCTGAGTTTAGGGAAGAAATTTTTGAGACAGGACTTCTGTTGTGGATTATAGATTCCAACAAAACCAGCCCGGCTCTTGATGATATTTTGTCTTATACTCGGGCTAATACTCTGCCGGAGGCAAAAAAAATATTGGAAAAAACAATCAAAGACCAAGAACTGTCTTTTGTGGCGGAGAAAATAGAAAAACCGCTTATTCCTATTGTTGAGAAAATGAAAGAAATCGGCATAAAAATAGACATAAAACGGCTCGAGCTTTTATCAAAGAAGTATCATACGGAGGTCAATCTGCTTGAAAAGAAAATATGGAAAATTGTTGGCCTTGAATTTAATATCAACTCTCCGAAACAGTTGGGAGAAATGCTTTTTGTCAAAATGGGGCTTTCTGTTAAGAATCAGAAAAAAACAGCCAGCGGAGGATTTTCCACAAAAGAATCGGAACTTGAAAAATTGAAAGAAGAACACCCTGTCGCCCAACTTATCTTGGAATATAGAGAGCTGGCAAAACTTCTTGGCACATACATTGATACCATACCTACCCAGGTAGACAAAAATAATAAGTTGCACGCCGATTTTTTGCAGGCGGGCACCACAACAGGCAGAATGGGTTGTGAAAATCCCAATCTTCAAAATATTCCGAACAAAACCGAGCTTGGTTTGGAAATCAGAAAATCTTTTATTGCCGAAGAGGGCTACAAACTGATTTCTTTTGATTACTCGCAAATAGAACTGCGCATTGCCGCTTTTCTTTCCGGTGATAAAAAACTGATACAAATTTTTCGCGCCGGAGAGGATGTCCATACCAGCGTGGCCAGCGAGGTTTTTGGGGTAAAACCGGAAGAAGTTACGAAAGAGATGCGCCGGAAAGCCAAAGTCATTAATTTCGGGGTGATGTACGGTATGGGAGTAACAGCTTTGCAGAAAAATATCGGGACAAACAGGGAAGAGGCCCAGAAATTCTTGGATAACTATTTTGAAAAATTCTCCGGTCTTGCAGAATATCTGGAAAAAATTAAAAGACAAACGGCCCAGCGCGGTTTTACCGAAACTTTTTTCGGACGCAGGCGGTATTTTCCTGATATCCGCTCCAAACTGCCTTTCATGAAAGCTCAGGCGGAGCGAATGGCCGTAAACGCTCCGATACAGGGGACAGAGGCCGATATTGTCAAACTGGCTATGATAGAGATACACAAATTTTTAACCCAGAAAAATCTGCTAAGTGACGCCAGACTTTTGCTTCAAGTGCACGATGAATTGGTTTATGAAATAAAGGGGGATATTGTAAAATCAATCGCTCCGGAAATTAAAAACATAATGGAAAATATCATAGAACCGAAGAAAATATCCAATGTGCCGATTGTTGCGGATGTCTTCATAGGCGACAATTGGGGTGAGATGCGACAACTGGAAGCATCGCAAGACCTTTGATAATTTTTATGAGCTTGCGAAATAAAAATGGAAAAGGTGTACAGCTTCTGTAAGAAGAGGTGGCAAGAGTGGTATAATTGTAAAAACTCTTGGCTCGTCATAACTTTAGAGAGACCGTTCATTTTTCCAGCGAAAAATTCACTTTGTTCTCGACCGCAACTTGTCAAGAGCCCCTCACTTCGTTCGGGGTCATTGACAAGACCATGCTTGCGGTCTGCGAGGTCTCTCTAAAGTTGTAACCACGCCGTAGTTTTTACAATTATGCTCTATTTTCTACACGGTACGGATACTCACAAAGCGCGCAAAAAGTTGCACGAACTTTTGGATTTGGCGGAGAAAAAAAGGCCGGGTGCGGAGATTTTCAAGCTAACGACGGAAAACTGGAGCGAGGGGCAATTTGACGAACTCATTATTGCTCGCGGTTTGTTTGAGTCGAAATATACTGTTATCTTGGACAACCTATTTGAAAGAAAAGACATCAAAGATTTTATTTTGAACCGACTGAAGCGGCTGGCTGACTCCGAGCAGATATTTTTGCAACTGGAAGGTAAGCTAGATGTTCCAACTTTGAAAAAGATTGAAAAATCGGCAAAACAAGTTCAGGAATTCAAAAAACCCGAAAGTGTTAAAAACCGAGCTTTTAACATTTTCTCTATTACGGACAGTCTTGTAAAAAAAGACAAAAAACGTCTCTGGATATCGTACATTGATTTGCTTTCCAAAGGGGCTGGAGCGGAGGAAATGCATGGCATTTTATTTTGGAAAGTCAAAACGATGATTTTAAACGGAGTGAGAACCTACAGCTTGGAAGAATTACGTTCCATGTCCTCGCAATTAGTTAATATGACCCACCGTGTCAGACAGGGAGAAGGAGAACTTGAAATAATGCTGGAAAAATGGATTTTTGAAAGTTGATTTATCTTTTATAATTTGATTTAATAAATTAAAGGTTTAGCTAGACAACTCGTATTTGTGTAGCGAACCCAGCAACAAGGGGTGAACCTTCTTAGATCACAAAACTAGGTCAATAACCAAGCAAGTAGACCCGCTGAAGTCGCGACTCAGAAGTGGGCTGACGAGGGAATCACTTAGTCGCAATTATACTACCCTCCGCTTTCCCAAGGGCGGGGGGTTTACTTTGTTTGTTTGGATTTTCTCTTTTTTTCTGTTATATTTTATAAGTATTTTTCGCGCCCGTAGCTCAGTCGGTAGAGCAGCTCCCTTT
>JACQNQ010000028.1 GCA_016202965.1 Candidatus Zambryskiibacteriota bacterium | reverse complement strand
GAAAAATATTTTTGAAATTATTTTTTTGAAAAGTTATCCACACTTTTCTTCTAAAAATTATTTTTTCTGATTTATTATGTATTATAATTATGTTAGGTCGGAAAAATAATTTTTATTATTCTTGCAAGTCTAAAAAATAATTCCTGTCGATTATTATTCATAGAATCATCGGCAAAAAATATCATGGCAAAAAAGAAGAAAGCAAAAAAGAGACGAGCATAATCAGTCGTCTGACTAGCTAGTAAAACAAAAATTCGCATTCATGCGAATTTTTGTTTTTTGTGTTAAAATTATGAAATTATGTCGTTTATAAGTAAACTATTCGGCTCTGATACAACACGAGCTTTGAAAGAAATACAGCCTATAGTCCTCAAAATAAACGCTCTAGAGAACGGTATTTCTGCTTTGTCGGATGAGGCTCTAAGAGAAAAAACAGACGAATTCAAAAAACGTCTAGTACAAGGTGAGACCTTGGATGATATCTTACCCGAAGCTTTTGCTGTAATCCGGGAAGCTTCTAAACGGACATTGAACCAGCGTCATTTTAATGTTCAACTTATGGGAGGAATCATTTTGCATCAGGGGAACATAGCCGAGATGCGCACCGGAGAAGGAAAAACTCTCGTGGCAACCCTGCCGTTGTATCTGAACAGTTTAACCGGTCGCGGCGTTCATTTGGTTACGGTCAACGATTATCTTTCGCGATTGCACGCAGTCTTAATGGGACAAATTTATTCATTCTTGGGAGTTTCGGTCGGAGTTATAAATCACGACGAATCTTTTATATATGACCCGCTTCGCCGAATCGAGGCCAGCCCGAAGCATACAGAGCTGGATAAAGAGCGTGATGAGCGCGGAACTTTTAAAGTGGTCACTGAATTTCTGCGACCATGCACTCGCAAAGAAGCTTATTTGGCTGATGTTACATATGGGACAAATAATGAGTTCGGTTTTGATTATCTGCGCGACAATATTGAATACGAAGCGAACCAACTAAGACAGAGAGAACCGAATTTTGTGGTGGTTGACGAAGTGGACTCCATTTTAATCGATGAAGCTCGCACTCCGCTTATTATTTCCGCTCCGGCGGGTGAATCCGACGACTTTTACAGGAGATTTGCCGATATTTCCACCAAACTTGAAAAAGGCGAGCACTATACCGTGGATGAAAAGTTCAAAACTATTTCTTTGACCGACTCTGGCATAAGCAAAGTGGAAGAAATTTTAGGCATAGACAATATATATACCGAAAAAGGCATTAAATATGTTCACCACTTGGAAACGGCTATTCGGGCTAGAGCTTTATTTCATAAAGACAAGGATTATGTTGTGAATAGTGATGAGGTTATTATTGTCGATGAATTTACGGGACGACTCCAACCTGGCCGGCGCTGGTCGGAAGGTCTGCATCAGGCCATAGAAGCCAAAGAACATGTTCCTATTCAGAAAGAATCAAGGACTTTTGCCTCGGTCACATTTCAGAATTACTTCCGATTGTATAAAAAATTGTCCGGTATGACCGGAACGGCCGCCACATCATCGGAAGAGTTTTACAAAGTCTACGGACTGAAAGTGGTCTCCGTGCCGACAAACAAACCGACTATCCGCAAAGATGAAAACGACCTTATTTTTCAAACGGAAGCCGGCAAGTTCAAGGCCATCGGCAGGGAAATTAAAAAACGCCATCTTCTTCTCCAGCCGGTTCTTATTGGTACTGTTTCAATTGAAAAGAATGAATTGCTTTCAGAATATTTACGAGCCGAAGGCATTCCTCATGAAATACTGAATGCTAAAAATCATGCCAGAGAAGGTGAGATTATCGCTCAAGCCGGAAAACTTGGAGCAGTGACCATTGCCACTAACATGGCCGGCCGAGGAGTGGATATAAAACTCGGCGGCACTCCCGGTGATATTGAATCTTACCAAAAAGTCAAATCTTTGGGCGGGCTTTTTGTTTTGGGCACGGAGCGTCATGATGCTCGCCGCATAGACAATCAGTTGAGAGGACGCTCCGGCAGACAGGGCGACCCGGGAGAGACCCAGTTTTTTGTTTCTCTTGACGACCATTTAATGCGGGTTTTTGGAGGGGATACCATAAAAAATATGATGGGCAGACTCGGGGTCAAGGAAGACGAGCCGATTGAAAATCGCATCATCACCCGGTCACTTGAAAGCGCTCAAGAAAAAATAGAAGGCTTTAACTTTGACGCCCGCAAGCACGTTTTGGAGTTTGACGATGTTTTGAATTTTCAGAGAAAAATAATGTATCAAAGACGTCGAGAAATTCTGACAGGGACGGACCAACAGCTCAAAAATTACATTTTGGAACTGATAGAAACCTCACCGAGTGCGGGCGGCGTAGCAACGAGCTCACTTGGTGTGGTTTCTGAAACTGACCCGCAGTACATTCAAACACTGCGAAGAGTCATATTGCAGGTTATGGATATGTTCTGGGTGGAACATTTGGAAGTAATGGATTATATGCGCTCCAGTGTCAATTTGCGCGCTTATGGCCAACGCGACCCGTTAGTGGAGTACAAACGCGAAGGACTGAAACTTTTCAAAGAAATGGAAATTGCCATTAATGAAGAAATTTTAAAACTTATTCCACAAATACAACCGCAAAATATTTTTGCCAATGCTCCGACAAAAGTGACAGAAGGTTTTGAAAATGTGCCAAGTGTCAAAGTTACACAACCTGCACCTGCCCCGTCACATCCAAAAGTAGGCCGAAACGAACCCTGTTTCTGCGGCTCTGGCAAAAAATACAAAATCTGCGGACTTATTAATTCTGAAGAGCATCAGAAATTTATGTCTAACAATAGCTTAAAATAAGGTTATTTTAACCTTGACAAAGTTCTTTATTCCTGTATAATTTGATTTAGAAAAGGAGGATATATGCTACCGCCCGTAAAGGTACAAGCGTTTTGTATGGACGAAGCTTTCGAAGTTCGCGACCACCTTGTTGCTCAGTTTGGCACCTACAAAAGTTGCTGTGATGTTTTCTCTCCCAAAGTAGGTACAACTTTTGTGGTGACAGAGCCAATTCAAGGATGTCATCATCAAAGCAGTCCACTCACTCCCGGCACGTACACCGTAACCGAATGGATGCCGGATAACTCTAGCCATCATCTCCGTATTAAAAGGAGCGATGGTGAAGAAAGAATTATCTGTATCGGCTACGCGGGAGAAAGCCAACTGGACTGGCGAGGGACACAAGCTCAGCATCGTTAGTTAGATTGATCAACCCGATAGTTCTTTCAAAGCCGAACGCAATTTGTTCGGCTCCCACCAAAGTTTTTAAAATTTAAAAATTTTGGTGGGAGAAATCCCAGGTTTAAAATTTGTTCTTTGGAGAAAAACATGAAGAAATTTTGGAAAAGATTTTTTCGAGAATTTGAATGGATGTTTCGCATCGGTATTTTGGCGGAACGGTTTGCTCGCTTTCAGGCGTATCGCATGAACAACAAGGAGATGTCTGTTATCGGAGCTCAGACGGCGAATGGGGGATGTTTCTTATACCTCCGTTCACGAGGAGAAAACCTGGTAATTTGGGTTAGTGGCTCTGCCAAAACTGATGAGGGGCGTATCAAGGTGAAATATCACAGAGAGCCCGAAGAAAAGCTCATCACCATATACGGCCGCCACGAATACCGTTCTCATCCAACTGCTTACTTAAGGGTGGCTTGAATGAAACAGGTGGACCGGTCTGTTGAATCACTCCACCATTTTAAATGCAGACTTTGCAAAAAGTGGTGGAGCATCGGCGACGCGCGAAAAAACAAAAAATACTGGTTTTGCCCGTGGTGCGGCAAAAAGGCCAGGTATGAAATCAACAAATAGCATCATAAACACAAGCCCGACTAACCACCGGGCTTTCTCTTTTGTTTAAATTTAACTTTCTCACAATTTATCCAATTACATTTACAATTATAATTATATTTGCTCTTGTTATCTAAATGTGTACAAAATGAGACGGCCGTTTCATTTCGTATCATATATGAAGTTATGATATTCTTTATATTATGATTCACTTTATTCAAACTCACATCACTTTTTTTGTGACCACGCTTACTCTTGTATCTCACATTGTTTTTATCGTTGTTCTTACACTTCTTATTATAGAGAGGAAGTTCAGAATATGGATATATAATTTCGTTTACAAATATATTATTCAGTTATTATTTTTGGCTTCACTCGGGGCGGCAATCGGCAGTCTTTCGTATTCGGAAATTGTTGGTTTTCCTCCGTGCGATTTATGCTGGATTCAGAGAATTTTTATGTATCCGCAAGCCATTCTGGCTTTTGTAGCGATGATTAAAAAGGATAAAAACATTGTTGATTATCTCTTACCTCTTTCCATTCTCGGCGCTATTGTTTCTTTCTACCAATCGCTTGTCAATTGGGGACTTGAAGGTTCACTTGTCGGTTGCACATCAGTTGGCGGTGAATGCGCCCGGGTTTATGTTTTGGAGTACGGTTACATCACCATACCTTTTATGGCATTTACTGTTTTCGCATATTTGATAGGATTGAGTATTGTTTATTACAAATCAAAAAATGGAAGAGAACAAAAAGATTAAAATAGTAACCCACAGCTCCAAGTTTCATGTAGATGATGTGTTTGCCGTTGCCGCGTTGTTTCTTCTTTTGGAAAAAAACCATGAAATCACTGTCTTGCGTTCACGCGACCCGAATATTCATGCCACA
Source organism: Candidatus Zambryskiibacteriota bacterium (assembly GCA_016202965.1). Taxonomy (GTDB): domain Bacteria; phylum Patescibacteriota; class Minisyncoccia; order Phycocordibacterales; family DATDWN01; genus C7867-006. Next base: position 30,666 of record JACQNQ010000028.1, on the reverse strand, counting down.
GGTGATTATGTCATTGACACCGGCGATGTCTACGACCCGGATAGAAATCGTTTTGACCATCATCAGCGAGGCGGAGCGGGCGGCAGGCCAAATGGGATTTTGTATTCATCGTTTGGTTTGGTTTGGAAAAAATTTGGTATGGCATTATGCGGCGACAGGGAAGTTTCGCAAAAAATTGACAAAATGCTCGTCGAGCCGATTGATGCCAACGACAACGGTATAAATATTTTTCAGCCGGTAATTAAGGATGTATATCCGTTTGATATCCGTTCGCTGTTTTATATATTTAGACCTACATGGAAAGAAGAAGTGAATATCGACGTGTTATTTATGGAAGTGGTTTCCTACGCCAAAGCCATTATTACCCGGGCGATTATAACAATCACAGACCAAAAAGAAGCCGAACGCCTAGTGGTGGAAGCATACGAAAAAGCTGAGGATAAAAGACTTATCATACTTGACGAAAGATATCCATGGGAAGAAGTACTCCTGCGATTTCCGGAGCCGCTTTTTGTGACTTATAAAAAACGAGTTGATAATGATTGGACACTGAAAACCATCCGGGAAAATGTTCTGTCATATGACGGAGCGCGCAAAGATTTGCCACAAGCTTGGGCAGGACTCCGAGATGAGAAATTAGAAAAAGTGACCGGCGTGCCAGGGTCAGTTTTTTGTCACAATGGTCGGTTTATAGCGGTGGCGAAAACAAAAGAGGCAATACTAAAACTAGCCAATTTAGCGCTTAAAGATTAATTAAATAAACCAGGCATATAAAGGAGAATCATACTGATTATGACCAATGCGCAGACAATAGTCCAAGCCATTTGGAATTTCTTTTTGTTCTTTTTATCGAAAAGCATGATAAAATAGTTAAAAGTAGAAAGTTAAAGGTTAAAAGAAAACACAAAATACATTCGCTTTTAACTTTTTACCTTTAACTTTTAACTGCCATTATGCTTGATTATAGCCAAAAACGCAAGATTCGCAGCGTGTTATATAATCGCGCAACTCTAATTACACTTTTTATTATTGTCTTGATATTTCTCCACTCAACATACGTTGTCTATCAAAAGAAAAGAGCAAGCGAAAAAATGAAAAATTTGTCACAGGGACATCTGATGGAATTGCAAGCTCGTGACAAGGAAATTAAATCAAAAATTGAAAAACTTGGCACTTCGTCCGGCATTGAAGAAGAAATCAGGTCAAAGTTTACTGTGGCCAAGGGCGGGGAAAGTATGGTTGTAATTATAGATGCTCCAACTACCGCCACTGCTACCAGCACTCCGGCTGGTTTTTGGCAGAAGATTTGGCATTTTTTTGTTAAGTAATATATAATCATCAAACGGCTGAAAATATGAAAAAAGTAACAATATATACCACTCCGACATGTCATTTCTGCCATATGGCAAAAGAATATTTCAAGCAAAACAACATTCAGTACGAAGAATTTGACGTGGCCTCCAATATGGAGAAAAGGAAAGAGATGATGGAGAAATCCGGCCAGCTCGGCGTGCCGGTTATCATTATTGACGGTCAGACTATCGTCGGCTTTGACAAATCGAAATTAGGACAATTGCTTGATATAAAATAATTTTCAAAACTCTTGGCTCGTCATAACTTTTCCGGAGACATAAACTTTTCCAGCGAAAAATTTATTCTGTCCTCGGTCGCAATTTTGTCAAGATGAATGCCTTGACAAAAACCATGCTTGCGACCTGTGGATGCTCCGGAAAAGTTATGCCCACGCCGTAGTTTTGAAAATTATTGCTCTCGTAGTTAAATGGATATAACTCCTTCGTCCTAAGAAGGAATTGACTGTTCGATTCAGTCCGAGAGCACAATTTTGATTTTTTGTCTTAATTCTGTTAATCTTAGTCCATGTCGCCGGAAGAAAAAGAGCTTTTGAAAAGGAGTGTTGCTTTGGCAGAGGAGAATAATGATATGTTGCGAGGGATGAAACGCTCTATGCGTCTCGGACGCTTTATGACTTTGGTTTATTGGCTCTTTATCATTGGTTCTGCTGTAGGAGCATATTATCTTATTCAGCCATACATAAATTTATTGACTGATACTGTCGGCGGAGCAAAAGGCAGTTTGAATGGTCTAAAAGATATCAGTGGTATCATTGATAATTTGAAACAACAAATAGGACAATAGTGAGAGACAGAATATAGAATATAGAATTTAGAAAAATTTTTATCATGCCTAGGTAGCTCAGGTAGTCAGAGCATTCGCCTGAAGAGCGAAGGGTGGTCAGTGCAAGTCTGACCCTAGGCACAACATATTATGGCAAAATACTTAGTAACTGGTGGAGCCGGATTTGTTGGGTCAAATATTGTAAAGAAATTGTTGGAAAATAAAGAGAATGTAAGAGTTCTTGATAATCTTTCTACTGGAAAAATAGAAAATATAAAACCATACTTTGATAAAATTGAATTTATTGAAGGCGATTTTACAGATTTAGAGATTGCTAAAAATGCAGTCAAAGGAATTGACTACGTGCTTCACCAAGGAGCGATACCATCCGTGCCACGATCTATTGACGACCCCATAAAAACAAATAACTCAAACATTCTCGGCACACTCAATATGCTCATAGCTTCTAGAGACTCTGGAGTAAAAAGATTTGTGTATGCTTCTTCATCTTCTGCATATGGAGATTCACCAATTATGCCAAAGGTTGAATCTATGAATGTAGCACCAAAATCTCCGTACGCAATACAAAAACTAACTGCAGAACAGTATTGCCAAATTTTCCATAAAATATATGGATTAGAAACCGTTTGTCTGCGGTATTTTAATGTTTTCGGACCAAACCAAGATCCAGAGTCTGTCTATTCCGCAGTTATTCCTTTGTTTATAAAAAAGATGATTAAAGGGGAGTCGCCGATTATTTACGGAGATGGAAACACATCTCGTGATTTTACTTATGTAGATAATAATATAGATGCGAATTTGAAAGCGTGTTCTGCGTCAAAGAAATGTGCTGGAGAGGTTATCAATATTGCCTGTGGGTATGAAATGTCGTTGAATGAATTGGTTGAAAAAATAAATAAACTCCTAAAAACAAATATTAAACCTATCTATAAAGAAGAAAGAAAAGGAGATGTAAAACATTCATTAGCTGATGTTGCTAAAGCAAAAAGATTTTTGGGATATGAGCCAATTATCAGTTTTGAAGATGGTTTACAGAAAACTATTGAGTTTTATAAACATCATCCTACCCCTTGACTCTTAATCTGGTCTGCCTATTCTTATCCACCTTCGGCAAGCGAATAATAAGTAGTCCGTGTTTTTCTACGGCTTCGGCTTCGTCCACTATAACTTCGGCCGGAAGCATGATGGTTCGGGAAAATGAGCCCCAGTAGAGTTCCTGATGGAAATAGTCTTCGTCTTTGATAAACCGTTCTGTTTCGCGTTTGCCTTTTATTGTTACCATATCCCGAGTGATGGCAATATCCAAATCCTCCGGTTTTACTCCGGAAACCATGCTTTTTATGACAATTTCCGACGGTGTCTGGTAAACATCCACGGTCAGCTGACCCTCCTCCGCTTCGTCCGAGAGCCAGTTTTCCTCTCTGTCACGAGCTTTTTTTACCGATTTTTCTTCTGTGTCGGATATGTCGGCTGATTTGACACTGCCGGTTAGTTTTTCAAAAAATGAACGATTGTCTCGCATAGTTATAAAGTTATAAAGTAATACGTTTTACTTTTTCAAAAAATAATAAAAGTAGAATTATGCCAACCCAGACTGTCCCAAACACAAAGAAAATATTGGTCACTCCGTTTATTATAAATAAATTAAAAACAGTATGCAAGACGATAGCCAGTATCATGCCGAAAACAAGGTACAACCCCTTTTGTCTTGCTGTCTTGTAAAAAGCCAGAGCCATAGATATGCCGATAGTGGCGCTGGAGATAATATGAAGCAAACTGGCTCCGACGAAGCGCAAATTGCTGTTAATGATAGTGCCGAAAATATCGCCGCTCTGTATCGGTCCGACTAAAAACAAAGTATTTTCTGCCGTGACAAAGCCCAAGGCGGAGACAATCAGGTAAATAATATCATCAATCGGCTCGTCCGCGGCTTTATTTCGCAGGGCGATAAAATAAACAAATCCAAACTTAAATACTTCTTCCAATATTGCCCATAATGTGAAAGCGGTGAGGTTTTGTTCCCCGACATAACTATAGACTACTTGTTGGAATGGCAGAACAAAAATCACCGCCAGCATTCCGCCGACAAAGGACAGTGTAATCATTTTGGCCGGTTCTGGATTGCTATCTTCTTTCAGCCAGAACCATAACCAAATAAGAGCGGGGATGAGACCGAGCAGGAAGGCAAGAATGAAAGGGTATTGTTGGATGAAATAAAACATAATGAAAAATTAAAAAATCAAAATATAAAATAACAGTTTAAAATGGAAAATTTTCAAATGCATTTCTTATTTTTAATTTTGCATTGTCATTTTTCATTTTGATATTTACATTTTACATTTCTGTTGGCCATTTTGTTACCATAAGAAGTTTTTTTTCATCTTGCGGAAGATGTGACCAAATTTCCTCCGTTATAAAAGGCATAAATGGATGGAGCAACTTTAGGGTTGTTTGCAAAATATAATATAGAGTGGCTCCGGTATGTTCGTCTTTTTTACTTTCCTCGATAATCTTATCAGCAAACGTGTGCCATATATAATGATACAGCTTTTCGGCTGCAAGATAAAAGCGGTAGTTTTCCATATCCAGAGTTATATCTTTGGTCAGCTGGTCAAGTTCGTTTTTTAGATTATGATCTATATCTCCCTTGTTTTCGCGAGAGAGTATAAATCTGGTAATGTTCCAAAGTTTATTCGAAAAATGCTTATAAGCCCTGATTTTCTCTTCCGATAGAGCAAGAGAGGTGCCCGGGGTGTTGCCGACGACCAATGCCATTCTTAGTGCATCTGTTCCGAATTTTTCTGTTAAAACCATTGGATCTATTACATTTCCCTTACTCTTACTCATTTTAAGTCCTTTTACATCAAGTACTAAGCCGTGAAGGTAAACCATTTTGAAAGGGATTTCCCCGGTAATATATATTCCGAGCATAATCATTCTAGCCACCCAAAAAAATATAATCTCTCCAGCTGTTTCCATAACATCTGTCGGGTAAAATGTTTTGAAATCTAGAGAGTCAGGAAAACCTAGGGTCGCGAAAGGCCATTGTCCTGAAGAAAACCAGGTGTCAAATGTGTCTGTATCCTGCGCCACCTCCCCCCCACATTTGTTACATTTTGATATTTCATTTTCAATATCAACCATTCCGTGACCACATTTACCACATATTTTAGCTGGAATAGGTATTCCCCATACTATTTGGCGAGAGATATTCCAGTCCATAATATTTTCTAACCAGTGCAAGGTGATTTTCTTGTAATGTTCTGGGGTATATTTTATCTCATCCGTTTCTATTTTCTGCGAAGCCTTCTCTGCTAAAGGTTTCATCTTTATAAACCACTGACTTTTTATTTGTGGTTCAATAACAGTTCCACATTTATAACAAGTTTTGACTACATGTTTATAATTTTCATCCACTTTTTCAATCAAACCTTTATTTTTTAATTTCTCAACGATCAAAAGCCTAGCTTTTTTTATGTTTTGTCCAGCAAACTCTCCAGCAATAGGCAAGAGTTTACCTTGCTCATCTATTATTTGTTCTTTGTCTAGGTTGTGTCTTTCTGCAATCTCAAAGTCAGCATTATCATGCCAAGGGGTGATAGTCATTATCCCTGTTCCAAACTCCATATCAACAGCATAATCTTTAACGATCGTCGCCTCTATAGGTCCGTTTATCCATTCCAACTTTATTTTCTGACCATCTTTGTACTCACTATATCTCTTGTCGTCTGGATGCATTACCACATATTTGTCTCCGAATTTTGTTTCAGGCCTTGCTGTGGCGATAGTGAACGGGCCGTATTTTAAATAATAGAAACTATCAATACGCTCTTCATCTTTTATTTCAAGATCAGAAAAAGAGGTTTGATGTTTTGTGCACCAGCTGACGATCCTATTTTTTCTATAAACTAGTTTATCATCAGATAGCTTTTTAAAAGTTTTGTAGACAGTTTTTACGATATCGTTGTCTAAGGTAAACTTTTCTCGAGACCAGTCGCATGACGCCCCCATCTTTCTAATCTGAGACTCTATATTTTTTGAGTTGTTTAAAGTAAAGTCGAGAATCTCTGCATAAAGTTTTTTTGGTTCAATTTCAAATCTGGTTCGACCCTCTTTTTCCAGCTTTTTTTCGTATACAACTTGTGTTTCAAAACCAGCATGATCTAGGCCCGGGAGCCATAAAGTCTTAAATCCTTGCATTCTTTTGTATCTGACCATAATATCCTCAATAGTCATAACTAAGCCATGTCCGGCATGGAGAGAGCCGTTCGCGTTAGTTGGGGGCATTATTAATGTAAAAGTGGGGGAGTTCTTACTTATAAGTTTTTCTTCTACAGATTTATCCGGGTTAAAAAAACCGCTTTCTTCCCAGATTTTGTATATTTTTCCCTCCGTTTTTTCCGGATTATAAGGGGATAGGAATATTTCATTCGCTCCGTTAGAGTTTTTAAGCATTAAATTTAAAGTAAAAATCACTTTTAGTAGACATAATCCATTTTATCCACAGCCGTTAAAAGTAAAACTCTAACGGGGTCCATCACTCCAGAATATCATACAGTGGACAAAAGGAAAAACCGGCGTTGTGCCGGCTTTTCCTTTTTTGTACATCCGAGAATTATTTTACAATTTTAAATTGCCGTTGGCAATTATTTTTTTAGGGTTTCTCATAAGTTCAGGATGTAATGTAACATTGATATATGTAGCGTATGCAATCATTAAAGCGTTGTCTCCCGCCATTGTCATTGACGGTATTCTAACTATCAAGTCATTATATTTTTTCTCAAATTTTATAAACTCCTCTCGCAGTTTTTTATTGGCTATGACACCGCCGGCGATGATAAGCGTTTTTGCTCCAGAATCTTTCATAGCTTTAGCGGTTTTCTCCACTAAAACTTCCACTACCGCATCTTCAAACTCTCTGGCTACATCACAGATAAAGTTTTGTCTGTGATCGCCCGATCCGTCTACTGACGGATTTAGGGCAACATCTTCTTTGTTTGTTCCGTGGTTATCCCGCAAATAATATAAAACTGAAGTTTTCAGTCCCGCAAATGAGAAATCATAATCTCCGGAGTGAATCATCGGCCTAGGAAATTTGATTACAAATTTCCTCGCAGACTCACGCGGACCAGACGCAGAACTACGCAGAAGTTTTTTTGCTCTTTTTCGCGAAATTTCTGCTAATGCAGAAATTTGAGGTCCGCCGGGGTAGGAAAGTCCAAGCATTCTAGCCACTTTGTCAAAGGCCTCACCTACGGCATCATCCCGCGTCTCGCCCAAAATTTTATATTCTCCCCAGTTTTTTATTTTCACCAGTTCCGTATGTCCGCCGGAAATGAGCAAGGCCAATGCCGGAAATTGAATTGTATTATTACTTTTAACTTTTAAAGCCGACGCTTTCGGTCGGCTCCCCGAAGCCGACGACCTTGTCGGCTCTCCGTCTGCACGTCGGGGCTGTAACGTCGGGGCTTTTTCACTTTTAACTCCGCTTCCGTCTAGCAAGATGGAAGCGATATGCCCTTCCATATGATTTGCCGGAACTACCGGAATATTCCACAACTTTCCCAAAGCTTCGGCAAAACTGACACCTACCCACAATGCCGGCGCAAGTCCTGGTCCTGCCGTAACGGAAATAACGTCTATATTCGGCTTCTTCATATTTTCCAAAATACTTTTTAATTCATCGTATAGCCCTTCTTCTCTTTCCAAAATTTTTTTTAACTCTGCCCACATTTTTTCTGAATACCACATATCAGCCATGACGTATATGTGAGCGTCTGCCAAAACTTTTTTCAAAAGTAGTGGAAGTCTTTTTGCATGTTCGCGTTTGGCCACCATTGGCACTACGCCCCCAAATTCTTCATGGATATCTATTTGTGAAAAGAGAGCATTTCCAAGAACAGAAAAAACAGGATTTTCCAATCCACCTATCGCTTCCACAACACTGACTGCCGTCTCGTCACAAGACGTTTCGATTGACAGAATAATCATAACCTATACACAATAAGTCTTTTTCCTCTTTTTGCAAGAGTATCCAGATGGATTATTTCTGTCGGTTTGCGATTTTTATCTTCAAAATCGCAAGAAATAACCAGCGTGCCTTTCCAACATTTTTTCTCCAACATCGGCATTAATTTTTCCATTACTTCTGGATATAAATAGACAAATATATGTGTCGCGTCTGAAACGTCCGCGCTGAAAATATTTTGTCGTTTTATTTGTATATTTTTGTTTTTGCGTGTTTTTAAGCGAGCCAAAATGTATGGGACGAAAGCAATTTCAATCCCCACTGATTTTATATTTGGATATTTTTCTACCATTTTTTGGAGTACCCGAGCATCACCACAACCAAGGTCATACAAAATACTGTTATTATCCAGTTTCAAATTTTCAATAATTTTTTCCAAAGTCTCCTCCGGTATCGGCACAAAAGGCGCATCTGTAGTAAAAATAGCGACAATTTCCGCTAAAAAGAAAAGAACGAAAAAAATAGAAATAATTAAACAAACCAATAGTATTAAAAAATAGATAAATAACATTTGTGGTCAGGAATAATTAACTTGTGGTCACAGATAATCTCCTCGTCGACACTCGTAGATTTCCGCGACCCCGACTTAGCTGTTTTGTCTGCTGACAAAACATGCTTTCGTCTCGCACAAGTGTAAAAAAATTTCAAGCAGTTGAAATTTTTTACCTTGTGCGCGATGCAGGGATTGAGCCTGCGGCCTCTTTCACGTCAAGAAAGCGCTCTACCACTGAGCTAATCGCGCGTTAATTTACTGGTGACCCTACCGGGAGTCGAACCCGGGTTAACAGATTGAAAACCTGCTGTCCTGACCACTAGACGATAGGGCCAGAAACTAACAAGAGAAATATAACATTTTTATCAAAGAAATAAAAATTTGCAAAGCAATTTTTTATATGCTAATTTTGGAATAGGAGGTGTTCAATGCCACAAGGATTTATTTGCATCACATCTCGGCCTAAAGGAGAAGCTCCTGAGGAAATCAGAGACGAATGGATCGGTTTGGTTCTGTCGTGTAATCTTAAAACTGATGACCCTGTAGTCGGGGCTGTGACTGGTAAGCTCGCGTGGTTTGGTGGGTATGAAGTCTCTTGGACTGTTGCCATGAATGAACTCGGTATCAAAAGTCCTGAAGCACGAAGATGGTGGGAAAAACTCCGAGAGCAAAGTACCCTTAATTTTTCAGTTCTCGTTTTTGACAAAGACTGTTGTGAAGTTCTTCCAGATTAAGGAAATCCTGACGGTACTAACCGTCAGAATTTATTTTACATGAAGATGCAGGTAAATATCTTCCAAAGCTTTCACTGCGTCGCCGGAGGCGATATTGTTTTGGTGGTAGAGTCCGTCTGTGGCGTCGCCGGCGGCCCAGATACCGGGAACTTTTGTTTGCTGAGTGCGCGGGTCAGTCGGGATTTGACCTATTTTGTTTAGCTCCAATATATTTTTGGCAAAACTTGTTGTTGGTATGAGTCCAATTTCTACGAAAATACCAGGGGTTTGGATTTCATGATTTTCTTTCGTCACTGCATCTTCCCAGATAATACTTTTAACAAATTGCTCGCCCTTAATTTCTTTTGGCAGCGCATTTGTGATAATTTTGAATTTTGGATTTGTTTTTAATTTGGCTATTGTGATTTCGTCTGCCCGAAAATTTTGACTGCGATTTAAAAGTGTTACTGATTTGCAGTAGGCGAGAAGTTGAGCAGATGTTTCAAAAGCGGCGTTGCCTCCGCCAATAACTACCACATCCTGTCCGGCAAAAAGTGGGCCATCACAGGAAGCGCAGTATGTCAGGCCCTTGTTATCGAACTCTTTCGCCCCCGGAATTTCCAGTTTTCTCCTTGAAGCGCCTGTGGCGATAAGAACAGTTTTGCTTTTATACTCGCCTTTGTCTGTCAAAACTTTAAATGCATTTTCAGTGTCAAGGGGAGTCCTTGACATATCTGTAACATATTCACCCTCTTTTATAGTAACTGAATCATTGGCGTATGCTTGCAGATGTTTTTTGAAATTTTCAGCAAGTTCAGCCCCGGTGATTTTGACTGTGCCGATCCAGTTTTCTATTCCTTCCGACACAATACTTTGTCCGCCGAATTCAGGCGCGATGAGCAAAGTTTTCAGTCTTTTTCTTGCGGCGTACACACCGGCAGAAACTCCAGCCGGCCCGCCACCGATAATTATTAAATCATACAGATTCATAATAAAATTTCTAATTGACCTAATTATACTAATTTCTAAATAATAACCAAATCCCAATGTCCAAATTGATCATCGGGATTTATTTAGGTCAATTAGAATAATTAGAAATCAGATTAATTTACTTAAGTTTGCTTCTTCTCAAAAATGCCGGTACTGCGCCCCAATCGTCCTCGTCCACTTCATTTTTGTCGTTATTTTTTGGTGCTGGAACGGAATTATAAATTTTGCCTTTTCCTGCCTGCGCAGACAGGTCTTCCACTTCTTTTTCTTTCGTCGGTTGCGACTGGAAGAGTGTTTTCTTGGTAAAGTTTTCCGGGAAGTTTGAGGCGATAACGGTGATTTTGACCTCGCCTTTTTTCAATTTTTCGTCTCGAACGGTACCGAAAATAATTTTGGCGTTTTGGTCAACCGATTCGGTGATAATCTTTGCCGCGTCCTGGATTTCAAACATGCCTAGGTCGTCTCCACCGGCGATTGAAAATAACACACCTTTCGCTCCATTTATGGAAACTTCCAAAAGAGGGGAATTGATGGCCGATTTTGCCGCTTCTTCCGCCCGTTTTTCTCCGGTAGCTGTGCCAATACCCATCAAGGCCGGTCCGGCGTTTTCCATAACCGCTCTGATATCGGCAAAGTCAATGTTTATTATACCGGGAGTGGTGATAAGGTCGGAGATGCCTTCCACGGCGGACTTCAAAACATCGTCGCACATGGCAAAAGCGTTTTTTGCCGTAGTTTCTTTGCTGACTGAGGCCAAGAGCCGGTCGTTTGGAATGACAATAATAGCGTCCACCGCCTGGCGAAGTTCCTCAAGTCCGACTTCGGCAATTTTCATTCTTTGCTGGCCTTCAAAGAAAAAAGGTTTGGTTACTATGGCTACAGTCAAAGCTCCCATTTCTTTTGCCACACGAGCAACTGTCGGAGCGGCTCCGGTGCAAGTGCCTCCGCCAAGTCCGCCGGCAATAAAAACCATATCGGCTCCTTTCAAGACTTCCTGGATTTCCTCCTTCGTTTCTTCTACCGCGCGCTTACCGAGTTCCGGATTCATGCCGGCTCCCAGTCCATGAGTCAAATTCTTGCCGATATGGATTTTGCGTTTTGCCAGAGAATGATGAAGGTCTTGAGAATCCGTATTGACCGCCACAAAGTCAACTCCTCTGACTTTTGAGTTGACCATATGGTTCAAGGAATTTCCACCTGACCCGCCGATACCGAGAACTTTGATTCTGGCAAAAGCTTCTACGTCTGGTTTTATCTGAGGCATATTATATTTTGATTATTGTCGGACTTGCACAGGCGGCGCATTTTGTTGTTGGACTTCAAAAAATAATTGTCACCTACGCACTCAGGCAGGCTCCAATTCTTTTTCTCATCCGCCTAGACTAGAACTGCATCCACCTGAGCAAGTCCTTTTTGCAGGTTTGACTGCGTGGTAATTTTTAACTTATCAGGTAGGGCTACTATATCACAAAGCAAAAAAATAAAAACAGTTGACCCAGCCTAAATTTTATGTTCAGAAAAACACCTATTTTATAGGTGTTTTAGTAACTTTAAATCTCTGAAGTTGTATTCTCTAAAATAAAACTTAGGCGGGTTTATGGCAGAAACTGTTTAAACCAGCCGAAAATTTTCATACCGTAACTGTTAATGGTCGGCCGCAGCCCGAGATTGACCTTTTCTTCTTTTGAGTTTCCAAGCATGCACAATCCGTAAGCAACGGCCCAGGTTGAATCTTTTATATTTTTTTTATCTGATAATGAAAGAGTAGCTAAACGTGAAGGCAATCTCAAAGCCACTTTGGCGAAATCTTCAACAGTAGCGATACCGCTTCCGCCACCGCTTATAAAAATTCCTGCCGGCAAAAGCCCGCTCCTGCCGATTTTTTTCAAATGATTTTCTATCAGCTCAAACATATCGGACAATCTGGCCGAAATAATCTCGTCCAGTTTTTTCTTTGAGAACGAGCCTATGCCCAGTCCGCCGATTTTTAGATTCTCCGCTTCTTCCAGAGGAATTTTTAGCCCTAAAGCGATATCGTTGGTAATGTCCGTTGAACCTATTGGAAAAACTTCCAGAGAAATAGGTATGTTATTTTCAAAGACAACAATGGAAATGGTTTCCGCGCCGATATTGGCCAAAAGGCACCCGACCATTTTTTGCTGTTTGGATAAAGTGACAAAAGAAGCGGCAATGGGAGAAGCCAGACAATCTATAACTTCAATGCCGGCTTCCTCCACCGCTTGGAGCAAGTCGTTTAAGTGCGGTTCAAGACAGGTCACAAAAAGCATTTTAACTTCAAGTTTGGCGGCTTTCATTCCGAGTGGAGTTTTAGCTATAACCGGTTTGCCATCTATCTTGTAAGAAATTGGAATACTGTGCAAAATTCGGCGGTTCTGGATTACGGCGGTAGGCAAATCATCCTCGCATATTTGACAGACCTTTTCCATATCAAGGTCGGTTATTTCCAAATCGGCCCGGCTTATTATGGTATTGCCGGTGGAAACTATTCCGGAGAGACCTATTCCTCCGACAGCCACAAAGGCTCTATGCGCTTTTACTCCGGCTGTTTTTTCGGCAAGTGTCACTGCTCCTCTGATACTTTCCGTGACGTCTTTGTTGTTTATAATATAGCCGTGTCGAAGGCCTTTTGATTCCACCAGTCCTGTGCCCAGAACGCGGGTAGTGGGTTTTCCGTCAATTTTGACAAGTTCAGAGATTACCACTTTGACTTGGTATGTGCCGATATCTATTCCAACTGTAATGTTGCGAAGCATAGAAAAGTTAAAAGTTAAAAGTCGAAAGTTAAAAGTAAATGCAAATTCAACTTTCACACTCGAAATTGCTTTCGCAATTTTGTTTCACTTCTCTCCATTGTATCACCATGGGCATATCCCTTCAAATGCAACAAACCGTGGATAAACAGAGAACCGACAGAAAAACCATCCTTTTTTGCCACAGTCAGCGCAATGAAAATTTCTCCCGAGTTTTTGTTCAGAGGAAAACTCAAGATATTCGCTGGTTTATTTTTACCACGATAACTTTTGTTCAGCTGTTGCGACTTTTTCTCTCCAATAAAAACCAGAGATAAAGAATAGTTTTTACCAAGCACTGTGTTTTTTATGCGTGAAAAGTTGACACGAGAAATCTTGCTTCGCGTTTTATTTGTAATAGAAAAATGTTTTGTCATTAAAATTAACCTAATTTCTAATTATTCTAATTAACCTAAACAATACCTAAGTTCCAATACCCAATTTAGGATTTAGACATTGGGATTTATTTAGAAATTAGTATAATTAGGTCAATTAGAAATTGTTCCTTACCTCTTGCCCCCTTTTGTGTACTCACTCATCTTTCCCATTTTAATCAGCTCGGCTATAGCTTCCCGTTTTTTTAAAGATTTGAGAGTTTTTTTCTTCTTGACGTATTCCGACAGTTTTCTCGAGGAATAGCGGATGCTTCGGACGCGCGGTAAAATGCCCGCTCCCTGCACTTTTTTGGTAAAGCGTCTTATCAGATTGACATTATTTTCATTGCCCGTTTTGACCACTTCCGCATTTATCATGGCGTCCACTCTAGCATATCTATATTTTCATTTCAACTTTCAAAATAATTAAAATCTCGTCGAATCATATCTCGAGAAGAGACTTTCACAGCGCGACTGGCGCGAGAACAGCAAAATCCTAGCAAGGATTTATGCGTGTCTCTTCGAGAGATATGAGAAGAAAGAGATTTTAATTATTTCCCTTTCTATAACTTTTTTAAAAATTTAACAAGTTTGTCCAAAGGCACGGTTTCTTGCTCACGGCTTGCAATGCTGCGGACTATCATTGTGTTTTCCACAGCTTCTTTTTGTCCCATGACCAAAACGTGTGTAGCTTTCATATATTCAGCGCCGGAAAGCTGTCCCACCATTTTATCTTTTGTTATGGAGTGATAGACGGGAATTTTTTCCCTGCGAAGCATCTCTATGACATTTAAAACTTTCAGTTTGGCCGTTTCTCCGAGTTGAACCAGATAAAATTTCGGTTTCTTTATATTTTTGATGATGACTTTTTTGGAAAACTTCGGTTGTTTTTTGACCAGGACCGTCAGACCGACAGACGGTATATCTCTTTTTGCTCCAATTTTTCTGGCCAAGTGGTTGTATCTGTAACCGTAAGCCAATAACTGGTCATCGTTTCGTATTTCAAAAACGGTATATGAAGCGTAAAGTTTATTGGATAAGACATTCGGTTTGATTTTATAAGCGACACTGAATGTTTCCAGAAACTCCAGAACTTCTTTGAAATGGACTCTGGCAATATCGGACAGTGAGCCAACCGTTTGTGGAGCGTCTTGTCTGAAAGATTGGCTCTCAGGCGAGTTATCAGTCAGTATAGAATAGTGATTTTTTCTGAATTTTTGATTTAATTTTGCCGACAATGTATGGGTGTGTTTGCGAAAGTAAGCTCCGAGTTCTCGTTCAAATTTTCCGACCGACTCTTTATCCCCGATACTGTTTATGTCTATATATAGATTTGTCCAGCCAAGTTCATAGAGTACCGCCAAAGCGCATTTTAAAAGCAGTCCTTCGCTGATGCTTTTGTCACTGCCCATAATCTCAAAACTGTATAAATTTTCGCGCGGTTTTTTATAATGAATAGCTATCAGCTGACTTTGGTTGTGAAGGTCGCGATCAATATACCAACTGGTTAAAGCCACTTTTTCTTCGACGTCGTTGTAGTAGTCAAAATCCTTGAATTGCTTGGCTTTGGAAATATCCGAAGGGCTAATCTGTGGCGGCTTGATTATGGTAAAACCGTAATGCAAAGCAATCTCGCCAACTTTATCACACTCGGTAGCCAGATAAGAACCTTCCCCTTTGATTTTTTGTTGTTTCATAGATTTAGTTTATAAAATTATAAAGTTTGTAAAGTAAAGCAAATTTATTTTAACTTTATGAACTTTTTACTACTTTCTGTCTTTTCCGGGAAACAGACTGATTTGTTTTAACGGCCACAACTGGAGTATCGGTTTGCCCAGCAAGTATTTTTTATTTAACGGTCCCCATGAACGGGAGTCAAAACTTTCCGCTCTGTTGTCTCCCAAAACATAGTACTCGTCAACTCCAAGAGTTTCTTCAAATGAAATGACACAGTTGTTTGTCGTTTTCAAACATTTGTGAACAACATATGACTGGTCTAAATTCAGGCCTTTTGGATTTTCCGGATTGATTACAATGACAACATTGTCTTTCATGGTTATTGTCTCGCCCGGCAGTCCGACGATGCGTTTGATAAAACTTTTTCTGGGGTCGTTCGGATATCTAAAAATAACCACGGTGTTTCTCTGAGGTTTTCCTATTTCGTATGAAAGTTTGTCCACGATGAGATAGTCTCCTGTATGAAATGTCGGGTCCATTGATGCTCCGTCCACAATATACGGCTCGGCAATGTATAGACGGAAAGGAAGGACGATACCGAAAGCAATCATGGCAAATATGACAATCTCTTTTACTATTTCAACGAAGGCCAGTTTTTTTTGAGGTGATGGAGGTATTTTTTCTTCGTTCATGGCGTAAGTATATAGTGCGACTTCGTTTGACACAACCCCGACGTTTCTGACCTAATATCAGAAAGTCGGGGAGCCGACCTGTTAAAGCGTCGGCTTAGGAAAAAGTGTGCGATGACGATTTTTTATCATAGATTTTCTTTCTCCCCAAATTCTTTTCAGAGACTCAAACTTTTCCAGCGAAAAGTTTGTTCAGGTGCTCAGCCTTGATTTGTCAATGAGCCCTTCTTACAGAGGGTCGTTGACAAAACCAGCTCAAGGCTTGCGCATGCTCTGAAAAGGATTTGTTGAGACGAAAATCTATTAGTGTTATCATGTTTTTATGTTATACATAATAGTTGGTTTGGGAAATCCCGGAGAAGAATATGAAGGTACTCGTCATAACACCGGAAGGATGCTTTTGGAGTGGTTTGGAAAATCGATCGGAGCGGAGTGGAAGGCGGATAAAAAAT
This sequence comes from Candidatus Zambryskiibacteriota bacterium, assembly GCA_016202965.1. Taxonomy (GTDB): domain Bacteria; phylum Patescibacteriota; class Minisyncoccia; order Phycocordibacterales; family DATDWN01; genus C7867-006. Next base: position 14,283 of record JACQNQ010000028.1, on the reverse strand, counting down.
TGAACGCGCAAGTTTCAAAGGTGAAAGTGGGCAAATCTCCTGTAACTTTGATATTGCCGGACACATTTATGAATAAGTCGGGGAATAGTATTAAGCAGTTAGTAACTAGCAGTAAGGCGCCCGCCTCCGCTAAAGCTATGGCGGGTAAAACAGAGAAAACGATTGTTATTTACGATGATTTGGATTTACCTTTCGGTTCTGCCAGAATTTCTTTCAACAAATCTTCCGGGGGACACAAAGGTTTGGAGTCAATCATCAAAGCAGTTAAGACGGAAAAATTTGCCCGCATCCGCGTCGGTATCTCGCCGACCTCTCCAACTGGCAAGATTCGCAAACCGCAAGGTGAGGAAAAAGTAATGAAACATATTTTAGGTGAATTCAAACCGGATGAAATTTCAGTCTTGAAAAAACTTTCCAAAAAAGTAAATCTTGCTATTGAAACATTTGTAACCTCTGGCCTCGAACGCGCAATGACAGGGTTTGATTAAAAAACTCACAATTTTTACTCATACGATTGATACAATACACACGATATGTCGTGTGTATTGTATCAATTTAAAAAATTTACACCGCGCGATTAATCGTATAGTGTAAGTTAATGTAATGACTGAAATTCCATGATATTATTGCTCTATGTCTCTACAAGAGTTTGAGAAAGAAGCGCAACTGTCCAAGTCTGAATATATGATGTTTCTGAAACATCCGGCTTGGTTGTGGCTGAAGAAACACGATAAAAATAAATTGCCTGCGCCTGACGATAACTTGCAGGCCATTTTTGACGAAGGGTTAGAATTTGAAAATTATGCCGAAAAAAGGTTTCCAAAAGGCGTTCGGCTTGGTTTTAATAATTATGATGAATACATTTCTTTGCCGAAAAGAACCGAAGATTTATGGAAAAAAGGGACCAAAACTGTTTTTCAAGGCAGATTTGAGGAGGGAAACATAACTTGCATATGCGATGTTATAGACAGAATTTCAGAAAGTGAAATTGATTTATATGAAATCAAATCAAGCACAAAAGTCAAACCGGAACATTATCCGGATTTGGCATTTCAAGTCTTGGTTTTAGAATCATGCGGTTTTGTTGTCAGAAATATCTCTGTTATACACGTTAACGGCAAGTATGTAAGAACTGGACAGGTTGACCCAATGGCTCTATCTGCCGTAACTGATATTACAAATAAAGTCCGCGGGAAGATAGAAGAGACTGAGAAAAATATTGACTTAGCTATAAAAATTATCAATTCCAGAGAAATGCCAGACTCATCTCCGCGTTACACAAACCTCGGCGCGCTTTCAGAGTGGATGGAAATTTATAAAAATCTGGGCAATACCGTTGACCCGTACAGCATATACAACATTATTGCCATAGGGGCCGAGGACATAGGAGAACTTGAAGATTTGGAAATTACTTTGATAAAGGACATACCAGATAATTTTGAATTGACCGCAAAACAGCGTGTTCAAGTAACGGCTACCAAATCGGGTGAGCGAAATATTAAAAAAGAAAAAATAAAAGATTTTCTAAACGAACTGACATATCCGCTTTATTTTCTTGATTACGAAACGGCCATGAGCATTGTTCCGCCATATGACGGAACAAGCCCGTATCAACAAATCCCGTTTCAGTATTCTCTGCATATTTTAGAAGAGCCGGGCGGGGAACTGAAACATACCGAGTATCTACATAAAGACAATAGCCACCCAGTGCCGAAACTTTTGGAAAAATTGACAAAAGACATTTGTCCTACAGGAAGTATTATTGTCTGGTATAAAAAGTTTGAAATGGCGCGCAACGAAGAAATGGCTCTAATGTTTCCGAAGCACAAGGATTTTTTAGAAGATGTGAATAGTAGAATAGTGGATTTGATGGAACCGTTTGCCCAAGGTTTTTTTGCAGATAAAGATTTTTTTGGCAGCGCTTCCATAAAAAACGTTCTGCCGATTCTTGTTCCAGAGTTAAGTTATAAAAATCTGAATATTCAAGAAGGCGCATCTGCCCAGCGGCTTTGGACGGATGCGGTTGTAAAGAATAAAACAGGCATTAACAAAGAAAAACTTTTTTTCAACCTTATTGAATATTGCAAACTGGACACTCTGGCGATGGTGGAAATCTGGAAAGTGCTGAATGTTTAATGTCCGTGTTCGCCTATTCGCGCGAATTAGAGATTAAAGAATAGATAAAAAAATCAATATTTAAACATCAGACAAATCTGATGTTTAGTTTCGTACAAAAACCGCAAAGTGGAGGAGTGGACTCTGTCGGTCCGACTGTTAGGGTCAAATTAATGCCCCGTAGCTCGGTGAAGAACCACCCCTCACTAATTATAGAAAGAGAAAACTATTTCTGCAATAATGCGTCAATCGTGGCTTTGAGCGACTCATACGGTTGGGCGCCTTGAACCGTTACTTTTGTTCCGTCTTTTGAAACTAAGATTGAATTTGGCGTGCCTCGTCCGCCGGCTTTGACCGCGTCTTGGTAATCTGCCTCAACTTTGGTGGCATACTTGCCGCTGGAGAGACAAGCGTTGAAAGCTTTGACATCTAGACCGACATTTTTGGCGATAATCGGCAGTTGTGCCGGGTCCAAAGTATTGTTTGAAGTGGTGGTATCAAAAAGCATATTTATATATTGCCAAAACTTTGCCGGTCCGCCGAGCTCGTTGGCGCATTCGGTGGCCTCGGCTTCTTTGCGGGCTTTTGAATGGAGCTCGTCAATGGGGAAGTGTCTGTAAACCCAAGCCACTTTTCCGTCTTTTCCGTACTCATTCATAACTCTTTGCATTGTTGTATGGAACTGCTTGCAGAATGGACACTCGGTATCCGAATATTCCACGATTAAAACATCGGCATTCGGGTTGCCCAAAATATGGTCGTCTGAAGATACGGGCCTCATCGTTATTGTTGTATTTTCTGCAGTGGGCGCGGCAGTTCTTGTTGGCTGATTTCCTATTTTTAGATTTGAATAATAAAGAGCGCCGCCGATAAGTCCTCCGGCTATTATGATTGCAATTGGCACTGACAATTTTTCAAGCATTGTGAGTATATGAACTTCCACATTTGGCGAACTCCTTACAGGAGCAGTACACCTTTCACATTTTGATTACAAAACGTTCAAGGTCTTGCGAAGTGATAACATCACTCCTCACCTTTGTTGGACTTCAAAAAATAATTGTCACCGTACTACAGTACGCCCCCAATTCTTTTTCTCGTCCGCCTCGGATTTCATCCAAATCTGGAAGTTCTGTTAAGTGATTATTTTATAATTTCTTATGGTATCATTCTACTATATGTTCAATTTTCTGGCAATTATATCCGCAGAGTATCTTTTTTTAGTTCCGCTTTTTGTTGGTGGCCTATATTTTTTCTTGCAGTCTAGATCTGAGCAAAAAAAGATAATTATATTGTCGGCAATTGCTCTGCCTATCTCAATACTGTCAATGTTTCTTTTGCAGTTTATATATTATGATTCCAGGCCTTCTCTCGTCATAGATTTCAAACCTTTGGTCAGTCATATTTTCAGTAATGGTTTTCCGTCAACGCACGCTACGATGACGGCTCTAATTGCTTCTGTCCTATATGTTTTTAATCGAAAAGTAGGATTGTTTTTGTTTTTTATAAGTCTGTTAGTCTCGCTTTCGCGGGTCTATTTGGGACTTCATCACTTTGTTGATATTGTAGCAGGCATTTTTCTGGCCATTGTCATAGTTATTACCGCCCAATTTTTTCTGAAAAAGTATTTTTACAAAAATTCCTGATTTAATTTGGTACAGTATATTGTACCAAATTATAAATTTCTAATTTTGAGCGTTTCTTAACTATACGATATATCGTATAGTTAAGAAATAAAAAAGAAAGTTTATATAAAAATTCTTACGTTAATTAATTTGATACAGTATATTATACCAAATTACAAAGTATACAAAATAATTACCCACAGTATACTGTTGATAATTATTTTATTAAATGAGTTAAATTTCTAAGGGCAAAATATAAGTCATTTTGAAGACTGTCTAAAATAAACCTTATTTTAAGCCATATTTTTAACATTGAAAAAAGAAAATGAGTTTTGACACGAAAATCGCTTGACGTAAAGTGTAAGAAATGCTATACTTTTAACGTAACTTTTGATTTGATTTTTTTCACGTTTCCAACCCGACCAGTGACGGCAACGTCACACATCAGGAGGTGACCATGAAGTATCTCAACAGCAAGAGTCCGCCGACCAGTTCCTTGACCCACGATATCACATTATTTGCGACAACCGCGACGACCGCGTTCGACGACATCGGCAGCGCCACTCGAGCCAACTAGGCATCGGCGCGCGCCGGCGAGAACGAGCCGCAATTCCGCGGCTCGTAAACCGACTCTTCGCTCATCACGGCGACAGGCTACTGCGGGCTTTATGGATACAAATTCCCGCGTCGGCCATCCGCCGGCTTGCCACGAATCGCCCCGACCGCACTTAGGTGCCGGTCGAGCCGATAGGCAAAGCGAACGAGTCGCAATCCACCCTCGGGCGGATGCACACGCAAGTGTGCATCCGCAGGGTGGTTTTTTTATTTATTGACCGTTATCCCTTAGCGACATAATTTTTTAAAGTCTAGGGATTTTTTCCGAGGACTTTAAAAAATTATGCCGCTAGCTAAGGGATAGGCGTGCATTTATCCACAGAATGACTTTCCACACTTAGACTTTCGTTATACAATACAGGGACCTTACATAATATTAATAAATTTATATAATATGAGAAAAAAATTCATTGGCGGTTTCACTCTAATAGAGCTTTTAGTGGTTATCGCTATCATCGGCATTCTTTCTTCGGTTGTGCTGGCTTCTCTCAATAACGCAAGGAATAAAGGAGCAGATGCGGCGGTCAAAGCTAATCTCAATAATATCCGAGCTCAAGCTGAACTTGTCTATGACGGCACCAATGGCAGCTATGCCGGTGTTTGCCCAGAAGACCCGAATGTTGCAAAAGGACTTGATGCGGCAAGTATGGCGGGCGCGGGCAACACAACGTCAGACGCTTGTTTTGACGCTAGCGGAGCTTGGGCGGCAAGCGCTCCACTGAAATCCAGCGGATATTGGTGCGTAGATAGCACGGGGTCGGCTAAGCCAACAGGTCCGGTTACAACCACTGTTTGTCCATAAAATACTCTTTGACTAAAATTGTTTAAAAAAATCGACACCAGTCGATTTTTTTGTTGTGAGTAGCTTTTATTAGTTGTATAATAAACAAATGGATGTCATATCTTTAGTCTTTATATTTATTTTAGGAACAATCGTTGGCAGTTTTATAAACGTCATTTCACTGCGTTATAACACCGGCGCATCTCCTTTGTTCGGCCGTTCGCGTTGCCTGACTTGCAATGCCAAGCTTTCGTGGCGTGAACTCGTGCCGATTATTTCGTTTCTTTTTCTTTCCGGCAAATGTTCTCGTTGCAAGTCCAAAATATCATGGCAGTACCCTTTGGTTGAACTCTTGACCGGCCTTATTTTTGTGGGTATCGCCTTGAGACAATTCTACTTGTGGCCTCTCTACAGCGGTTTTCAGTACGGCCTGCTCTATTCAGTCTTATTTTTTATTTATTACGCTTTTGTTTTCAGTCTGCTCTTGGTTATTGTCATCTACGACATTCGGCACAAAGTCATTCCCAATATCTTTGTGTACATCTTTATTATATTGGCCGTCATAAAACTTTTATTATTTTTCTATTCCAAGAATTTTATAATCACTCGGGTAGGGATTTTTGATTTGCTCTCTCCGCTTATCTTATTTATGCCTCTTCTTTTGCTCTGGCTTTTGTCCAAAGGCAGATGGATTGGCTTTGGCGATTTAAAATTAGTTTTTGGCATAGGCGCTCTTTTAGGTTTTATTCTTGGCATATCCGCGGTTATACTGGCTTTCTGGCTCGGCGCCATATGGAGCATTTACCTGTTTATTCACAGCCGATTGACTAAAACAGTCAGTCAAAAAGTAAATCTTCATTCAGAAGTGCCGTTCGCTCCTTTTCTTGTTCTTGCCACCGTTATAATTTTCTTCACTCACATTGATATCTTGGGTTTGAATGACTTTATAAACTTTATAACTTTATGAACTTTATAACTAAGCTTGGTTTCACCTTAATTGAGCTTATGGTTTCTGTCAGCATTGTCAGTCTCATTATGGTAACCGTACTTTGGAATTACGGGACATTTAATGATAATTTGGCGTTGACTTCTGCTGGCCAAGAACTGGCTATCGGAGTAAGGAAATCCCAAACATACGGTTTGTCCGTCAAAGAAGTATCTGTCGGCAGCGGACAATTTGATTTGGCTTACGGCATTTATTTTAGTGCGACTGACCCGACTAATTATTATATTTTTGTGGATAAAAATAGCAACAATTTATATGACGTTAACAGCGGATGCGGCAGTTCATCGACCGAATGTGTTGAAAAAATGACTTTTCGTAACGGCATAAAAATTTCTCAAATATGCGGGGCAAGCTGTCCGATACCGGAAGTTTCCGGTATTCAAGTCACATTTAAGCGGCCAAATCCGGATGCTAAAATTAATTTTTCAAATAGTAGCGGAGCTTCAGTCGGAGGCGCTCTGATTGGAAAGGTTATCCTGATTTCGCCGAAAGGGAAAACCGAGACTGTGACCGTACAGTCCACAGGTCAAATTTCCGTACAGTAGAACTTCCAAATCTGGCGAATTTTTTTGTTGCTTCACTTTGTTTGTTCCACGCGTAGTAGGTTACTACAGCTTGGTCACAAACAAAGCTTGCGCCTCAAAATTCATCCAGATTATGAAAGTTCTACAAATTCTAGCTGGTTTAAAGTATAATTAAATTATGAAAGTAAAGTTTTCTAAAGGTTTTTCACTTATAGAAATAATGGTTGCAGTTTCTATTTTTAGCGTTGTTATGGTCTTAAGTACGGGTTCAATTCTCTCCGTTCTTGACGCTAACAGGAAATCCCAGACTCTCCGGGCTGTTATGGATAACCTTAATTCAACAATGGAATCTATGACCAGGTCCATTCGTTTTGGACAAAATTATCACTGCGGACCGGGCGGAGCGGTACCGATAACGACCCCGCAGGATTGTGGCAACAATAACCCGTCTGACACGATGGCCGTATTGTTTAATGGGCTGACGACAACATATAGACTAAACTCCGGCCGTATTGAGAAATCAACAAACAGCGCGGATTATTACCCAATCACTTCACCGGATGTGACCATTACCAACCTGGCCTTCAGAGTTTTCGGTTCGGCTCCGTATTCCAATGGCGTGAATTTACTTCAGCCGCAGGTTATAATTGTGGTTTCCGGTTTTGCCGGACTAAAACCGACAAGTCAGACGACATTTACTCTCGAAACAACCGTATCTCAACGTCTCTTTGATTTCCAGTAATAAAAATCTGTGAATATGTGAATAATGCGCGAATCTACGAATGGCTACGAATAATTCATATCTTACGATATATCGTAAGATATGAAATTTTAAAAATTTAGAAAATAAAAAAAGAGTCTACCAATAAATTAAGTTTTTACGTTATGAATATGCTGAAAGAGATTTTGCGGATGTGGCTATTACCACCACCAGAAGAATTTTGTAGTATAATTAAATTATGAAAACAAAATTCTCTAGAGGTTTCACACTAGTTGAAACGCTTGTGGCCATTAGTATCTTGACTATGTCCATTGCCGCCACTTTTACGGCGGTGCAAAGCGGCATTCAATCCTCCACAATAGCCAAAGACCAAGTAACCGCTTTTTGGCTTGCTCAAGAAGGAATGGAATTTATCAGAAACATCCGGGATGAAAATGCTTTGCGTTCCGTAAGCGGAACGCCGACAAACTGGCTGGCTTCACTTTCAGCTAGCGCGGGAGACCCGTGTTTTTTTGGCAAAACATGCACCATTGACTCTCCCTTAAAAACCACAGCCGCTTGCTCCGGCGGGTTTGGCTCTTGTCCGAACATAAGACAGAGTCCGTCCACCGGTCTTTACGGTTACACTTCCGGCTGGACGCAGTTAAATTTTAAGCGCGAGATACAGTTTCAATCAATTTCAGCCAGTGAAGTTAAAGCGCTGATTAATATCAGCTGGTTAAATAGAGGCGTCACTAAGTCGTTCCAAATCAGCGAGTTACTTTTTAATCATCAATGAGCAGTTGAAAGTTCATAAAGTTATAAAGTTCATAAAGTAGATTCAAATTCACATTCCAATTTACAAACTTTAAAAACTTTATAAATTTATAAACTAAATATATGAAAATATTACAAAGCAAAGAAATACTGCATACTACGAAAACAAATTTGAGTAGGGGTTTCACATTGCTTGTTGCCACTATTGTCACATCCATACTTTTGCTTGTCAGTTTTGTGGTGGTCAATATTGCCGTCAAACAACTGGTTTTAACTTTTGCCGCCGAGGAATCGCAATACGCTTTTTATTCAGCTGACAGCGGCGCGGAGTGCGCTTTCTTTTGGGATTTAAGAAATACCAACCCTCCGAACGCCAATGCTCCTAAAAGCGCTTTTGATATCTCCAGTACCCAAACAATTAGTTGTAATGGTCAAACCATTTCAACCAATCCTCCAAATAATCAAACAGTACCGACAATACCGGCACAGCCAAGTTTAATTGGCGGAGGAGGCAACACGCGTCCAACCAGTATTTTTTGGTTAAGTTTTGCAAAAGGATGCGCTATTGTCAGAGTGACGAAATTGTCAGACGGACGCACCACGGTGGATTCCAGGGGGTATAACACTTGCGACACATCGGCTTCCCGACGCTTTGAGAGAGGAGTAACGTTAACGTATTAAAATATAAAAAGTGTGAAAGTACTAAGTACTAAGTACTAAGTACTAAGTACTAAGTACTAAGTACTAAGTACTCAGTGCAATGCAATTACTTTCACACTATCTAACATGACTAAAATTCCGGAAAATATAAAAATCAGAGCAGAGAAACTCAAAAAAGAAATTGAGCGTCATGCTCATCTCTATCATACTCTTGATACTCCAGAGGTAAGCGACGAGATTTTTGATTCCTTGGTGGCCGAGTTGAAAGAGCTTCTTTACAAGTATCCGGAGCTGTCTGAATTTGGCGGGATTTTGGAGCGTGTCGGAGGAAAACCGCTGAAAGAATTTGTCAAAGTCAAACACCAAGTAAGGCAATGGTCTTTTGACGACGTCTTTGATTTTGGGAGTTTAAAAAAATGGGACGAAAAACTGAAAAATTTTGTCAAAAAATCGGGACTATCGGATGAGAAAATAGAATATTGTTGTGAACTAAAAATAGATGGACTGAAAATAGTTTTAACATACGAAAAAGGAAAACTTATTCTTGGGGCTACAAGAGGTGACGGAGAGGTCGGCGAAGATGTTACAAACAATGTTAAAACTATACGGACCATTCCGCTTAAATTGAAAAAAGAAGAATCTCTTGTTGTTACCGGCGAAATTTGGATAGGCAAAAAAGACTTGGATAGAATAAATAAGATTCGGCAAAAATCCGGCGAATCTCTATATGCCAATACTCGAAATCTTGCCGCCGGTTCCATACGCCAGCTTGACCCAAAAGTAACCAGTTCTCGTAACCTCAACTCTTTCATATACGATATTGATTTGTCGAATGGAGGAATACCTCAAACCCAGTCGGATGAACTGGAACTTTTAGAGAAGCTTGGTTTTGAGATAAATCCTAATTTCGCCGTATTTGACACTTTAGCCGGGGTGGAAAAATTTTATCAGAGCTGGGTAAAAAAGAAACCGGAACTGGATTACGGATTAGACGGAATTGTCATTAAAATAAATTCACGTAAAGTACAGGAGACATTGGGATACACAGGTAAATCTCCCAGATGGGGAGTAGCATATAAGTTTCCGGCAGAACAGGTAACGACAATAGTGGAAGATATTGTTCTGCAAATCGGCCGAACAGGCGTTCTGACCCCTGTAGCCCATCTTCGTCCCGTTAATGTCGCCGGTTCTACCGTTTCTCGAGCCACTCTTCATAATGAAGACGAGATACGCCGGCTTGATGTCCGGGTGGGAGATACGATTATTTTGCAAAAAGCCGGAGATGTCATTCCGGATATCGTTTCCGTGGTCAAGGAATTGCGCACGGGCAAAGAAAAAAAATACAACTTTCCGTCCAGAGTTTCTCAATGTGGCGGTGACGGACGCATAGAAAGAATTCCCGGCCAAGCGGCATGGAGATGTGTCAATAAAAACTCATTTGAACAGCAGAAAAGAAAATTTTATCATTTTGTTTCTAAAAAAGCCCTTGATATTACCGATATGGGACCAAGAGTAACAAATATGTTACTTGAAAATAATTTGATTTCGGAGTATGCAGACATTTTTACCCTGAAAAAAGGAGACCTCTTGTCTTTGCCGAGATTTGCCGAAAAATCGGCGGATAATTTGCTAAACTCAATTGAAAAAGCGAAAAATACCACATTGCCAAAACTGATTATCGGGCTGTCCATACCACAAGTGGGCGAAGAAACAGCATATGATTTAGCAGAGCATTTTCAAACAATCAAAAATCTTAGAGAAGCTACTTTTGAGAAACTGGAGCAACTTTATGGTGTCGGTCCTGTCGCGGCGAAATCGATAGTTGATTTTTTCAAATCAAAAGAAAATAAAAAGATACTGGATAATTTACTCAAACAAATTTCTATTTCCACACCTGGTGTGGAAAAATCGGAGAGCGGGAAACTTGCTGGCAGAACGTTTGTTCTTACGGGTACGTTGCCAAATATGTCTCGTGATGAAGCCAAGACAAAAATTCGGGCACTTGGCGGAACATTATCCGAATCTGTTTCAAAAGAGACGGATTATGTCGTAGCGGGGGACAATCCCGGGTCAAAATATAAAAAAGCTCAAGACCTTGGTGTGAGAGTCTTGAGCGAGGATGAGCTTGTTGAGCTCATCTCTAAAAGCTAAAAGTTAAAAATAATAAAAGATCTGTGCCGCAAGTTATATCCTCATATTCCTCGCGGCACAAACCCAAACCTCTCTCGACTTCGAGTCGTTACAGCTTTTTTATGTCAAGTACATATGTGTATAAGTAAACATTTAAAAACATTAGATTATTCTGTATAAATTTGATACTCTAAATCAATGATTACTAAAGAAGAAATAAAACACTTGGCGCAACTGGCCAGAATCAGCGTATCAGAAGGTGAAGCGGAGAAAATGACTTCCGAAATAGATTCTATTTTGGAATATGTCGGGCAAATAAAAGACATTTCTACCGAAAATATTGAAGAAACACCCACTCTTCAAAATATAATGCGCGAAGATACGGTAACACATTCTCCGGGAGAACATACCAAAGCCATTTTATCCAATGCGCCGTCTCGGGAAGGCAATTATATTAAAGTAAAAAAGATATTATAGAACAGTTAAAAGTTCGTAAAGTTATAAAGTTTATAAAGTCAAATCAAATACATTCTACTTTACAAACTTTAAAAACTTTCAACTTTATAAACTAAATTACAATGAAATGATAGATTTGGATAAATTAACTATAAAAACGGCGCACGAACATCTGATGAAAGGCGATTTTTCCGCTGTGGATTTGGTCAAAACATATCTTGCTGAAATAGAAAAGAAAAATCCGGAACTTAACGCTTATCTTGAAGTTTACGATGATGTTTTGGAACAAGCCAAAGTGGCCGATGAAAGAATTAGTAAAGGAGAAAACCACCCACTTTTGGGAATTCCTCTGGCTATAAAAGATAATATTTTGGTTGCTGGTAAAAAAGCCACTTCAGCTTCCAAAATTTTAGAAGGTTTTGTGGCTCCATATGATTCTACTGTTATTTCAAAACTAAAAAAACAAGGGGCAGTATTTTTAGGTAGGACAAATATGGACGAGTTTGCCTTGGGTAGTTCCACCGAAAACTCGGCTTATGGAGTGACAAAAAATCCTCATGATACCAGCAGAGTTCCGGGAGGAACTTCCGGAGGTTCGGCAGCGGCTGTAGCCAGTGATATGACTCTCGGAGCTATCGGTTCTGACACGGGAGGGTCATTGCGTCTCCCGGCTGCTTTTTGCGGAGTTGTCGGGATGAAACCGACATATGGTGGAGTTTCTCGATATGGTCTTATGGCGGCGGTATCGTCTTTTGATGTCATCGGGTCGCTTGGGAAAACAGTGGAAGATGCTCAAATTTTGTTTGAAGCCATAAAAGGTCGTGACGTTTTGGACAGTACATCAATTGATTCAGATTCTCTTTCCAAAAAACAATTAATCATAGGTGTGCCTTGGGACTTGATTAATCAGGAGGGAATTGACTTGAAAGTTAAAGAAAACTTTAAAAAAGTTGTCAAAAATCTTGAAAAACTTGGTTATAAAATAAAAGATATAAAATTGCCAAACTGTCTGGCTCTGTATTATATTATTAACTTTGCCGAAGTTTCATCAAATCTGGCCCGCTTTGACGGAGTAAAGTACGGTCTCCATATTGACGGTAAAAATTTACTGGAAGATTATGTTCTGACGCGAGGACAAGGTTTTGGCAAAGAAGTCAGAAGAAGAATTCTTCTCGGCACATATGTTTTATCCGCCGGTTATTATGATGCTTACTATGGCAAAGCACAAAAAGCTCGAACAGCTTTGAAAAAAGAATTTACAGAAATGTTTAAAGAAATTGATTTGGTTTTAACACCGACATCTCCCATACCGGCTTGGAAAATAGGGGAGAAAAGCGACCCCTTATCGGTCTATCTTGCCGATGTTTTCACAGTAACGGCAAACATAGTCGGCTTGCCGGCTATTTCCATTCCATCCGGATTTATGGAATTGGAAGGCCTGCCTGCGCAGGCAGGCAAGAAATTGCCTCTGGGAATTCAATTTATGGCTCCTCATTCCGGAGAAGATTTACTGTTTGAAGTGGGAAAAAAGTTTTTGAATGAAGTTCTGTAAGAATTTTTTCAGAACATCCGCAGGTCGCAAGCACGGTTTTTGTCAAGGCATTCATCTTGACAAAATTGTGGCCGAGGACAGAATGAGCTTTTCGCAGGAAAAGCGAGTATTTCTGAAAAAATTCTTACAGAACTTCAAACAATTTTGTTATACTATAAAAATCAACCATGCCCCCCGACAAAAAACCAGAAACCAAAATATCTCTCTTTAGACACCCGGACCCTTTTGTGGAAATTGTTTTTATAATTTTCTTTATTCTCGTCGCTTTATATTTGATAAACGCCTTCATCTTGCTCATAAGTTCAAGCGTACTGTCGCCTTACGCTTTGTGGAGTGAAATTAAAGATTTTATAACCGGAGATTCCTTGCTGATATGGATTATCAGAGCATTTATGATTTTTTTATCTGTTGTTTTAGCTGGATGGATATCGTATTTAATAAGAAAAGTTATAGTATTGCGACGAAATGAAAACAAGTTACTTTACCCGGAAATTTCCGCTGTTACAGAAAGTATTAATCCGCAATGGGAACAAATCCTTAATCATATTGAATCTACAAATGAAAATGATTGGAGACAATCAATAATGGAAGCCGATATTATGCTCGGTCAGATTTTAGATGAAATGAATCTACCGGGAGAAACGATGGGAGACAAACTGAAAGCGGTGGACAGAAACGACTTCATTACGATTGACAGAGCCTGGGAGGCTCATAAAGTGAGAAACTTAATTGCCCATGAGGGTTCGGGATTTATTTTGACCCAGAGACAAGCCAGAGAAACTATAACTTTATACCAAAAAGTATTTGAAGAATTTAAAATTATTTAAAACTTCCATAATTTGAAAGTTTTAAGGATTCAAGATTGATTTTTTACATTCGCTATGCTACCGTTCTTCAGTAGCGGGGTGGAGCAACAGTAGCTCATTGGGCTCATAACCCAAAGACGACAGTGCAAATCTGTCCTCCGCAACAAGTAAAAACAAAACCGCTTATGCGGTTTTGTTTTTGCATTTTTTCTGCTATATTTCTTTTATTGTCCTAATCCCTCAAGGGTGGACGGGCGAACGTTTGTCTTACAAATGTTTTAGTCGGCGTAGCTCAGGTAGTTAGAGCGGGCGTTTCATAAGCGCCAGGTCCCAAGTGCAACTCTTGGCGTCGACACAAATTTGTTTTCTCTTCATTTTATAAATCTGTGTATAACTGGTTAGGAAGCAAAGAACCGCAAATGTGCGGATTTTTTGTTGCCCTTGACGACAGACATCAGTTATGCTATGATAGTGACAGAGTGATTGAGCTATAGTGGCTTGGTCAAAACCGCACATTCCCAACCCAAGAAAGCGAGGTG
>JACQNQ010000025.1 GCA_016202965.1 Candidatus Zambryskiibacteriota bacterium | reverse complement strand
TAATTCCTTTTCAATAAAATAATAAAATGAAAAAATTTTTATCTGAATTTCTTTTGGTTTCTAGCTTGGCGGCGTTTTTGCTAATCATCAGTGGGCATGTTTTTGCTGCCTACGATACCGATAAGGAAAAACTTCAACTGATCACCTATCCGGTTAAAGAACTTGGTGGCTGTCAAGATTTTAATGCCTGCAAGATCTACTGCAACAAAGACGAAAATATTCCTACTTGTCTGCGTTTTGACATTAAAAATCTTTATTCTAAAGAAGATGCGCAGGATGCCAAACGTCTTTTGAGTTTAATGGACGAATCAGGTTTGCCTGGAAAATGCCAGGATGCGGTGGCTTGTTTCAGTTATTGCGAAAGCGCAGCGCATACTGATGAATGCTGGGACTATGCCCAACGCCACAATCTGACTCGCGGCTATGATCTGGAGACCATTCAACGTATGGCTAAATTTGCCAGGGAGGGAGGAAAGTTTCCCGGGAATTGCCAAGGACAAAGTCAGTGCGAAGCTTATTGTGGAACTCCTAATCATTTTGCCGAATGCGCCGATTTCGGAGAAAAAGCTGGGATTATGACTAAAGAAGAAACGGATATGATGCGAAAAATTGCCCGCTCCGGTCTGACCAAATTTCCCGGCAATTGTACGAGCAAAGGGTCCTGCGATACATATTGTAAAGCAGAGGAACATTTTGACGAATGCATTGATTTTGCCGAAAAAGCGGGGTTTGTTTCCAAAGAAGATGTGAAATTTGCCAGAAAAACGCATGGCAAAACTCCCGGTGATTGCGCTCGCGGCGTCACTTCTGCCGAGGAAGGCAAGAAAGCTTGCTCGGCTTATTGTGCCAAATCAGAAAATCAAAAAGTCTGTATGGATTTTGCGGTTCAAGTCGGGTTGATTAGCGAAGATGACGCCAAGGAACTTTCCGGTGGCGGGTCGCTCGAAGATTTCAATGCCTGCCTGCCTCATATTGACCCTAAAATGCTCCAATGTTTTGACGTGCTTGGTAAAGATGCTTTTGAAAAATTGAAAGCAGGTCAAGTTCCCGACGACTTTAATGATATAAAAACAATGGTTGGCAAAATGAAAGAGGTTAGGTCCTGTATAAATAAAAGAGTGGACGAATCGTTCAGTAAATTGCCGGCAGACGGCTTTGTCTGTCTTGAGAAAGAGTTTGGTTCTAATCCTATTGAGAAAATAAAATCCGGACGAATCTCCTGTCGTGATTTTTCTGGAGCGGAAGAGCGGATAAAGGCCTGTATGATGGATAAACAACTCAGTCAATTGGACGCCTGTCTTAATGTCTCGTGTTCCGAGATAACTCAATGCGTGAGCAAGCTTGCTGGTGGTGAGCAGGGCGACAAAAGTGAACAGTCCGATATGGACCCTGCCATGAAAGGTAAAATGGGAGCCATAAAAGCAAAAATGAATTCTTGCGTGACCGAGCAGATTCGCACGTGTCTTTCTAAAGACTGTGAAGAGATGATGTCTTGTATGAACGCCTTGCAGGGGCAAGGAGGCAAACAAAAACAAGAAAAAGGACAGTCGAATATTGACCAGGGCTTAGAGCAGGAAATAACCGCAAAGATGACCGGTTGCATGAAACCGAAAGGTGGTGACCAAGGTGGCCAAGGTAATCAAAACCAAGGTCAGAACCAAAGTCAGCAAGGTGGTGGTGCGGAAGGAGGGGGCATGAATGCAGATGTATGCGCCAATCAAGGCGGCAGTTGGAACGGTTCACAATGTGACTTCTCAAAGAAAGGCGCTCCTGCACAAATACCCCAGGAATATTGCTCCAGTTTCGCTTCCGTCCCAAGCTGTTCCTATGTTGGCGCTCCGGATTCTCAAAATTATCAGTATTGCAAGCAATGTTTTCCAAACAAGTAAAGGTTTACAAGTTTTTAAGATATGTGATATAGTTTAAAAGTCAGTTGTTATTACTAAATATATAAAAATATGCCAAAAGCAAATTCCGCGTTTATGAAGCCGATGAATATTAGTTCAGACCTGGCCGCTGTTGTCGGCAGAGGTCCAATGCCCAGGTCAGAAGTGGTCAAAAAACTCTGGGTTTATATAAAAAGCCACAGTCTCCAAGACTCCAAGAACAAGCGCAACATCAATGCCGATGCCAATTTAAGAAAAGTCTTTGACGGCAAAGGAGTGGTCAATATGTTTGAAATGACTAAACTTGTCTCTCGACATTTGTCTTAATGAAAAAGACTCCGTTATCTATCGAAGAATTAAAAAGTCGAAGAAAGCCGATACGAAATGTCAACCTTGAGCACAAGGAGCATTTAAGTTCTCTGGAATCTCTGGCTTTATGGATAACAAACCACATAGGCACGATGGGTTTTTTCTTGGTTATTTTTTTCTGGACGATTATCTGGCTTAGCTTTAACATTTTCGGTCCGAAGGAATTTCAGTTTGACCCTTACCCGGCTTTCGTCTTGTGGCTTTTTATTTCCAACATGATACAGATTTTCCTTATGCCTCTCATTATGATAGGACAGAACCTGGAGGCAAAACATACCAAAGCCAGAGCCGAAGCCGATTTTGAGGTCAATACCAAAGCCGAGAGGGAAATAGAAACTATCCTCGTTCACTTGGAAAACCAAAATGAAATGATGCTTGAAATTTTAAACAAATTAAAAAACAAATAGACTTCATTAATTATTTTATTTTTCTACTTCTGACTGAATAGTTTTGACCTCTTTTTCCACTCTGTCCAAAGTGCTTTGCAGTTTTCTTATTTCTGTTTCTTCCGTATCAATCTCACTTTTTGTTTTCTCGGTCAGCTTTTTTTCTCCGCTTAAGCCGGACAAAATGAGGCGACTTCCGATAAAAGTGGAAACAAAGGCGCCTATTATAAGAAGAATGATAGAGCCGATTATGATTGATAAAATAGGGTTCAGATGAATATCATCGGCAAAATGCCAAACCCCGCGCCAGAAAAGGACAACTCCCACACCGCCCAAAAAAGCGTATATCATGGGCAGGCGGGAAAGTTTGGCCCGCATCTTGTCTTCCAGTTTATCAAAAAAATTAAGAATCCTTTTTGTCATTATGCAACTAATAATAACATACCTTAAAATTTAAATGACAGATGATACCAAACGCGACGATCGCCGCGTTTTGTATCATCTGTCATTTAGTGTCCTTT
>JACQNQ010000023.1 GCA_016202965.1 Candidatus Zambryskiibacteriota bacterium | reverse complement strand
TGGCATTTCCACTGTAATATTTTTCAGATTGTGAGTGCGAGCGCCTTTGACTATGATTTTTTCTTGAGAATTTTCTTTTTTCATGACACAAATTATACGAACGTGACCGAATATACGAACTGTTACACTATACGATTAATCGTGTAGTGTAAGTTTGATATGTAACATACAAAATACACCTCTGGTTGACCCATATGGTGTAGGTGGACATAATAACATACTTTATAAGTATAGAAAAATGAGGGCTACAGCTACAAATATTATCAAGTTAACCGGTGACCGCGGATTTTTCATAACATGCTATAATCAGAGGAATTATGTCTTCTAAATTTATCCATCTTCATACACATTCGCACTATTCTCTCTTGAATGCCTTGCCGAAAATTGATGAGTTGGTGACAGAAGCCAAAAAAAATAATATGCCGGTTTTGGCTTTAACTGATAACGCCAACATGTACGGCACGATTGAATTTTATCAGAAGTGCAAAAAAGCCAGCATCAAACCGATTATCGGCATTGACGCTTATGTTGCATATCGCTCACGACATGACAAAACAAACTTAGATAAGAAACGTTACCGTCTGGTTTTACTTGCAGAAAATGAGGCTGGTTACAAAAATCTAATGATGCTCGTAACACTAGCTCATATGGAAGGTTTTTACTACAAGCCTCGCATAGACAGGGAACTTTTGGAGAAATATCACGAAGGACTTATCGCCATCGCTCCGGCTCTTTCAAGTGATATTTTGGAGTCGCTCAAACTGGCAAATACAGACCAAGCTATGGAGCGACTGGATTGGTATAAAAAAACTTTTGGACAAAGTGACTTCTTTTTTGAAATTACTTCTCATCCGGAAATTAAAAGCCATAGTGAAAATATGAAAAAAGTGTCGCAGTTTGCTTCGCAAACTGCGACACCCATTGTGGCCTGCCATGACGTTTACTATATCAATCCGGAAGACCGCATTGCCCGCGAAACTTTGATGGCTGTTCAAACAAACTCTGATGCTTCGGATAAAATTGACTCTGCAGAATACGACTTTTCTTTCATTACAGGAGAGCAAGCGGAAAAATATTTCAAGGATTTGCCCGACGCACTGGAAAATTGCCAAAAAATCGCTGATAGATGTAATCTTGAACTTCCTTTAGGTAAATGGATTCTGCCTTCATACACGGTAGAAAACGGATTATCTCATGATGATGAGTTAAAACGCCTGACATATGAAGGACTTTCCGGACACGACTTAAAAGAAACGCCGGAAATTATGGAACGCATTGAGTACGAATTGAAAATTATCTGCGACAAAGGATACGCGCCGTATTTTCTGGTGGTCTCGGATCTCTTGCATTACGCAAGACGCAACGGAATTCTTACAACCACTCGCGGGTCTGCCGGCGGATCAATGGTTTCATACTTAAATTACATCACTACCATCAACCCGATTGAGTTTAATTTGCCTTTTGAACGTTTTTTAAATCCTGACCGCCCGAAAGCTCCGGACATTGATATGGATATTGCGGATAACCGCCGTGATGAAATGATTGAATATGCCAAGAAAAAACACGGCGCGGACAAAGTGGTTCAAATAGGAACTTTCGGCACCATGGCCGCTCGCGGAGCTGTCAGAGATGTTACCCGAGCTCTCGGATTTCCATACAGTGTCGGCGATAATATAACTAAAATGATACCTGCGGGCGCACAGGGATTCCCGATGACTTTGGAGAGAGCATTGAAAGAAAATCCTGAACTGAAAAAACTCTACGACGAAGAAGCCGATGCAAGAAAAATAATCGATATGGCAAAAAAAATAGAGGGTTGCGCCAGACATATTTCAGTCCACGCCGCCGGAGTGGTTATTCCGCCGACACCCATAATAGATTACAGCCCGATTCAATACGACCCAAAAGGAGAAGGCAAAATTATTACCCAATACGATATGTACTCAATTACTGACGAATACGACGGAGTTGGTTTGCTTAAATTTGATTTTCTGGGCATACGCAATCTTTCCATTTTGGCGGACGCGGTTAAAATAACAGAAAAACTGAAAGGAATAAAAATTAATCTTGATAAGATTCCCCTTGACGACAGAAAAACTTTTGAAATGCTGGCTCGCGGCGAAACTATCGGACTATTTCAGTTAAACGGCGACGGCATGACAAGGTGGCTGAAGGAACTACGCCCGACCACTATTTACGATATAAACGTTATGGTCGCTTTGTATCGTCCCGGACCGATGGATAATATAAACGAATATATTGCCAGAAAACATGGGCTTAAAGCCGTAACATATCCGCATCCGAATATGAAAAAATTTTTGGATAAAACATACGGAGTGCTTGTCTATCAGGACGACCTTCTTATGACCGCTATTGAAGTGGCCGGCTATTCTTGGGACGAAGTGGATAAATTCCGCAAAGCGGTCGGTAAAAAAATACGTGAAGAAATGGCCAGGCAACATGTCAAGTTTGTTATGGGATGTCAAAAATACGGCAAAACATCTTCTCAAAAAGCCGAAGAATTATGGAATTTGTTTGAACCGTTTCAAGGATATGGTTTCAATAAAGCTCATGCCGCCAGTTACGGAAAAGTGGCTTATCAAACGGCCTATATGAAAGCTAACTTCCCGTCTATTTATATGTCGGCAGTTCTGACAGCAGAATCCGGCAATATAGAAATGATTGCCGAAATCATTACTGAATGTAAGAGAATGGGTATTGCCATTCTTCCTCCGGATGTAAATCAGTCTTTTGGAGGATTTACGGTTGTAGGGTCGGAGTTAGAAGTTAGAAGTTCGAATGGAGAAAATCAAGATTCTAAATTCGAGATTCTAGATTCTATTAGGTTTGGATTAACTACCATAAAAAATTTTGGAGAAGGAGTAGCAAACTCCATAATTGCCGAACGCAAGGCAAATGGGCCTTTTAAATCGCTTTCTGAATTCTTACGCAGAATCAAAGATAAAAACCTGAATAAAAAATCTCTTGAATCGCTTATCAAAGTCGGGGCATTGGACTCTTTGGTAAAAGGTGAAAACAGCAGAGCGACACTTTTTTTTAATTTGGACAGACTGCTTGTATTCAACAAAGAAGAAAGAACGAAAGAATCTCCTCAAGATTCTCTTTTCGGTCAAATGTCTGAAACGCAGAAAGCCGAAGAAGTTCATCTGGACCTGCCTCCTGCCCGCGCAGGCGGGGCGCAGGCAGGAAAAACTCCGGAAACAAGTTCAGCAAATAAATTACTGTGGGAAAAAGAGCTTTTGGGATTATACATTTCCGGACATCCACTGGATAGTTTCAAACACAAATTGGAAAATAGAGAAGTGGATATAAAAAAGTTGAAAGAAACGGCCAAAGAAAGAGAACCTGTAGTTGTCGGCGGGATAGTGGAAGAAATCAAAAGTATTATGACAAAGTCCGGTGACAAAATGATTTTTCTAAAACTGGCTGATCTGACTGACTCCATAGAAGCCGTGGCTTTTCCAAAAATTTTTGAAGAATTTCGAGACATTCTTATCCCGGAAAGTTGCATAATAGTTAAAGGCACTTTTTCTACACGCAATGCCGGAAAATCCGTGTTGATAGAAAAAGTAAAGTTGATGGAGTAGATATGACAAAATCTCTTTCTCGCCAAAACCTTTTCAGAAACACTCACTTTGCCAGCCAAAAGCTCGTTCTGGCTTCGCCCGCGATTTTGTCAATGAGCCTCGCTTCGCTCGGACGTTGACAAAAACCATGCTCGCGGGCTGCAGATGTTCTGAAAAGGTTTTGGCTCAACGAGATTTTGTTCAGTGGTAATTTTTATATAAATTGGTAGTATTGAGATATGGAAAATGACCACAGAAAAATCGGCAGGGAGATGGATCTTTTCACTTTTTCGGATTTAGTCGGAAGCGGTCTGCCGCTTTGGACCCCGAAAGGAACAATTCTGCGGAACTTACTTGATGATTTCGTATGGGAACTTCGCAAAGAATACGGCTACGAAAAAGTAGAAATCCCCCACATTACAAAAAAAGATCTGTATGAAGCTTCAGGGCATTGGGATAAATTCAAAGAAGATCTTTTTCACATCACCACTCGCGAGGGCGATGAATTTGCTTTGAAACCGATGAACTGTCCGCATCATACTCAGATTTATGCTCGCAAGCCGTGGAGTTATAGAGAACTACCGCAGAGATATGCAAACTCAACGATGTGCTATCGCGACGAGCAATCAGGTGAGCTAAATGGTCTTTCTCGCGTAAGATCGTTTACTCAAGATGATGCCCATGTCTTTTGCCGCATCACAGATGCAAAAAAAGAGACACAAAAAATTTGGGATATTGTTCATATTTTCTATAACACATTCGGTTTGAAACTTCATCTGCGGCTATCTCTACGTGATATGAATTTTCCAGAAAAATATCTCGGTAATCAGAAGTTATGGGATAAGGCAGAAAAAATTCTTCGCGAGATAGCTAGAGAAAATAAAACGGAATACTTTGAAGCTCCGGGAGAAGCTAACTTTTACGCTCCCAAACTTGATTTCATGGCTAAGGACTCTTTGAAAAGAGAGTGGCAAGTGGCGACAATCCAGCTTGATGTTAATATGCCGGAGAGATTTGACCTGACCTGTGTCAATGAAAAAGGAGAAAAAGAAAGAATTGTCATGATACACGCAGCCATTATGGGTTCATTTGAACGATTCCTATCTATAATCATAGAACATTGCAGTGGTAATTTCCCTCTTTGGCTGTCACCGGTGCAGGTTAAAGTCATTCCGGTGCGAGAAAGTCATAATGCCTATGCCAAAAAGGTTTTTGAAATGCTCAAAGAAAATAATATCAGGACAGAACTGGATGACGCTGATGAAAATCTCGGAGGAAAAGTTCGCGATGCCAAAAATAATAAGATTCCTTACTGGATTGTGGTTGGTGACAAAGAAATGGAAAGTGGAAAAGTAACACTGGAGTCACGCGATGAGGGTGGTCTCGGTCAAATGTCAAAAGAAGAAGTTTTGGAAAAATTATTGGCAGAAATTAGAGATAAACATGTTTAATACAATAATCGCTTCGTTTGTCAGTTTTACCCAGGCTATCGTAGGACCGCTCATATCTATAGGCCAGGCCTTTTGGTCTTTTATTATTGAGTTATTGAGACTGATGCATATAAATATATAAAATTATTCTTATATTTTCGAAAATATAAGAATAATTTTGTAGGAAAGTGATTTAAACAAAAAAGTTCCGCAAAGGATTACGAGACTCCTTTGCGAAACTTAGTACAAAAACGTGAACCAACGCTTGTTCGTATTAAAACGATTATCAAGGTCTGCGGAAATTACTTCAAATTCTTTGAAATTACCGGCCTTGTATGCTTCAAGCGCTCCTTTATACCACTTTTTCCCTTCCGGGTTTAGTGGTATATATGTTCTAGGTTGAGAAGACGGGTACGCCACTTTAGAAGACCCTCTCAATTTCTTGTCAGGACTTTGCATAGTACACCTCCTTTATAATCATAGCATATGGATTGGAAATTAATATCCTTCTGGGGGTAAAATTCTTTTGCCAAAATAGCCAAGTTTGAGGGCTTTTATTTCACTTTCAACTTTTGTCGTAAAGTCAATCAACATTTTCTTTTCTCTTTCTGATTTAGACGAGAGAATATGAATTAGTGTTTTATCAAAATTGTTTTTAAACTTTTGATTTATATCTTTCCAAGCGAAATCTTTCAGTAAATCTGACACTTTTTTATTATAAGATACAACTCTTGCTTTCATCAGAAATACTATGGCCGGATATCCCAGATACCCCTTCCAATATGAACCGTTATCATTTGCCATAATAGTTTTCTTAACCGGATTGTAAGTAACATCGTAAAATTTATTTCCACTAGAAGAGTAAACTTCTGCAGTATTACCAACAACTTTTACCCAACCGTCTGCAATCGCGCCAAGAGCTTCGTATATTTTTATAATCGGAGGTTGCTTCCATTTCATACTATATATCCAGTGTCGCTTTTGTCGCATTACTTTGGATGAAAGATTTGCGGGATGGGACATCGGAGCCCATTAGGATATCAAAAACTTTGTCGGCCATAACGGCATCAGCGATAGTTACTTGTTTTAGGATGCGGCGGGCGGGGTCCATGGTTGTTTCCCAGAGTTCGTCCGAGTTCATTTCTCCTAAACCTTTGTAGCGTTGAATACTAACTTTTGATTTTTTTACTTTTTCAGAACCCACACCGAGTGAGCTCGTTGCTACGCCGCCCACACTCGGTGAGGTTTCTGTTCCACCATCTTCTTCGGTTTCTATTTCATCACTTTCTATTTCTGCCACTTCCTCTTTGCCCACTACTTTTACTTTTTCTTCATCCGAGTAAGCGTAATGAATTTCTTTTCCCTTTTTTATTTTATACAGCGGCGGTTGAGCGATGTAAATAAATCCCCCGTCAATAAGCGGTCGGAAAAATCTGTAGAGCAAAGTTAAAATCAGGGTGCGGATATGGGCGCCGTCAACATCGGCGTCCGTGGCAATGATAACTTTGTGATACCGCAGTTTTGAAATATCAAACGTATCGCCGATGGCTGTGCCTAAAGCGATAACCAAGTTTTTAATCTGTTCGGACTCCAGCATTCTGTCCAAACGAGCTTTTTCAATGTTCAAAATTTTCCCGCGCAAAGGCAGTATGGCTTGTATTCTCCTGTCGCGGCCTGTCTTGGCTGTACCGCCGGCAGAATCTCCTTCCACAATAAATAACTCCCCTTCTTCCGCGCTTTTTGACTGACAATCGGCTAACTTTCCGGGCAAAGTCATGCCTTCCAGAGCGCCTTTGCGGAGAATGGAGTCCTTTGCCGCTTTTGCCGCTTTGCGGGCTTTCAGAGCCAGAACCACTTTGTTTATTATAGCTCGGGCATCATCAGGATTTTCCTCAAGGTAATAGCTGAAAGCATCAGAAAAAACGGTGTTGACCAAACTTTGAGCTTCCATCGAGCCGAGTTTGGCTTTGGTTTGACCTTCAAACTGAATCTCACGCAGTTTTACCGAAATAACCGCAGTCAGTCCTTCCAAAACATCATCTCCGGTGAAATTGTCCTCCGACTCTTTTATCAAATTATTTTTACGGCCGTACGTGTTTAATGTTCTAGTCAGGGCGGTTTTGAAACCGGTCACGTGAGTGCCGCCTTCCGGAGTGTTTATGTCGTTGGCAAATGCAAGCAATCGACAAGAAACATCATCAACGTACTGAAGTGAAATTTCAACGGATTCCCATTCGTTTGTTTTCTTCTCAACATAGAAAATATTTTTGTGAATCGGTTTTTGAGTGCTGTTGTAAAATTTGACCAGAGACAAGAGTCCTCCTTCAAAATAAAATGACATTGAAGGAATTTCCAAACCGAGTTCGGATATTTTGAAAACTTTTTCTTCGTCAATTTTTTCAGCGTATTGTCTGGCGTCATTTACGGTAATGCGCAAACCTTTGACCAAGTATGCCTGTTGGCGGAGATGGTCAACCACTTTATTAAAATCAAATTCAATTTTAGGAAAAATGGCCGGGTCAGGTTCAAAAATTACTATAGTACCGTGCAGTTTAGTCGTGCCGATTTTTTTGACAGCTGTGCTTTTCCCGCCCTGAGCTTGTCGAATGGGTTTGCCTTGGGAGTATTCCTGAATGTAAATCCCGCCATCTTTGTGCACTGTTACTTTGCAATAAACAGAAAGTGCGTTGACAACAGAAGCGCCGACGCCGTGCAAACCTCCGGAGACTTTGTAACCTCCCTCGCCAAATTTTCCTCCAGCGTGGAGGGTGGTCATAATAGTTTCCAGCGCGGAAACTTTTGTTTGTTTGTGAATGTCTATCGGAATGCCGCGGCCGTTGTCGGTTACTCGCACACGCCCGCCTTGACTCGGTGAGGCAGGATTATCGGGAAGTAGCGTTACTTCAATGTCGTTGGCGAATCCACCCATAGCTTCATCGCGAGCATTGTCAAAAATCTCAGTTATGAGGTGATGCAAACCATCGGGACCAGTCGTGCCGATATACATTCCCGGGCGCTTTCGCACCGGTTCCAAACCCTCCAGAACAGTGATTTGTTCAGCGCCGTAAGCTCCTGTTTTCAGGCCCTTTTTAGGTCTTTTTTTAGTCTTTTCTTTCATAAAGATGTGAATTTAATTATACCAAAAAGCCCATATAAATGCTAGTGATTTTGCGCCATTTGTCGAGCTTGATCCAGTATTGCAGTTGACAGAAAAATGTACTTGAATTAGTATATCTAAATTGGCTGTGCTTGCGCAGTCCAATCATTGAACTTACAGTCGGGAAAGACCGGCAAATCGCATGACGCGGGAGATGAATAATCTCCCCCATGCGGTTTTTTATTTTGGCTAGCGAGGAACGTGTGAGTGAGTAATCTTATTCACAACGTCCGAGCGAAGACAAAACATTGTACCCAGTTATATTTTGTAAAAATTGATTTTTCTTTGATTTTTTCGTACACTGGAAAAGTTATGGCTGACTATGAAATCTCACGGGATAAAGAGAAAGAAATATTAAAAAAGCTTGATGCTCGACAGGATGCAGAAGCATTGCGCATCAAACGCTATTTGGAGATGCCGGACCTTTCGCGCACACCGGGCAGCCCAATTCATGCTATCGTAGAACATATTTTAAATCAGCCGGATTTCAAGAATTTCGATACTATCAAAACTCCGGAAATCATCGACTCCGAACTCATCTTCGAGCTTTTCGGTTATCCTGAAAACCACCCCGAACGTTCTCCGACAAACACATACTATATAGATAAAAAATACATTCTCCGGCCACTCACTACAGTCATGTGGCACTACTATCTTGGATTACCTAAAATAAAAAAGAGAATGGAAGTGGGTGAGACAATGGGATTTTTCTCGCATGGTAAAGTGTACAGAAAAGACGAAATAGACCGAAACCATATGAATGTTTTTCATCAAATGGACGGCGGATTTTTAATTCCAAAAAGTAAAAAAACAATAACGATTGAGGACTTGCAGAATGTCTTGGCAAGTATCGCCAAAGCTGTCTTCGGTCCGAATATAAAATATAAATTTAACCCTGATACATTTCCCTACACCGATCCCTCACTGGAAATGGAAGTGGAGGTAAATGGTAAATGGATTGAAGTGCTCGGCTGCGGCATCATGACAGATAATCTTATTCGTAATCTCGGTCTTGATCCTGCAAAATGGAGTAACTGGGCCTTTGGCTTCGGACTGGAGCGGCTTGCCATTATTTCCATGGAACTTCCGGACATTCGCCTATTGTGGTCAGACGACGAACGGGTCAAAAAGCAGTTGAAGCTCGGTCAAAAGTTTATAGAGGTTTCCAAGTATCCGCCAGTTGTGCGCGATATTTCATTTATTGTTAGTAAAAGTTTTATTCCAAACGATTATTTTGACTTAGTTAGAGACACTGCTCCAAACTTAGTTGAAGAAGTAAAACTTTTGGACAAATACGAAAACTCAGAAAAATTCGGCGCAGATAAAGTCAGTTACGCTTATCGCATCACCTACCGCTCACTCGACCGGACATTGACTTCTGCAGAAGTTGACCTACTTCACAAAAAATTAGAAGATGTAACTATGCAATCTTATGGAGCAGTTATTAGATAATCATATATTCGTAACCATTCGTAGATTTGTATCATTCGCATATTAGTATATTTATTTCTCAATGCAAGAAACTACTCATTTAATCACTTATATATTTCTCTTTTTCTCATTATATTTCGAGATATTTCTTTTGATTACATATTTGGAAAAAATGGGAAGTATAAAAGAGGAGGATAAACTGATAGCAAAAGGAGTAAATAAATATCCCTCCGTCAGCATTATAGTGCCCTGTTGGAACGAAGAGCAAACCGTTTCAAAAACTATTCATTCCCTGCTCAACCTCGATTACCCAAAAAATAAACTGAAAATAATAGTTGTGGATGATGGTTCAACAGACAATACTTGGGAGATTATCCAAAAATTCCGGAATAATCCGCAAGTGGAAATATACTCAAAAGAAAATGGGGGTAAATATACCGCTCTAAATTTTGGACTTGCAAAAACAACCAGTGAATTGTTTGGTTGTCTTGATTCGGACTCTTATGTCCATAAAGATGCTCTGAAACATATCATCACCTATTTTCAAAACAAAGAAATTATGGCTGTGGCGCCTTCGGTAAAACTCTGGCAACCAAAAGGAGTACTGCAGCTGTTTCAGAAAGTGGAATACGGCTTTGGTATTTTCACTCGTAAAATGTTTCATTATATGCAAGCCGTTTACATAACCCCGGGACCGTTTTCCATATTCAGACGGGAAGTTTTTGACAAACTTGGAGGCTACAGACACGCCCACAATACGGAAGATATTGAAATCGCTTTGCGTATGCAGAAAAATCATATGAAAATTGCCCATGCTCATAGCGCTATGGTCTACACGGTTGCCCCAAAAACAATCAAAACTCTTTTGAAACAGCGCATCCGCTGGTCTCATGGTTTCATCAAAAATGCTTTTGACTACCGAACGCTTTTTTTAAAAAGAGAATACGGCAATCTGGGCCTGGTTATACTACCTATGGCCAGCATTTCAATAGTCTCCGTCATAAGTGTGGCCAGCATATCCGTGTTTAATATAGTCAATGCAATTATTAGCGAATATTTAAAAATCAAGACTATTGGTTTTAATTTTAATTTAAGTAACTTCAGTTTTGACTGGTTTTATATAGATACTGAATTAGTTGTCATCATCGGCATTATCGCTTTTGTCGGCACGGCAACAATGGTCCTTACTTCAAGAAAAATGTCCGAGGGAAAATTGCGACTGGGTATGGATTTGATTTATTTCTTTGTCTTGTATATGTTTATTGCGCCTATCTGGATTACCAAAGCGGCTTATAACGCTATCTTCTCGGTTAAAACCAGCTGGCGCTAGCTAGAACTTCCACATTTGGTGCATTTCTTTGTTACAAGTTCCGTTTGCTCCCGCAGAGTAGGTTAACTACACTTTGGTCGCAATACTCGCTTGTTTCGCGAACTGCATTCAAATCTGAAAGTTCTGAAAATACAAATTTATGGAACATAAAACAGTAGACTGGAAAAAGTACTTACTTGTATTTATTATCACAGGCGTTATTTTTGCTACGGCAATTGCTATAAGCAATTATTTCGGACAGAAAAAGCTTGATGAAATAAGGTCTATTCAGGACAAAATTGCCATTGACATCCTCTCTTCAGAAACACAATTTTCTCTTTTAGAGGACTCTTCCTGTAAAAACGTCAGCAAAGAATCTCTATCAACTGAACTCGGCTCGCTTGAAGAAAAACTGTCTTACACGGAAAATGAGCTTGGGGTAAATGACCCGCAAGTGGTAACACTGAAGAGATATTATTCTCTACTGGAAATAAAAGATTACTTGCTTATGAATAAAATAAGCGAGAAATGCAAGATTACGCCGGTATCAATCATTTATTTCTATTCGAACAAAGGAGATTGTTCTGATTGTCAAAAAGAGGGCTATGTCTTGACCAGTTTGCGAGAAACTTATCCTGATTTGCGGGTTTACTCGTTTGACTACAACATAGACCTGTCTGCGGTTAAAACCTTGATTGGAATAAACAAGGTAAAAAATAATCTGCCGGCCATATTTATAAAAGACCAATCATACTACGGTTTCCAAAGCATAGAAGACCTGGAAAAGGCCGTTCCGGAATTACAGGTTTTGAAAACTAAAAACGCCACGACTACAAACAAGAAATAAACAGAAAAACTGCCGTACGGCAGTTTTTCTAGCAGAAAAGATTTATCTTTTCTTATTTTCTATCGCGCTCGCAGTAATTTCTATGTTGCAACTGTGATGTTCTTTGCACCACGCCTGACATTTTTCCGCTTGTTTTTTGTCCTCATAATGAAAACCACACTCCTCGCATTGGTATAACTCTTTTCCTGCCCCGTAGGAAACTTGTTCTCCTTCGGGGTCGTTTTGTTTTATTATCCTAACC
>JACQNQ010000001.1 GCA_016202965.1 Candidatus Zambryskiibacteriota bacterium | reverse complement strand
GTTTATCTTGTTTTATGCTTAAGCACATTGATTCTTTGTGAAATACGCTGGCACTCTTCCAAATATCCGCCGATTTTGTCGTTTTCTTTTGCCCGTTCGGCTTTCTGAAGATTAGTCATGGCTAGAGCCAGTTCTTTTTTTAAATATTCTTCCTCCAGTCCCGAAAGTAATTCGTCTATCTCTCTTTTTAGATCGGTTTTGTCATTATAATATGCTTCCGTTTCAAACAATAGCGATTCTTTTTCTTTATCAAACCGGGTTTTTAACTCTTCCGTTCTTTCTCCCGCAATCTCTCCCATTCTTTTTTCCATTTCTTCTATATCTATCTCTGTCGCCATTTTGGCCTTGCGTTTTAAACTTTTCTGCCACATAATAATTCCCATAATTTTTCTTTCAATGGAGTTTATCCGGCTAGAAAAAGAATGATTTTTTTGCTTTTCCGACTCGGTGGTAAACGAGGTAGATAAACCAATGCACTTCAAGTCGTCCCACAAAGCATCTTCTTTTATAAAAGCTTTTTCCGCAATATTTTTTATGAAGTGAGCTTTTTCTATAGTACTGGAAAGTAGGGCTATGTATGGCAAAACTTTTTTCTGTATTTTCTTGCCTAACTCCCTCGGTTCCAATTTCCTTGAAAGCAAATTGTCCACGTAAAAATCAATGATATGTTTTGCTTCTCTGATAGATTCTTTCAATGTTTCCGGCGAGTCTTTAACTAAATCCGCCGGGTCCTTGCCCTCCGGCATTTGAGTTATTTTCAGTTCCATACCAAGAGATAAAGCCATTTTAGCGCTACGATCCGAAGCTAGAAAACCGGCAGAGTCGGAGTCAAAAGCCATAATGATGCGGTTTGAAAGTCTTTGAAGCCTGATTAAATGTTTGTCGGAAAGAGCCGTGCCGGATGAAGCCACCGTATTTGTTATTCCAACTTGATGCATCATTATTAAATCCATTTGTCCTTCAACCAAGACGGAGTAATCTTTCAGGCGAATATTTTTTTTGGCTTTATCCAAACCAAACAAAATTTCCGATTTATTAAAAAGTTGCGTTTCCGGACTATTCAGATACTTTGGAGCATTTGCTTGCCCTGAGCCTGTCGAAAGGTCATCATCAACTAAAATCCGACCAGAGAAACCAACTACTCTGCCAGCCGAATCGTTAATGGGAAACATTATCCTTCCCCGAAATGTGTCGTATACGGAGGCAACGCCTCCGTAGTTATTATCGTCTTTTTTCTTTATCAACCCAACTGCAAGCATATCTTTTTCCGTAACATCTCGCGATAAAAGATATTCGTAAAGTTCTCGCCATTCTGCCGGAGCGTAACCCAGACGAAATTCTTTGATTGTTTCTTCCGTCACTCCTCTGCTTTTTAGATAATCCTGCGCGGGCTTGAAGTCGGATAATTTTTTTTGATAGAAAAAACATGCTTGCTTCAAAACCCCGTGCAATTTATCTTTTTCCGTTTTCTCACCGGCGTTAAACTTTTCAAGTGTCACGCCGGCCCTGTCCGCCAAGACTTTCAAAGCCCCGACAAAGTCAAGTCCTTCAAATTCTTGCACAAAAGTGAAAATGTCGCCTTTGTTGTGACAGCCAAAACAATAGTAACTTCCGCGGTCAGGCGAGACAAAAAAACTTGGCGTTTTCTCGTTATGAAAAGGGCACTTGCCCTTGAAATTACTCCCCGCTTTATCCAGTTTCATATAAGCCGAAACCACCGTGACAATATCCAGCTTTGATTTGATTTGGTCTACAGATGAGGACATAGTTTGTGATAATTTTTAATTTAGAATTTTCAAACAAATGTTACTTTGGCCCACAACCAGCATAACCACCAAGACCAGTTGCACTGGGTTTTCCGTTTTCATCCAAACTAACCAAGCCCACCAATTTTGGTATTCCTTCTATAGCAAAACATTCATCATATGAGACATTCCCATAATATACTTTATGCCAATCAAGCGCTGAGCACAAATCAGCACATAGGTAAGAATATACTATAAAATGATTGTTCTTATATCCAACAACAAAACCTTTGAAAAATAAATAAGAAGCTAACAAATATAACAATAATAGAATGGTTATACTTACAATTATTTTTTTCATTTTATTTTGATTAAGACATAATAATACTTTACCACTAAGCAAAAACTTGTTGAGTTGTATCTTGGAAAGAGACTGCGCAGGTCGTGAGCATGGTTTTGTCAAATGAGCGGAGCGGAAATTGACAAATCACGACCGAGCACTAAGCAAAATTTTCGCTGGAAAATTTTGTGGTCTCTAAAAAGATTTTATCGAGAAAGAAATTATGCGTTTATCAAATAACTCCTACAAAAATTTATTGCGTTCTTCGTACACTTGCGGGCGACTGGCTCTCATCTCGGCAATCATCTTTTCTTTGGGACTGCCTTTGAAACCGGTGCCGGCCGGAATAAGCCGTCCCAAAATAACATTTTCCATCAGTCCCGAAAGCGGGTCGCTATTTCCCCGTATGGCGCTTGAGATTAACATTCTGGTTGTATGCTGAAAGGAAGCGGCGGCAAGAAAACTCTTGCGAGAAAGGGAAACTTCGGTAATGCCCATAACCACGCTTTCGGCTTTAGCTTCCTCTTTGCCTAAAGCTTTGACTCTGGCATTTTCTTCAACAAGAAAGGCTGTTTCCACGACATCGCCTGCTGAAAAGATGGTATCTCCGGGAGATTTAACCCGTTTTCGGGCAAACATCTGCCTGACGATTGTTTCAATGTGCTTTCGCGAAACTGTTTCGCCCTGAAGTTCATACGGTTTGTTGATTTCATGAATAATATAGTCAATAGTTTTGTCTCGTCCGGCAAACTTGAACAACTCGTCAATATCGGCTGAGCCGTCCGTAATAATATCGCCTTTTTTAATTTCATCCCCCTCTTTGACCAAAATAATGCGACTGAGAGAAATGGAATATTCCACCTGTTCTTTACTTTTAATTTTATCTTCTAAACTTGGAATAATGACGAGAATTCTCTCCTTAGCGGTGGTTTTGATAAGAGTTACAGTGCCAGAGCATCCGGAGATAGTGGCTGGATTTTTTGGTTTTCTCTTTTCAAAAAGTTCCTCTACTCGCGGAAGCCCTGAAGTAATGTCTCCGCCGACAGAAGCCGCTCCTCCGGCATGAAATGTTCTCATGGTTAGCTGGGTGCCGGGTTCTCCAATAGCCTGGCCGGCCACTGTGCCGACCGCTTCGCCCAACTCTACCACTTTGTTTTTGCCGAGGTCGGCTCCGTAACATTTTATGCAAATTCCGTTTAAAGTTTTGCAGGAAAGCGGGGAACGGACAGAGACTTTTGTCACTCCCGCGGATTCTATTTGTTGGGCCTCTTTTTTAGTTAAGAAATGATCTTTTTTGAAGAGAGTTATCCCGTCTGGAGCTAGAACATCCGCAGAGAGAAATCTTCCTTTGATATGTTTGGCAATGACAGTTTCTATTCCAGATATGGCGTTTTTATCTATAAAGACGCCTTCTTTTGTGCCACAGTCTTCTTCGGTAATAATAGTGTCTTGAGCCACGACAAACATCTTGCGAGTCAAATATCCGGATTTTGCCGTGTTTAAAGCTGTGTCGGTCAATCCTTTCCGCGAGCCATGAGTGGTGATAAAATATTCCAACGGTGTCAGACCTCCTTTATAACACGACAGTATCGGAAATTCGATAGTTTCTCCGACAGTATTGGTAATCAGTCCTTTCATTCCGGCCATTTGAGTAATGTTTGACATTGAACCTCTGGCTTTAGAGTAAACCATGTCCGAGACAGAGCCGTTTTTGGACAATGTCTCAGGTATAAGTTTTTCCACTAGAGCTTTGGCTTCATGCCAAATTTCTATTATCTGCCGAAGACGTTCTTCTTTGGAAATAAGTCCCGAATTAAAATGTTCGGCTATAAGACCGGCTTTTTCTTTTGACTTGGCTAAAATATCTTTCTTGCCTTCCGGAATAACCACGTCGTCAATACCCCAGGTCACGCCGGAGTAAGTGGCATATTTGAATCCGAAAGTTTTAATCTGGTCTATAATCTTTGGTATTTTTTCAATTCCGTATCTGTCTATCAAATCGTCCATCAACAAAGATATTCTGTCCCTGCTGATTTCACTATTTATAAACGGGTAATCTTTCGGCAAAACGGAATTGAAAAGAAGCCGTCCAACCGTAGTTTCAAAAATTTTGCCGTCAAATTGTTTGTATTTGTCTGAAATGGTCGGCAAGACTTTTATTTTTGAGCGAAAAGAAATATGTTCAAAATCATAGGCGGTAATGGCGCTGTTTGGGGACGAAAAAAACTTGCCTTCGCCGCGCTCGCCGGAAACTTCTTTGGTCATCCAATAACATCCGAGAACTATGTCCAGGAGTTTCGCCGAGATAGTGGCGTCGCCGGAACCTGGTTTCAAAATGTTTTTATCCGAGGCCATTATTTCTTTGGCTTCCATTTGAGCCTCGTCGGATAGAGGAACATGAACGGCCATCTGGTCTCCGTCAAAGTCGGCGTTGAAAGCCGAACAGACAAGCGGGTGAAGCTGAATAGCGTTGCCCTCAATCAAAATGGGCTGAAAAGATTGAATGCCGAGCCGATGCAAAGTCGGCGCCCGGTTCAGAAGGACATATTTTTGGCTGATGACCTCTTCTAAAATAGCCCAAACTTCAGCGATGCCGTCTTCAATCAACTTGTTTGCTCCTCTGATGTTATAAGCCATCTCTTTTTTCAGAAGCTCGGAAATAACGAACGGCTTGAAAAGCTCAAGGGCCATATGTTTCGGCAAACCGCATTGATTGAGATGCAAGTCAGGCCCGACCACGATGACCGACCGGCCGGAATAGTCCACCCGTTTGCCCAAAAGATTTTGGCGGAAGATTCCCCGTTTGCCTTTAAGATTGTCGGCGATGGATTTAAGAGGTCGCCTTTGAGCAAGACTCCCGGCTCCGCTTGCCGCGCCGTGTCTTATAGTGTTGTCTATCAGAGCATCCACCGCTTCCTGAAGGATTCGCTTCTCATTTCGCAAAATAACATCCGGAGCATGGATTTCTTTCAGTTTTTTTAAGCGGTTATTACGATTTATCACTCGCCTGTATAAATCATTTACATCGGAGGTGGCATAACGTCCGCCGTCAAGAGGAACCATGGGCCGGAGAGCCGGCGGCAAAACTGGAATGTTTGTAAGAAACATCCATTCCGGCCTGATACCGGAGTTAATCAAAGCTGAAACAATGCCGACTCTCTTATTTATTTTGGCCGACTCAACACTGCTTGCCGTTTCAAGTTCTTCCGAGAGTTTCAATAAAAGTTTTTTTAAGTCAATCTTTTTGAAAATATTGTAAATGTCTTCAGCTCCAATGCCGGCTTCAAACATCGTGCCATAATCTTTTCCAAAATTATAATATTCTACCTCGTCTAATATCCTATCTTCTTGTATAGATTCAATCTCTTGTTTTCTCTTAAGAAATCTTTCTTTGATTTCCTCTTTTGAATTTTCGTTCTGCAGAGATTTAATTTTTGCCTTATATTGAGAATCGAGATCCTTCAAAATACGAGCCCTGTCTTCTTCGGAAACTTTGGTCACAATATATCCGGCAAAATAAACGACTTTTTCTATATCCGCGGTCGGAATGCCCAAAATCATACTGATGCGCGACGGCATTGACTTCAAAAACCAAATGTGGGAAACGGGGCTGGCCAGTTCAATGTGACCCATCCGCTCCCTGCGGACAATGGAGCGGGTAATTTCTACTCCGCATTTTTCGCAAACGATTCCTTTGTAACGGATACCGCGATACTTCCCGCAATAACATTCATAATCCTTGTCCGGACCGAAAATTTTTTCGTCAAAGAGGCCGTTTCTTTCACTGCGCTGGGTGCGGTAATTAATAGTTTCCGGCTTGGTCACTTCGCCGAAAGACCATTCCTTGATGCGCTCCGGAGAAGCCACTTTCAAGGAAATGGTTTCTATGTCGTTTAAATTTTGTCCGTGTGTTTTTATCATAATTTTTCTTCTATTTTTCCTCTCTTAATTTGCACATCCAGCCCTAGTCCGCGAAGATTGTTTAACAAAACATTGAATGATGCGGGGGTATTCATTTGAGTAATGGGCAAACCTTTGACTATGGCGTCATATGCCGTTGAACGACCGACGATATCATCCGACTTGATGGTTAAAATTTCCTGCAAGCTGTGGGCGGCTCCATGACCAAGCAGAGCCCAGACTTCCATCTCTCCAAATCGCTGTCCTCCGTTTTGAGCCTTGCCTCCAAGCGGCTGCTGGGTGATAAGAGAATACGGACCGATGGAACGCATATGGATTTTGTCTTCCACCATATGATGAAGTTTCATAATATACATATATCCTAGAGCGATATCCTGATCAAATTGCTCGCCGGTCCGACCGTCAAAGAGTTTCATTTTGCCCGACTCCGAAAATCCGGCCGCTTTCAATTCATCTTTTATTTCTTCTCCCGTGGCTCCGGCAAACGGCGGAACAATGGCTTGATAACCCAAAGTATGAGCGGCAAGCCCCAAGTGAAGTTCCAAAATCTGTCCCAGATTCATGCGAGAGGGCACGCCGAGAGGAGTCAAAATAACATCTATGGGTGTGCCATCCGGCATATAAGGCATATCTTCCTCCGGTAAAATCTTGGAAATAACCCCTTTGTTTCCGTGCCGTCCGGCCAATTTATCGCCGACAGAAACATTCCGGAGCTGAGCTACTTCTATATGAATTCTTTTTATGATGCCGGAATCAAGCTTATCCCCTTTCTCTCTGGAAAATACTTGAACTTTTATAATTCGTCCGCGCTTGCCGCCTTCCATCCGTTTTGAAGTGTCTTTAACATCATGAGCTTTCTCGCCGAAAAGACTGCGCAGCAGACGCTCTTCCGGCGTCAATTGAGTCTCCCCTTTCGGAGTAATCTTTCCCACTAAAATATCTCCCGGACGAACTTCCGCTCCAACTCTGACAATGCCGTCTTCAGCCAGATTTTTTAGTTTGGCTTCTCCGACATTTGGAATATCGCAAGTGGTAACCTCCGGACCAAGCTTGGTATCGCGAACATTGACCACAAATTCTTCTATATGAATCGAGGTGAACTTGCTGTCTTTTACCACACGTTCGGAAAGAATAATGGCATCTTCATAGTTTGCTCCGCTCCAGGACATAAAAGCCACCAGCATATTTTGGCCTATGGCCGTCTGTCCGTCTTTGCTCCCGGAAGTGTCCGCCAAAATAGTTCCCTTTTTGACTTTGTCCAAGACAGAAACCGACGGCCTTTGATGAAAAGTGGTAAAACCGTTTGTCCTGGAAAATTGAATGAGAGGATGTTCTATTTCTTTTCCTTTTTTGTCTTTTAAAATAACCTTTGTGCCGTCTGCATGAGTGATTATGCCTTCTTCTTTTGCCAAAAGCAGTCTTCCTGTATCCCGCAGAGCATCGGCTTCTATGCCGGTTGCCACAAGCGGAGCTTCCGGAATAATGCACGGCGTGGCTTGTCTCTGCATATTGCTTGCCATTAAAGCTCGGCTGGCTTCATCGTGATTTAAGAAGGGAATCATGGAAGTGGCTATTGAAAAAGCCTGATTGGTGGCAACGTCCATAAAATTCACTTTATCTTTTGAGACCGTGCTTGGGTTACCGTTTAGACGGACTTCCACTTCTTCCACCATGATTTTTCCGTCTTTATCTGTCGGCGTAGCGGCATGAGCAATGGCAAAATCTTCTTCCTGGCTGGCGTTTAAATATTCTATTTCGTTCGTCACTCTGCCGTTTTTTACTTTGGCGTAAGGAGTTTCAATCATGCCAAAAGAGTTTATTCTGGCATAAACTGAAAGACGCAAAACGAGACCGATATTCGGACCTTCCGGGGTGTTAATGGGACAAAGCCTTCCATAATGCGAAGTGTGAACATCTCGAACTTCAAAACCGGCTCTGGTCCGGTTAAGACCGCCCGGTCCGAGAGCCGAAAGAGTGCGAAGATTTTCTATCTCGGCCAAAGGATTGGTTTGGTCCATAAAATGGGACAATTGGTTGGTGGTGAAAAATTCTTTAATCCGGGCTTGGAGGGGCTTTGGGGAAATAAACTGGACCGGCAAAGTAACATTGGTATCGATGGTGGACATTTTATTTTGAATATTTCGTTTTATTTGGGCAATGCCTTTGCGGATATTTTGCTGGAAAAGCTCGCCGACAAATCGCACTCGCCTTGTGCCTAGATGGTCAATATCGTCTTCTGTGGCATGAGGAGTGTTATTTAAAGTAGCGATGTGAGAAATAATGGTGACAAGGTCTTCAAGCGATAATGTTTTTCTTTTCAATTCTTTATCGTCCATTTTTTTCTTGAAACGCTTGTTGAACATATGCCGGCCGACCGGAGAAAGGTCGTATCTTTCTTCTTCAAAAATAGAAGTGACAAATTCTTTGGCGTTTTCAGCGGTGGCTAAATCTCCGTCCCGAAGCCGTTTATGTATTTCTATAAAAGCTTCCTCTTGAGTTTTAGAATGGTCTTTGAGCAATGTTTTTTCAATGGAAGTTTTAGCAAAATCATTTTCTTGAAACAATCCTAAAATATCAGCGTCCGTTTTAGCTCCAAGAACCCGCAAAAGGACCGTGACGGCAAATTTTCTCTTGCGGTCAATACGGACAGTAACGGCTCCGTCCAAGTCGGATTCTATTTCCACCCAAGCCCCGCGAGAAGGTATAATTTTAGCCCCAAAAAGCTTCAGACCCCTGACTTCGGCCATGGTGAAAAAGACTCCGTACGAACGAGCCAGTTGCGGAACAATGACTCTTTCAATGCCGGAAATAATGAATGTGCCGTGAGAAGTCATTATGGGAAAATCAGCCATGAAAATTTCCTGCTCTTTTTCCGTGCCGAGAATATGGTTTTTCAGTTTTACTCTGACTTTCAACGGCGCCTCGTATGAAAGTTTGTTATCTTTAGCGTAGTATTCGTTGTATTTCGGCTCAGCCAGTTGAAAACCGACAAAGTCAAGCGTAAACTTTTTCTCCGAATAATCCCTGATGGAAGAAAATTCATTAAAAACTTCTTGAAGCCCTTTCTCCAAAAGCCACTTGAAAGAGTCCAACTGCGGCAGAACAAAGTTCGGAGTTTTGACAAGCGGTTCTTTGAAGCGGCTGAAATACTTTTTTGGACGTGAAGTGGTATTGCTCATAAAAAATATATTTTTATTTGGATGAAAATTAAATCTCTTTCTTGCAATATCTTTTTTAGAGACTCTCACTTTTCCAGCGAAAAGTTCGTTCTGTCCTCGGTCACAATTTTGTCAAGATGGGGTACCTTGACAAAAACCATGCTTGCGACCTGCGGATGCTCTAAAAAAGATATTACTCAACAAGATTTAATTTTTCACTTTCTCTCTTAATATTATTAAACGCAAAAATAAACTCTTTTCTCCAAGAGCTTATTTTTGTTGTATTAAATTGTTATCGATTTAAACCCAAAATAGTTGAGAACCAATTTAGCCTTGCAATTCTCCTTCATATGCACCAGAAACTCAATCAGATGAAGACAAAATGAAGTCTATACCAACGGTTGAAAGCTGTCAATAGAAGTCAAGTTAGTTATCCACATATAAAAATTAGCCGCCTCCGGTTGGAAGCGGCGCCTGATTTAAATTATGACTTTGTATAAAATTTTAGCATATGCGGAAAAGTTATACATTCAATGTCTTTACAGCTATAAACTATAGTTATATATTTTTTATTTATGAAATTTATTAAATATTGTGGCAAATACAAAACCGACAATATAACCCACAATGGAAGCCAGAACAATTAACCCAACGGCTTGGCCTAGATTAAACGGCTCCACTGTGTATAGATTGTTCAGAGAATGCAAGTTTGTCACAAAATCCATTAGTGGTTGTGCCCAACCGAGAAAAATCAAAAATTCCCAAACTATGTGCACTAGCCCGGCAAATGCCCCGAGAGCTAAACCTACTTTGTGTCTATTCATATAT
>JACQNQ010000022.1 GCA_016202965.1 Candidatus Zambryskiibacteriota bacterium | reverse complement strand
TTCGGATGAAAAATTATATTTTGCCCACTCTTTGAACAATACGGCTCTTGCGACTCCTCGAATTATCGCGAATATTGTTGAAAATTACCAAACCAAGAAGGGGACCATCGAGGTCCCGAAAGTTCTCCGCAAATACATGGGTGGTATTAAAGAGATAAAGTAGTTGGGTATGCTTGATTATCAATACGCTTATTTGTTTGGTAACTTTTTTATACTTCTTCCTATTTGGCTGTTGTTGTTTTTCTGTAGAAAAGATCTCAAAAGAGAAATCTTAACTGTTAGCATGGTTGTTGGATTAGCTGGTCCTTTCTCAGAACTTCTTTATCTGAGAGATTATTGGCATCCAGAAACATTTTTTAGTTACCCTTTTGGTTTGGAGGGATATTCATTTGGTTTTTTCATGGGAGGAATTGCTGCAGTTATTTATGAAGAGATATTTGGCAAGAGATTCTCTAAGAGTATTGGCAAGACAGGGATTTGGTTTTTATTCTGCCTTTTACTATGTTTTATAGTTGCTATATTATTTTTTATCTTTCTATTAGATATAAATTCTATTTATACTACTTCTATGGTAATGATAGCAACCGCTCTCGGAATTATTTATATAAGAAAAGATTTATTAGTTGATGCTATCGTTAGTGGTTTATCAATGGGTATGGTGATGTTTTTAAGTTATATTATTTTTTTATATTTCTTTCCAGAAGCTATCGGTAGATGGTGGAAAATAGAAAATGTAAGCGGTATTTTGGTAAGAGGCATACCGATCGAGGAGTTGATTTGGGCTTTTGGGTGGGGAATGCTTGGTGGTCCAGCATACGAATTCTTTGCAGGGTTAAAATTCCAAACTAAATGAAAAAACAGGAAAACAATTTTGCATATATTGACGGCCAAAATTTAATTATGGCCATAAAAGAGTTGGGCTGGATTTTGGATACTCACAGATTCAGAGTTTATTTAAGGGAGAAATACTCTGTCACAAAAGCTTACTTATTTATTGGCTTTATGGAAGAACATCAATCTTTATATAAATCTTTACAAGAGAAAGGTTATATATTAATTTTTCGGCCAACTTTAAAGGATAAAGACGGTAAAATTAGGAAGGGGAATTGTGATACCGAATTGGTTTTGCAAGCTATGATTGATAAAGATCAATATGACAAGGCCGTAATTATTACTGGTGATGGGGATTTTTATTGTCTTGTTAATTATTTGATTCGAGAAAAAAAACTTTCTAAGTTATTAATCCCAAATGAATTTAAATATTCCGCTCTATTAAAGAAATTTCCGTCGGGGTATACGGCTTTTCTATCAAACCAAAGAAACAAACTAGAGTATAAAAGAAAAGAACCCCTTTAAGGACGGAACCTTAAGGGGCGCTTTTCGTCGTAATCTTAAGCGTATTATAGCATAGACAATAATGAAAAGTCAATGATTATCCACAGAGGTAAAAAGGGTGCTAATTCTTAAAAATGAAGGCCTACAATGTTAAAAAGTTGAGCTATCGCGATGAACTGGCGAGAAAGAATCGCCTGTTTTTTATTCTGAAACTTGCAGGTTTTTTCACCGCTTTAGTTGCTTTGGTTGGCGGGGGAGTGTATTTCCTGTTTTTTACCGATAAGCTCGAGATAAAAGATATAACTATCAACGGTCTGGAGACCTTCGATCGGGATTTGGTCATGGTCGAGATAAATAAGCAATTCGATCATGAGAAGTTCGGGTATTTGCACACCCAAAGGAACATTATTTTCTTCGACGGCAACGCTCTTGAGGCGAATTTGCTTTCCCGGAATCCGGTGTTAAAAACCGTCCGGGTAGGGAAAAAACTATCCCACCAACTGACCGTCGATATATTAGAGAGAAAACCGGCCGGAATTTGGTGCGCAGGTTCGGAATGTCGCTATTTTGACGCGGAAATGCAGACATGGGGTCCGGCCGCGAGGTCTTCCGGTTTTCTTTTATTGACGGTCGAGGATAACCGTCCCCGTGAGGACTTTGCCATCGATGCGGACTTTTTCCGGGCGATACATGAAGCTTCAGCTAATCTACCTGGGCCAACAGTCAAGTCGGTCGTAATACCGGAAAATTCTTTTGACGAGTTCCGGATATATACAGACAAGGATTTTTACCTTATCTTTTCTCTCGGCGCGAGCATTAAAAACCAACTTGAGGTTTTAAAGATCTTTTTGGAAGAAAAAATGAAAGACCCTCCGCCAGCCGGCGGATTTAACCCCCAGTATATAGACCTAAGGATCGAGGGGAGGGTATATTTCAAATGAGTTGACAAATGGACTATACTATAGTATAATTAAGGTATTAAGCTATTATTCTCATAGTATTGACAGAAGAGGCCCTCTTGGTATACAATGTAGAAACTTAAGCTCTTTCGAATTTAACTCTGGTCCTGAAATCTCAGAGTGTGGCCGTGCTTTAGCCGGCCGTACTCTCTGTAGGGCCCGAGAAAAGCCAGTAAGTACATATCCAGCCACACAAGTAAGATATATTTGGGCGATAAGGATTAGGAACATTCTAGAAGTTCTAAGTTAGTAGTTATTGGTTTTTCTCGGGCCCCAGTTTTTATCGGAGCCAACAAGAAGGGCTACAACACTTTGCGAAACTAACTCTACACTGAAGAGGCCGGCAAGAGCCATAGTGGGAGATAGTAAGTGTCGTAGCCCAAAAGACGGCCGCGGGCGTCAACCCCTTGGCACGAAGTGATTGGCCTTCGTGTTAAGCATCTGTCCCGCGGCCGCGCAATCGGCTAGCACGCTCCACGCTTTCGTGGAGCTTTTGTTTTTAGCTAAATTAGTTTTGATTTCTCTATCGCTCGCCATGCTCTTCTTCCATCTAGTCCTCGCCTGCGCCATTCATCTCAAGACGTCTGTAAAGAGCATCTACTAAAATA
This sequence comes from Candidatus Zambryskiibacteriota bacterium, assembly GCA_016202965.1. Lineage (GTDB taxonomy): Bacteria > Patescibacteriota > Minisyncoccia > Phycocordibacterales > DATDWN01 > C7867-006. Next base: position 10 of record JACQNQ010000022.1, on the reverse strand, counting down.
ACAGGTAACC
>JACQNQ010000024.1 GCA_016202965.1 Candidatus Zambryskiibacteriota bacterium | reverse complement strand
TTGACTTTTTATTTGGTTTTGATAACATGTTGGTGTCATTCGCAAATCGCCACACTTCGTGGCGATTTGTATTATATGTCCTTTTTTATCTTTATTTGCCAACTGTTTATATCAATCAGATTGACTTTTCCTCTGTTTTCGTCAACTAAAGCTTTAAGTCTTATGGAAAGTCGTTTAGTGTTTATTCCAGGTTTTCTAGTACCAGCATTTGAGGAAACTATATATACTTTTGTTCCTTTTTCCAAAACTTTACGAATAAGACAGTCAAAATCTCCATCACCGGTAAATATTAAAAATTCTGTAGCTGGTCCAGCCATTTCCATAGCATCAACAGTTAAGTCAACATCACAGTTTGATTTTCTGTTATATCCCATATCAACAACTTCTACATTATCTTTTCCACACCCAACACATTTTATAGAGATTGTTTTGTCGGGTTTCTTGTAAGCAAAAACTGTTTTAGCTTTTACTACACAGTCGTTCTTTAATAAAGAATCAAATTCTTTCGCAGTCTCGGTATCTCCTTCGTCAATACCAGAATAAAAGAAAACTTTTTCACAGTTCCATTTTTCTTTCAGGTATTCATAAAGTTTGTGCCAATCAACAATAAAACCGAGCAATTTTTGAGTAGTAGTAGCTGTGTTTTGAACGTCTATAAAAGCGAATCTTTTTTGCATAATTTTATTTATTTTGTTCCAATTCCTGCTTGGCTTTTTTGATTGCCAAAATTTGCGACGGGTCGGAAGTGATTATCTGGTCCTCAGTGTAAGAGGCGATTACTTTGATGGCCACATGCTTCAGCCCGGCAAAAAAGATTCCTTCCCCAACATCAGATTCCAAAAGCAAATATTTTTCCTCATCGGTCAGATAAAATGTTTGTTGTAATTTGTCTATAGATGTGGGAGATTGTTTCAAGAGAACTTGGATAGAAGAATTAGTAATGATAGGCACGCCGTAGGGAGATTTCATAAAGTCGTCCACGTCCTGGGTGATGGTGGCAAGGCCGAGGAAATATTTTCTGCCGCGCTTGGCCAGGGACAAAAGAAATGATGCCGTGTCTTCGGATTTCATCATCCACCAGGCTTCGTCGATAACCAGCAGGCGCTTTTTTAATTTTTTCCGTATCATATTCCAGATATAGTGCATAACTATATACATGGCGATAGGCTTCAGCTCATCCTCCATATCGCGCAGAGAGAAAACAATAAACTTTTTATTTATATCCACGTTTGACGGCCTGTTTATAAAACCGGCCCATGTCCCGCGAGTGTATTTAGAGAGGCGCTGGGCCAATGACTCCCCGCCTTCCATGCCGGATAAAACCAGTTCAAAGTCAGACATTAAAGGCGGTTCAACATTCTCAAAATTAGAATCAGCGGTGATGTCTTTCAGGGCGTATGTCTCGGTAATAGCCCGGTCTATCAAAGCGTCTTCCTCGGGAGAAAGTCCTCCCATCATCAAGCGGAAAAGTCCGACCAGATTAATAATGTTTGAGCGCAAAACATTAGCGAAAGATTCACCCTCGGAAGGTGTCGGCAGTTCAAAGGGGTTTATATGATGCTCGGAGTTAAGCGAGATGTTGAAATATCTTCCGCCAACCGCTTCGGAGAGATACTCGTACTCTTTTTCCGGGTCAATGACAATGACATCAACGTCAAACATCAGTGTGCGCAGAATCTCGAGTTTTGTCATGTAACTTTTCCCGGCACCCGACTTAGCGAAGGTTATGGAGTTGTAGTTCTCCAAAGAAAAACGGTCAAAAAGAATAAGAGAGGAATTGTGACGATTGATGCCGTAAAGTATGCCCTTGTCGGAGGTCAGGTCAAAAGAGATAAACGGGAAAAGGGACGAAAGAGGAGAAGAATTCAGCTTGCTGTAAACTTTCAGACCGTCCATTCCCAGAGGAATGGTTGTTTTGAAAGCTTGTTCCTGCTGAAAAAGGGACGGCTTGACATAAACCAGCTTGGCTTCAAGAATGGATTTTATTTCCGATTCTATTTTATCCAACTCTGCGCCGGAGTCTCCGTATATGGTGATGTAGAGCCCGACATCAAAAAGTTTTTCCTGAGCTTGTTGCAACTGGTCGCGCAAACTCTCCAAATCTTGATAAGCGGTGTCCAGCATGGGGTTTCGGACGAGACCTTTCTGCTCGCGGGTGTTTATCTGGCTTTGAACTTCGGCCACTTTCTTTTGAAAAGTTCGCAGAACTTGAGCTGTTTCAATCGGTTCAATAAAAATGGCCACATCAAAAACTTTATCCAAATTGATAATCGGAGCAAACCAACTCTCGGATAAATATCTCGGGTATGATATGACAAAAAAACTCCGCAAAACTTTCTCCCCGAGGTTAATTTCTTTCGGTTTGACTTCAAGAGCGCTCGGAGCGATAATATCTTTCAGTTCAAGCGACTCCGAATCGGCTATTTCGTGGGGCAGAATGGTGGAAATCTCCACGTCAGGTTTTTTGGTTTTAAAGAAGTCTAGTATGCTCATGAAAGTTAATGTAAAATTTAAAAATCAAAAATCAAAATGA
>JACQNQ010000002.1 GCA_016202965.1 Candidatus Zambryskiibacteriota bacterium | reverse complement strand
TTTTTACATTTTTAATTCTTGCTTTACTAAAAACCGGTTTTCTGATATGCTATCGGCAATTATTTTTGATATAAAAAATATGGATAATGAGTATTTGACCAAGGAAAAATTTGAAGAATTTACCAAGGAACTGGCAGAACTAAAAGGGGTGCGCCGAAAAGAAGTGGCCGAAAATTTGGAATATGCAAAATCACTCGGAGACCTTTCCGAGAATGCTGAATACCACGAAGCTCGCGATATGCAAGCTGTTATAGAGGACCGTATCGCCAAGCTGGAAGAACTTCTAAAAACCGCTTCCATCGTTTCTCCCCATCATACAAATGTGGTAAATATCGGTTCTACTGTCACGGTGGAAAAAGACGCCAAGAAATCAATATATACTATCGTCGGTTCAGAAGAATCAGATGTCTCTTCAAATAAAATTTCCATCAAATCTCCATTCGGCCAGGCCATTCTCTCCAAAAAGAAAGGCGAGATATTCTCATTTCAATCACCAAGCGGTGAGCTCTCGTACAAAGTAGTAGATATTAAATAAAATTATGGTAGTCTAGATTTGGAGGTGTCCATGCTCGTTACTGGCTCAAATGTTCCTTTGGAGATTGGTAAGACATACTCTTCTCTTTTTGACCAAAAACGAATTCTTCGTAAAGCACAATCGTTTTTGGTTATCAGAGAAAGCAATCTGGAGGAATGGACCAACTCCATGAGGTCTCTGGGAGAGGAACCATCTTGGGAAGAGATTGCTTTACCATGTAAATATTATTATGAAATCCAAACAGACTAATTTTACAGAATGTAAAATTAGTCTGTTTTTTTGATATTTTCATTTGAAATGATATTATTAAAAGTATGGCATCACTTGAAGAAATAAGACAGGCGAGATTGGCGAAACTGCAAAAATTAAAAGAGCACGGGGTCAATCCATACCCGGCAAAAGTGCCGAGAGATTTTTCCATTTCTGAACTGAAGAAAAATTTTGAAGCGAAGTCTGCACAGGGTTCCCCTGTGTCTGTTGCCGGTAGAGTTATGGCTTTGCGCGGACAGGGAGCGATATTATTTGTCGTGCTCTTTGACGGTACTGCTCGTATCCAGGCAATTATAAAAAAAGATGTTTTGTCGCAAGAGAAATTCTCTCTTTTTGTAGACACTGTTGATGTGAGTGATTTTGTTTCTGTAACTGGCAAAGCCATACTTTCGGAAAGAGGAGAACAATCTGTTTTGGCGAGCTCGTGGCTTATGGCCACAAAATCACTTCTGCCTCTTCCGGAAAAATGGCACGGACTTCAGGATTATGAGGCTAAATTCCGTCACCGTTATCTTGATATCCTTTTTAATCCTGATGTGCGTGATATTCTCGAGAAAAAAGCTCTTTTTTGGAATGCAGTCAGAGAATTTCATACCAAACATGGATTTCTTGAAGTCGAGACTCCTGTCCTCGAGATTACGACTGGCGGAGCGGACGCGGCACCGTTTGAAACACACCACAATGCTCTCGATCTCGACGTGTATTTGCGTATTTCCGCCGGTGAACTTTGGCAGAAACGACTCATGGTAGCCGGTATTCCGAAGACCTTTGAGATTGGTCGCATTTTTCGAAACGAAGGTATGTCGCCAGAGCACCTCCAAGACTATAGCCAGTGCGAAGCTTATTGGGCGTATGCAAACTATGAAGATATGTACAAGTTTCTGAAAGAATGCTACTGCTACGTGGCAGAAAAAACTTTCGGCACTCTCAAATTCAACATTAACGGTTTTGATATAGATTTGGGTGGAGAATGGCCCATTATCGACTACACGGAAGTAATACAAAAGGAAACTGGCATGGATATCGGTAAGGCAAGTAATATGGATATTGAGAAAAAACTCGATGAGCTTGGCGTGGAGTATGAGGCGAACAATCGTGGCAGGATTATCGATTCCTTGTGGAAGTATTGTCGAAAAAAGATAGTCGGACCAGCGATTCTCGTAAATGAGCCAAAAATCACCTCACCACTTTCAAAATCATCTCCGAAGAATCCACTTATTACGGAGCGTTTTCATTTTGTCATTGCGGGCTCGGAAGTGGGACAGGGATACAGTGAGCTTAATGACCCGATTGATCAGCGTGAACGATTTGTCGAGCAAGAAAAATTACGTGAAGCAGGCGACAGTGAAGCACAGATGGCCGACTATGATTTTGTTGAATCACTAGAGCATGGTATGCCGCCGACCGCCGGTCATGGATTTAGTGAGCGTCTCTTCAGTTTCCTTATAAACCGCCCTATCCGCGAAACTCAGATTTTCCCGCTCATGAAGCCTCAGGAGGAGAGAAAAAAGGAAAACTATACTGTTATTGCAGTAGTAAACAGCGGGGCAGGACTGGAGCCGTGGCAAATTATGAACACAGTAGCACATCTCGCAGCTGCTTTCGGCGCCCGGACAAAGAAAAAACTTTTTAAATTTGATGGAATTAAAACGAAAGACAATAAAAATATCAAACTGAATATTCAGCACGCCATCATGTTGAAAAAGGCCGGCTCGTCCGAAGAAATCTGGAAGTTATCTGACACAGCTCAAGAGCGGGGGCTTGAGATAGCTCACTTTACTCGGGAAATGATTGAAACAACGAATGATAATAAAGTAGCCGAACAAACTAAATCAAAAAATTACAAAGACATTGACTTTCTTGGACTTTTAATTTTTGGTCCGAAATCAGAGGTGGATGAATTAACCAAAGATTTAGAACTGTTGTAAAAATTTTCTAGTGTGGTATAGTTCTGCGCGGAGGTGACAATGAAACACATTCTGTTTTTGGACGATGATGTTCGATATCTCGCAAGCGCCGGACTTTCCGGAGAAGAAGCGGAATTTACCGTTGAGAAAGATTTGGTGAAAACAATCCCGGTTTTAGATTGTTCGGAAGAATCTTTTCAGAGGGCTTTTTTAACGAAAGTTGTTCTGGCAAGTTGCGAGAAAGACTTTGACTTGGTAATTATCGGGCACAATGACTCTGGTTTGGGAAAAGTCAAGGTTATCTTGGCTGAGCTCAAACAGAAAACCGTTGTTGTTTCTGACCTCGGTTTCACCGAGGAGATTGAAAAACAATACAAAAAGAGAGGATGCAGTCGCTTCATGACGCGAGGGGAACTGGCGTTGAAGTTGCGAGAAATTCTCGAGCTCGGGGCGGAAGCAGAATAATTTTGTTTTGAAGGAGACAATCTCTCACCAGTTGTTCACAACTGGTGAGAGATTTTTTATATAAAAAGTTATCCACAGCAGTGGATAACTCTGTGTTTGCAGGTGGGGATAAGTGGTATATACTCTTAATTGAGTGGGAAATTGTGGGACTAAAACAATTTTGAAAAAATTGTTCGTCCGACCAAGAGAAAGTCTTGGTTTAGGAAAAAATAAACATATCATGCTTATCGGAGAATACACACATATAATAGACGATAAGAACAGATTATCGTTACCGGCAAAATTTCGCCGAGAATTGGGGAAAAAAATTGTGGTCACTCCGGGGCTGGATAATTGTCTCTTTGCCTTCACTTTAAAAGAATGGCAAAAGATACAACAAAAACTTTCACAGTCCTCTCTTCTCACTGCGGACAACCGAAGCTTCAATCGTTTTATGTTTGCCGGAGCGACAGAAGCCGAAGTTGACTCCATCGGTCGCATTCTCGTTCCGGAGTTCCTGCGTCACAGAGCAAATTTGAAAAGCAGGGTAGTGATAATAGGAGTTTCCAGTCGTTTGGAAATCTGGAACGAGAAAGTATGGAGTGAGTATAAAAAAGTGGTGGAAAAGCAGGCCGACACACTCGCAGAAAAGTTGGGACAGGTGGGAGTACTTTAAGTTAAAGGTTAAAAGTCAAAAGTTAAAAGAAAATACTAAAAATTTGAAAATTACTTTTAACCTTCATCCTTTAACTTTTAACTCTCATGCTTCACAAATCTGTTCTTTTACACGAAGCAATAGATGGTCTCAATATAAAACCCGGAGATATTTTTGTCGATGGAACACTTGGTGGCGGGGGACATATGGAGGAAGTGTGCCTTAGGTTTGGCAGTACCGTTGTCATGATCGGTATTGACCTTGACTCCGAAGCAATTACCCGCGCCTCTGCGCGACTGACACACTTTAAATGTCCTATCCATTATGTCAAAGGAAGTTTTCGCAACATAGACAAGATATTGAATTCGCTTGGTATGAAACAGGTGGATAAAATACTTCTTGATTTGGGAATATCATCAAATCAATTTGAAGAGTCTGGTAGGGGATTTTCTTTTCAAAAGGATGAATCTCTCATAATGTCTTTTAGTTCGACGGACTCACCACAGGCAAAATTTACTGCCAGAGATATTGTCAATGAATGGGATGAAGAAAACATCAAAACCATCCTCCAAAGTTACGGCGAAGAACAATTTGCTTGGAAGATAGCAAAGGCAATAGTAGAACGAAGAAAAATTAAGCCCATTGAAACAACATTTGACTTGGTGGAAATTGTAAAATCAGCCACGCCGAAGTTTTATCACCATCGTAAAATTCATCCGGCCACAAAAACTTTTCAAGCTTTGCGCATCACAGTCAACGACGAGACAGAGAGTTTGAAAGAAGGCATTAGAAAAGGATTTGAATGTCTGAAACCGCAAGGGAGATTGGCAGTCATATCGTTTCATAGTTTGGAAGACAGAATTGTTAAACAATTTTTTTCCGCCAAAGGCGGAAAAAACAAAGAACAGCAGGATAAAGAAGGCATTATTATAACCAAAAAACCCGTTACTCCGACAGAAATTGAAATCTCCGAAAATCCAAGGTCGCGCAGCGCTAAATTAAGAATTATAGAAAAGAGTTAAGAGTTAAGAGT
>JACQNQ010000030.1 GCA_016202965.1 Candidatus Zambryskiibacteriota bacterium | reverse complement strand
TGCAAATATCAAAAATCAAAATGACAATTAAAAATGTAAAATTTTAGAATTCAATTTTTAACTTTACATTGCCCGCCCGCTTTGACTTGCCAGCCCGACAAGAAGTCGCTTCTGACGGGCAAAGCAAGTCGGGCAGGTCATTTTACATTTTGATATTTTAGTTTTACACTTACATCATGGCAAATATAAATCACAAACCATCAAAATACATGCTCAATCTTCTGCATGTTCTTCCTGTTTTTGTAGATGGAAAAGAAGAGACTGTCAATTCAATAGTTGAGATAAATTCGGGAACCATAGGCAAATACGAAACTATCACCGAATCCGGGCAGTTAAAACTTGACCGAGTCGGCTATTCGTCACTGGCCTATCCTTTTGCTTACGGAGCTATTCCGCAAACTTGGGATTACGACAATGACCCGCTTGATATTGAAATCGTAAACGTTATAGAACCGCTTGTGCCTGGCTGTTTGGTTGAAGCCCGCGTTATCGGTGTAATGAAATTTGAAGACGCGGGGGAAGTAGACGATAAAATAATTGCCGTGCTCTCTGATGACAGGAGAAGCGACCATATTCAATCGGTTGACGACTTGGGCGAACAATTTAAGAAGGAAACCACTTATTATTGGGAACACATCAAACATTTGAAAAAACCCGGTGCGGGTGTTACCAAAGGTTTCTTTGACAAAGATGAAGCGATAAAGGTAATAAGGGAATGCGAACAGCGCTATAAGGATATTTATTTAAAAAACTTTGAATAAATAGGGTCAGGAAAAGACTTTTATTAAAGGTATTGACTAACAGTTTTTTCGTGTATAATAGAGTTATTATCACAAATATCATCTTTTACACAAAATGAAACAATTTATTTCAAAAATACTTATCGCTTCTCTTGTTTTGGGAGGAGGAGCTATAGCTTATGCGGAGGAGACAAGCGCTGACGCGACAGCAAACGTCCAAACGGAAACCAAGCCGGCGACATTTATTCAGACATTGAAGGCTCGTCTCCAAGGCGTCAAGGATGTCCGTGTGCAAACAAAAACTGACATCAAAAATGTTCGCTCTGAAGCCAAAGACAAAATAAAAGAGACGAGAGAAGGAATGGCTTCCACCACAGAAGGAACGCGGAAAGAAATAAAAACGGAGAAACGCGAAAAAATGGAAGAGAAAAAATCAGAAATGGCGGAGAAGAGAGCGGAAAAAGCCAAAGAAAAAATAGAAAATCGTTTTGAAAAAATGAATGCGAGATTCCGGGCGACCATAGAAAGGATAGAAAATATAATGGTTCGGGTCAACGCCAGGATTGAAAAAATTAAAAATGCCGGAGGAAACACGGCCGCAGCTGAAAAATTGGCGGCAGAAGCAAAGATGCATTTGGATTTGGCAAAAGCTTCTTTAATTAAACTAAAAGAAACTGCCGACACGACAGTTTCGTTGGAGACAAGCTTAGAAACTAAAACGAAAGCCAAAGCTTCTTTAATTTCCTTGAAAACGATTGCCAAAGAACTTGAGACTCATTTGAGAGAGTCGCATGTAATGTTAGAAAAAGCGGTTGGCAGTCTGAAAGGTCTTTCCCAAATCAAACCGGCTGAAACAAAAACTGAAACACCTTAAAAATTGAAAATTAATCACCCGCCTTCGCCAAGCTACGGTGAGGCAAAGAAAAACAACATGGAAACACAAAAATCATCAATCGGCTCTATCATCGGAACAATCATTATTATCGCCTTGATTATCCTTGGAGGACTGTATTTTTGGGGCAAGAGAATAGAAGAGACAAAACTGACGCAGGACCTGACAACAAGTCCGACAGAAATGACGGTTGATAATTCCGAAGCGGCTATAATAAAAAGTACCAGCTCATCTGACGACTTGGGCTCGATAGAAGCGGATTTGAATAATACCAACACCACCAACCTCGCTCCAGAAGCTCAATAAATGGAGAGAGGAAATCAGACTTTCTTAAAGTATTAAAATCTGATAAGATTGAAAGCAGAAAGAGAGGGATTAATGAAAACTTTTCGAATGAGAAAAAGTCTGTTGAAAGCAGACTTTCGGCAATCGTTGGTGATTTTGGGTTTGATTTTGATTGGTGGCCTTCTTTCTTGGACTTGGCTCGGGAAAGAGGGTTTGATACCAAACGACAGACCGGATGAAACTGTGCTGATGCTGGGCATACCGCTTATCGTTATATATTTAGTGCTACGGTTCGCGGTAGCATTGAAACCAAATTGGTTCCGATAAAAATGTCCGGGGTGAAGTTTCACTCCGGACTTCCCTTTTATAAAAGTAATAAACTTGTTACGGCAATAGCGGCAGTTTCGGAGCGGAGGATTTGCGGACCAAGAGAAACTTGCGGGATATTGTGTAGAGCGAAATCTTTGAGCTCATCATCGCTCCATCCGCCTTCGGGACCTATGAATACTGCCCATTCTTTTAGATTCTTATCAGAGAGAAAATCACCGATATATCGGCTATTTAGATGCAATGCTATCTTTTCTCTCGGCAATATTTTTTGTTCTAAAATTTCAGAAAAATCGGCAACTTGGTGAATCTCGGGTATGTCTCCCCTGCCGGATTGCTCCGAAGCTTCAATCGTAATTTTCTTGAGACGTTCCATATTTATATTTTTCTTCTCACTTCTATCGCATAATACGGGAACGATATGCGAGACACCGAGTTCTGTGACTTTCTGAATCACCAGCTCAAAATTATCTTTCTTTATAATTCCAAGACAGAGCCAGAGGTTTATTTTAGGCACATTTTTATTCTCTATCTTATTTATTACAGAAACAGTCGCGCCTAGATTTCGCAAAGATCTAATGATACAAAGATAGTCCGTCCCGGACCCGTCAAAAAGCACCGCTTGACTGCCGACATTGTATCGGAAAACATTTCTCCACTGATGAACCAAGTCTCTATCAGTAATATCAAACATCTCCTCACTAATCGGTTTGTCTATGTAGAATCTGTGTAATCGCATGTATTTTATTGACATGATAAATGTAGCATGATTACATAATGTTAGAAAAGGAGACTTCACATGTCATGGATAGAGGACGCAATGCTTTCACTAACTTCAGAAGATTGGCTGGAGACCGAAAATAAGCTCTCGCCAATATCTGATAATTACGAAGTAATGTGGCAAAAAGTTATACCGAAAGATATCCGGGCGTTATTTGTGATTCGAGCGAAACTTCAAAGATCAGTTGAGTATTGCTATCCACATTTCGCAGAAAATTGGCTCTTGGAACAAGTGGGAGTACTAGACACTTTAATCAAAGTGTCCCTGAAACACATTCAATGCCAACTCCAAGAAGATATGGTTATTTTGGAAGGATGGCAAATTGGCAAACGCAAAATTCCGACGCAACTCAAATTGGATATTTGCGTCATCACTTGGTAGCCGATACGTTCGGCTATTTTTTTGACTATTTTTTATTTTCTGCTAAAATACGAGTATGTTACAAAACTATATCTCAAATTATTTAAATAAAGCCAAATATGAACTGATTGACAACGGCAGGAATTTTTACGCTGAAATAAAAGAATTACGCGGAGTTTGGGCTACTGGTAAAACTTTGGAAGAATGCCGACAGAATCTCTTGGATACTTTGGAAGGTTGGGTTATCTTGCGCTTGCGTAAAAATTTGTCTGTGCCAAATCTGAAAATTCCAACGGGACGAGTTTCATTAAAGAGATATGCCTAGGTTGTCGCCGATATCGTGGATTAAGTTTGTCAAAAAGATGAGAATATTTGGTTTTGATGGACCATTTCAAGAAGGCAGACATCCGTACATGGTTAAAGGAAATGTAACTATCACTATTCCAAACCCCCATAGCGTAGATATAAGTCCAGATTTACTTTCTCGTATTTTGAGACAAGCAGAAATTTCACGACTCCTCTGGACAGAAAAAGAATAATGAACTATTTTTGGCTTTTCTCTTTTGTCCCAAGCCAGGCCAGTTTGTAGATTTTTTTCATATCCTGTAACATTCCTTTACTTTACTTAAGTAAAGTAAGAAACCAACAATAATACGCACTTATAGAAGATAGAATCTGTGAAGTCGCATAATGAGATACTGTAGTATAATTTTGACTATTTTTTGTTTTCTGATATATTCAAATAGTTCACTTTTAACTTTCTACTTTTAACCTTTAACTAAATTCATGTTAATTCCAACCGTTATAGAAAAGTCACAATTTGGCGAGCGCGCCTACGATATTTATTCGCGGCTTTTGCGCGAAAATATTATTTTTTTGGGCGGGCCGATTGACGACGATACGGCCAATATCGTCATCGCCCAGATGCTTTTTCTACAATCGGAAGATTCCAAAAAAGACATTTCTCTTTACATAAATTCTCCGGGAGGATTTATTCACTCGGGATTGGCCATTCTTGACACCATGGGTCATATCAAAAACAACATATCTACCGTTTGCGTCGGCATTGCCGCATCCATGGCCTCCGTCATATTGTCAGCCGGGACAAAAGGCAGACGATTTATTTTGCCGAATGCCGAAGTGATGATACATCAGCCGCACGGCGGAGCCGAAGGCCAGGCCTCGGACATTGAAATAAGCGCCAAACATATAATCAAATCCAGAGAAACAATCAATAAGATACTCTCAAAAAATACCGGCCAGCCGCTTTCCAAAGTGGAGAAGGATGTTGACCGCGACTTCTTTATGTCTGCCGAGGAAGCCAAGAAATATGGAATAGTCGATAAGATACTATAAAAGACTATTCCATCCTGTAGTGAGCTTTGCTCTACTACTGGGACGGCATAATTGACAAGATTTTATAAAAACTATATAATAGCATCATTACTGATTTTAATTTAAACCGGTAGTTTTTGCTTCGCCTTGCCGTAGCCGTGCGGAGGCAGGTTCTTGACTTTTCTGATTTTTTACCGAAATTCCCAATTCCAATAATTCCAAATTGTTTAATATGATTATTTCTTACAAAAATCTGTTCAAAATTCTCCCATAGAGTAGCAAAGGCGAAGGTTATTCGCATATATGTCATTAAAAATAGTTTTGGCTCTTGTCGGCGCCGCAAGCCTGGCCTCGCTGGCTTTGGGTTATTATTTGCGCTTCATTATTGCTCTCGGAAAGAGAAGGTCAATTGAAATAGACTTGAAGCAAATGATGCTCCAAGCCAAAAATCAGGAGAAAAATATTATAGACGAAGCAGAAAAGAAAGCCGAGGAAATTTTAAATATTGCCAAATTTGATATAAGAGAAAAAGAAGTTACTGTTAAAAAAAATGAATAGAGACTGATAAAAAAAGACGAACTGCTGGACAAAAGACAGTCGGATATTGAAAAAGAAGTTGAAGAAATTAAAAAACGGATAGAAGAAGTCAAGCTGTTGAAAGACAAAGTGTCAGCCACAGAAATCCAGAAAAAAGAGGAGCTTCAAAAAATAGCTCATTTGACAAAAGAACAAGCTAAAGAAGAAATAATAAAAACAGTGGAAAAAGAGTCCGAAGAAGACATCCTGACCAGAATTAAAAAACTTGAAACTGAGGGCAGGGAAACTTTGGACCGCAAGGCCAAAGACATTTTAGCCACTTCTATACATCGCCTAGCACAGTCTGTTTCTTCGGATATGCTGACCACTCATGTTTCAATTCCGAGCGATGATATAAAAGGAAAAATAATAGGAAAAGAAGGCCGAAATATAAAATCCTTTGAGCGTGTTACCGGCGTTGAAGTCATTGTGGATGATACCCCCGGCTCTATTACTCTCTCCTCTTTTGACCCTGTTCGCCGTCAAGTAGCCAAACTGGCTCTGGAAAAACTTATCTCCGACGGACGCATCCAACCGGCAAAAATAGAAGAGATGGTCAAGATTGCCGAAGAAGAAATTACAAAAGTAATGAAAGAAAAGGGCGATGAAGCTGTTTATGAAACCGGGGTACTGGGACTTGACCCTCGCGTTATTTCTATCTTGGGCAGATTGCATTTCCGCACAAGTTATGGGCAGAATGTTTTGGCTCACTCCGTAGAAATGGCTCATATCGCCGGCATGATTGCTGAAGAAATCGGAGCAAACGTCAATGTGGCCAAAGCTGGAGCGCTTGTTCACGACATCGGCAAAGCTTTGGACCACGAAGTTGTCGGTACGCATGTGGAAATCGGCAGGAGGATTTTGCAAAAATTCGGCACCGACGAGGAAATAATAAAAGCCATGCAGGCTCATCATGACGAATACCCGTACGAAACGGTTGAGTCAATGCTTGTCCAAGCTTCAGACGCTATTTCCGGCGGACGTCCCGGAGCGCGCAGAGACAGCGTGGAAAACTATTTGAAACGATTGAAAGACTTAGAGGCTGTGGCTAATTCATTCAAGGGTGTGGAAAAATCATACACTCTTTCCGCCGGTCGTGAAATCCGCATCTTTGTCACTCCAAGCGAAGTGACTGACCTGGAAGCCAAAAAAATGGCTAGGGATATAGCTCTTCGGGTAGAATCGGAACTGAAATATCCCGGTGAAATCAAAGTGGCGGTCATCCGCGAGTCTCGCAACATAGAATTTGCGCGATAAAACGCTACATCAAAGATTTTTCAAGACGCGCATATTCGCTTGGTAGCGAATTGCTATGCTCGGAAATCAAGAAAACAATCATCCTCACTTCAGAGCCTTCTCGCAAACTCCCTTTGGTCGCCCCTTCTTACAGAGGGGTTGAGTGCTTCAGGCTTCTTTTCGTTCGTTGTTGTTTTCTAATTTCCTGTGCAATGTCTTGAAAAATCTTTAATTCCGCGTACGCAAATCAGATTTTAAACAACTATTTATATATTTAGTCAATATGTTGCGTTAAAAAAGCCTTGCTGTATAATACGCTGTATAAATAGTAGATTATTTATAAGGTTATTAATAAACATTATTTAAATGAATAAAGCATCAATAGTAGATAGTGTTCACAACAAGCTTGGCGGAACAAAAGTCCAAGCCGAAGAAATTGTAGATATAATGATTGACTCCATCGTCGGAACTTTGAAAAATGGCGGTGAGGTTTCAATCGCCGGTCTGGGAATCTTTTCAACAAAGCAGAGAGCGGCCAGACAGGCCCGAAATCCGCGAACGGGAGAATCCATTTCCGTTCCGGCAATGAAAGTGCCTAAATTTCGGGCGGCTAAAGCCCTCAAAGAAGCTGTGAAATAGGTTACTATTTCACCGCAGACAGACGCAGACTTTACGCAGACAGTCGCAGAAAAGTTTTTGAAAATTTTTCTCGAGAAAATTCAAAAAACATCCGCTCGGATGTTTTTTGATTTATTTGTGCGAGGTAGTGAATGACGTTAGAACCTATTTTCAGACCACTACTTCTCATTTCTTTATTCCAAGTCTATCCTTAACGAAGGTTAAAATCAATTAACCTTAACTTAACAACAAAAACTTGACTTATTTTTAGAAATATATTAAAGTTATCGTGGAGGTCAGAACTATGGTCAAGGACTTAGAACAAGCTCTTGTGGTATATAGGGAGAGATTGAAATCCTATACGAGGAGAGAAATCGAAGCCCACAGGGCTTTTTGTGAAGGGTTCGATATCGGAGATAATTTCTCAGAAGGTCAAGCCACAGACCGAGTAAAATTGGAGGCAATGGAGGAACTTTTGAGTCTTACGAGAAAAGAAAAACAAAAGATTCACGAAGAAATAGAGGCTGAAGTGAACATTGAACTGGGGCCATATACGCCATCAGAAAACAGTCTGACAAGCCGTTTAAAACACTTGTCAAAATAATCAGCCTTGAGGTTTGCCAGTTGTCTATAAC
>JACQNQ010000021.1 GCA_016202965.1 Candidatus Zambryskiibacteriota bacterium | reverse complement strand
TTTTTAACTTTCTACTTTTAACTTTTAACTAATAATATTGTGACTGAAGCAATACTTTTACAATTAAATAGAGAAAAAAACATTTTTTGGACACTTATCGCCACTGTTTTTCTTTGTGTCGGTTTCTACATCTATTTTATAAACACCACCATTCACAACACAGTTTTAAGACAAAATTTGGAAAATGAAATAAGCAGACTGACTTTATCCACCGGCAGTGAGGAATTTCAATATATCGCAATGCGTAATAAAATAAACTTGCCTCTGGCTTACTCTCTGGGATTTAGAGATGTCGCGGTAAAAACATTCATTTCTAAAAAATCTTTAAGCCAAGTTTCATATTTGACCAGATAAAGTGTGTTAAAATTATAAGACTTTCAAATTTAAATGAAATTCGAGGCGGAATGTGAAAAAGAATTTGAGTCTTACTTGTCGTAAGGTGAGAATTATTTTTTGCATTCCAACAAAGAAGTTCGCTAAATTTGAAAGTCTTATCATGAAGTTTAATTATTTAAGGCGCATCAGGATAATTTCCATTTCCGTATTTGGTTTTGCTCTCATACTTATCGGTCGTCTCTATATATTGCAAGTGGTACACAGCGGTTTGTATAAAGACAAGGCAGACAGACAATACGTCTCCACAGCAAAAGGCATTTTTGACCGAGGAGTAATCTTTTTTCAAAACAAAGACGGCACGCTTGTTTCGGCGGCCACGCTGGAATCCGGTTTTACCGTTACCGTTAATCCTCAAGTTTTGAAAGAGCCGGAAACTGTTTACCAAAAGTTAAACGAAATTATTCCTGTTGCACACGATGCATTTATTGCCAAAGCCGTAAAGAAAAACGATTCTTACGAAGAGGTGGCTCAAAGAGTGGATACGGAAACCGGTCAAAAAATAGACGCTTTGAACATACCCGGACTGAAAGTTTACAAGGAACGCTGGAGATTTTACCCAGGAGGGTCGTCTGCCGCGCACATTATCGGAATATTGGGCTACAAAGGGGACGACTTTGCCGGCCGTTACGGTTTGGAAAGACAATTTGAGCCAATGCTAAAACGGACGGAAGGAGCTTATACCAATTTCTTCGCCCAGATTTTCTCCGATATCAAATCCGGCGTGTCAAAAACATCTTCCGTTGAAGCGGATGTTGTCACGACCATTGAACCGACAACCCAGTCTTTTTTGGAAGGACTTTTGGCTTCAACCACGGAAAAATGGAAGTCCGATATGACTGGCGGTATTATTATCAATCCGAAAACCGGCGAGATTTTGGCTATGGAAACTTACCCGACATTTGACCCGAATAATTTTCAAAAAGAAAAAAGCGTTTCCATATTTGGGAATCCCTTGGTGGAAAATGTCTACGAGCTTGGCTCTATTATAAAACCCCTGACTATTTCGGCCGGCATTGACACAGGAGTTATCACAGCCACTTCAACATTTTACGATAAGGGTTATGTTGTGGTGAACAATAAAAAAATATCGGACTTTGACGAAAAAGAGCGCGGAATGGTCAGCATGCAGGATGTTTTATCGCAATCGCTTAATGTCGGCGCGGCCCATGTGCAATCTCTTTTGGGGAACATTCGTTTTACGGATTATATGTACGCTTTCGGTTTAAATGAAAAGACGGGCATTGAACTGCCGAACGAAGCCAGAAATCTGGTGGATAATTTGAAAAGTTCCCGCGACATAGAACACGCCACAGCTTCATTCGGGCAGGGTATCGCTCTAACTCCCATTTCCGCTGTTCGGGCTCTTTCCGCTGTGGCCAATGGCGGGATGTTAGTTGAACCGCATATCGTTAAAAAAATTAATTACAAACTGGGCTTTTCCACTGATACTGCCACAAACAATAGCCGGGTAGTTTTGAAAAGAGAAACCACCGATGAAGTCTCACGAATGCTGACATACAGCGTGGACCATGTTTTAGCCGGCGGGACATTGCGTATACCGAACTACAGCATCGCTGCAAAAACCGGCACAGCCCAGATTCCAAACCTCCAAAGCGGGGGATATTATACCGACAGATTTTTGCACTCTTTTATCGGCTACTTTCCGTCTTATGACCCGAAATTTTTCATCTTTTTATATATGGTCAATCCGCACGGAGCGCGGTATGGTTCAGAGACTTTGACCGCACCGTTTATGGAGATGGTTAAGTTTTTGATTAATTATTATGAGGTAGCACCGGATAGGTAAAAGAAAACCCACAAACTCCAGTAGGTTTTCGTGGGATGCTTAGGCAAAGACAATTTCACCGATTTCTTCGACGAAAACTCTGACTCCCTGATAAATTTCTGGCAGAGAGAGAGAGTCTCAGGAAGAGGTTGACGAAGTCCAACAGAAATACAGAAATTTTCCGTGTCTTCGTCTCGAGCATTTTTGTCTTGTATACCTACAAATGAAATGCCACACATATTCACATAGGTATTCCAAGGAGAAGGAAACACATATTCTTTCTGGAATTCCTCCTGTATGCGTTCAACGTCTTTAAATGAAAGTCTCATTACACAATCCTCCAGTTTCTAAGTTTCCAAATAAAGTTTAGCGGAATTTTAATTAATATGCAAGTAAAAGTTTTGTGACCCCTAGGGAAGTCGAATCCCTGTTCTTGCCTTGAGAAGGCAATGTCCTAACCATTAGACGAAGGGGCCCTAAATCAAATTCTAGATTTGATCGGGCGAGCATCGTAGATGCTTTAGCCAAACAAAAACAGAATACATTATTTTTGAACTAAAATCAAAAAAATTTGATATCCACAAAGTAGTTTATTTAAAGGATTTATTCCAAAAAGCACATACACTAAACTTGCGCACGTGCGCAAGTTTAGTGTATATGCTAAGTATGTAAATATGATGGATTAAATTCTAACGTAGTTTATATTTTGCTTGTCAAGATACATCATATATAATAAACTCATGCAAAATAATTTGGAAACTACTTCTCGTTTTTCTACTCCGGAAGCGGAAATATCTTTTTTACGTGAACAGATAGCCAGCAAAGAAAAAGAACTGACAGAAAAAAAACTTCATTTTGAAAAAGACGACGTGATCAAGGCAGAAATCAGCCGATATCGCGATGTTTTGTCCAAACAAGTTTTGGATGAAAAATACGCCATGACTAAAGAAAGCGCCGAAGCCATTATTCTCAATTTGTCGCCGGAGAGTCACGACAAAAAAATGGAGGAACTTCTCGGTATATTCAAAGAAAAAGGCATAAAAAACGCTATGTCCGTGCTGGCGGGACTGCGTGACCCTCATATTGAGGATGATTTTCACCGATTTCTGGTTCAATATATAAAAAGCGACAAAGGTAGAAAATCAATTGACATTGAAAAACCGGATTTTCGAGGAATAAACATGACTTTATATGAAGTGGTTTTACCAGACTCCGGTACCAGAGCAGAGCACGGTGCAGGAGGGCAAGGAGCGACTAAACCACTAAAGGAACTAATTTCCGGTATGGAGCAATTTTTCTCCGGCATGCTTTCTGTGGCGAATAAATCCAGTCCGGAAAATTATATTATTTTGGAAATTGCCAATGCCGGCGGTAGCGACCAGTTTATTTTCTATGTGGCTGTGCCAAATGTTCACAAAGATTTGTTTGAAAGGCAGATTATGTCGGTCTTTTATAACGCTCGGCTGATGGAAGCCGCAAATGATTACAATATTTTCAATGAAGGAGGCGTATCTTTAGGTTCGTATTTGGAACTGACGGAAAAACCGGTTTATCCGTTTAAAACATACGAACAATTTGACCACGACCCGTTAAATGTCATTTTAAACAGTTTCTCTAAAATAGAAAAAGAGGGCCAGGGAGCGGCAGTTCAAATTATTTTCGCTCCAAAAGCGGACTATTACAATAAAAAATACAAGTATGCCGTAGAGCAAATAGAAAAAGGCGTTCCGACCAAAGAAGCTATAGATATGCCGGAGTCGCTTATGGGGGATTTCGGCAAAACTTTGAAAGGGTTTTTTAAAGCAACTCCAAAAGTGACCGAAGAAAAAAAACCGATAGATGTAGAAGCCATAGAAAAAATCAAAATTAAAATTGGGAGTGCAATCGTGGCTACAAATATCCGTCTAGTCAGTTCGGCTGAAAGTCGCGATGAGGCCGAGAAAATTCTGCATTCGTTGGAGTCAAGTTTTAATCAATTTAGTCTGCCTGCCTCAAACTCTCTCTCTGCTGTCCGTCTGGAAAAAGCTAAACTGGTAAAATTTTTACGCGAATATTCTTTTAGAATTTATAATACGGAACATAATCTTCCGCTCAATCTCCATGAACTGACTTCACTTATCCATTTTCACACCCTCTCACTTTCACCGACTCCTCAATTGAAACAGGCCCAGAATGTAACGGCTCCTGCGCCGTCGGAAATTGCCAAATCAGGAACGGTTTTAGGTGTGAACAATTACCGCAATACGGATACCAGAATTTACATAATGGAAGAAGACCGCTTGCGACATTTTTACGCCATCGGTCAGACAGGCACTGGGAAATCCACCATTTTGAAAAATATGATTATTCAGGATATTGAAAAAGGCCACGGGGTCTGCATGATAGACCCTCACGGCATCGATATTTTGGATATTTTGGCGAACATTCCTCCGAGCCGATTTCAAGATGTTATTTATTTTGACCCCAGTTTTGTGGAGAGATCGATGGCTCTGAATATGCTTGAATACGATTTGCGTTACCCGGAGCAGAAAACATTTGTGGTCAACGAACTTTTCAATATTTTCCAAAAGTTGTATGGCGCCGTGCCGGAATCTATGGGACCGATGTTTGAGCAATATTTCAGAAATGCAACCATGCTCGTTATAGAAGACCCGGAATCCGGTTCAACGCTTTTGGATGTTTCGCGAGTTCTTTCAAACAAAACTTACCGACAGCAGAAACTGGAAAAATGCAAGAATCCGGTGGTGGTGGAATTTTGGCGCGAGGTGGCCGAAAAAGCCGGCGGGGAAGCGGCTCTATCAAACATTGTACCATATATCACCAGCAAGTTTGACGTCTTTTTGGCAAACGACATCATGCGGCCCATTGTTGCCCAGCAAAAATCCTCGTTTGATTTTCGCCAGATTATGGATAACAAAAAAATTTTACTAGTCAACCTTTCTAAAGGTCGTCTCGGTGACATAAACGCCAATCTTATCGGACTTATTTTAGTCGGCAAAATTTTGATGGCCGCTTTGTCCAGGTCTGGCAGTGTGAGCGGTAATCTTTCTCCGTTTTACTTATACATAGATGAGTTTCAAAACATCACTACCAAATCAATTTCCACTATTTTATCCGAAGCCAGAAAATATAAATTATCGCTCACCATTGCCCATCAATTTATCGCTCAACTGGAAGAGGGGATTAGGGATGCTGTTTTCGGCAATGTTGGCACTATCTGCAGTTTTCGTGTTGGAGCAGAGGATGCCGAATATTTGGAGAAGCAATTTGCTCCGGTTTTCAGCGCTCATGATATTATGAATATAGAAAACAGGAACGCTATTATAAAAATGCTGGTTAACGGCGTGCCGGCCAAAGCTTTCAATATCAAAACTTTGCCATCACCGGCAGGCGACCCGTCTGTGGTGGAGACATTAAAACAACTTTCACATTTGACTTATGGGGGCGAGAGAGAAGTGATAGAACGGGAAATTCTGTCAAAATACAAAAAATAAAACAAGAGCCCGCTGACCTTTCGGTCAGCGGGGTTTTACTAATGGAGAGGAACTTCGAACTCTTGCGCCTCTTCCCTCATTTCTTGACTGGAGCGAAGATGGAGTTCAAGTTGTCCTCCATTTTCAACCATCTCAAACAATTGAGGCTCGCTTTCGATCCTTTTGCTTTTTCGGCGAACCCCGCGCGGTTTTTTTGGCTTCTCTCTTTTTCCGTGGAAGCCTCGTCCCCGCACCGGGTGTCCGAGTGTTTCTTGCCTTTCTATCTCATCTGAATATCGAATGTTTCCCATTGAAACCTCCTTGGCTCTAGTAACATTATACTACTACTGGTTTATACAGTCAAGAGTTCATCCACAACACTTTTAACTGTGTCTCCATCGGCTTTGCCTTTCAATTCTTTCATCAGAGTTCCCATAAACATTCCTTTTTTAGACGGGTCAATTACACCTGCCTGCGCAGGCAGGCCCATTTCAGCCATTTTTGCTTTTGCTATTTTTATTACTTCATCGCGAGACATCATTTGAGGGAGGTATGTTCCCAGTATTGCCAATTCAGCTTTTTCAATATCAGCCAAGTCATTCCGTCCGCCTTTTGTAAATTGTTCAATGGAATCCTTGCGTTGCTTAACGGCTCTACGTATGACATTTAAAACTTCTTCATCTGAAAGCTCATCTGTCGGCAGTCGTTTCAGAGAAACCGATTCATTTGTGAACGAAGCAACAAGACCCCTAACCACTCCTAGTCGCACTGTGTCACGGGCTTTCATGGCGTCTTTAATTTGTTCTTTGATTGTTTGGTGAAGTGACATTGAAATTTACTTTTTTTAGTATATTATAAGTGTAACATGACTGATATATTATTAATAGTAATTCTTATTATAAATCTTGCTGTAATTTTTTTCTGGTGGAAAAAAGGTCAACCAGAAAAAAGTTCTGATGGTTTGTTATTATTGCAAAAAGAGCTCCAGAACCTTTCTCATTCTGTTGAAAATAAACTTGGCGAGGGGACTAATCGCATGTTTGATTCCATGAAAACTCAATTTAGCGAATCTCAAAGACTTGCGACTGATATCCGCGATCTTGTTCATCGTCAGCTCTCGGAAGTGACAAAAGAACAAAGCAGAACAAACGAGGCAACAATGAAATTTATAACAATCGCGGAACAGCTTTCAAATTTGGAAAAAGTCTTAAAACATCAAAAACAGCGGGGAAATCTAGGAGAAGCATCTTTAGAGCTTATTCTTGGTAATATTCTTCCACCTGGGTCCTATCAAATGCAATACGAGTTTCCAGGTGGTGAAACAGCTGATGCGGTAATTATGACAAAGGAAGGTTTTATCGCTATTGACGCAAAATTTTCTCTTGATAATTACAACCGCTTATCTCAGGAGACAGATGAAATAAGGAAAGCTGATTTGGAAAAGCAATTCAAAAATGATTTAAAACTCCGTATAGATGAAACGGCAAAGTATGTCCGTCCAAAAGATGGGACACTACCGTTTGCTTTTATGTATATTCCAGCTGAAGCAATATAT
>JACQNQ010000020.1 GCA_016202965.1 Candidatus Zambryskiibacteriota bacterium | reverse complement strand
TTATAGCGGAGAGCAGCAAAAATTAGTGGCAAATACCAGATTTCAAACTCCCGAAGGATTGATTTTTCGCATAGATTCTCCCGTTACCGTTCCGGGTGTACAGACTAAAGCCGGAAAAACTATTCCTGGAAGTATTGAGGTTAAAGTTTTTGCGGATGCTCCGAGCAAGGAGTATAATATTCCTCTTAAAGACTTTACTATTCCCGGTTTTAAAGGCACTGCCAAATATAGCAAAATATACGCCAGGGCAAAAACGGAAATGACAGGCGGTTTTATAGGTCAACAAAAAATAGCGGAGGAATCGGCCATATCGGAAGCAAGCGTTTCCTTGGAAACATCGCTGAAAGATATCCTTTCAAAGGATATTATTTCTCAAATACCGGAAAATTTTATTTTATATCCAAACAGTGTCTCTTACAGTTTTGAACCGATAAGCCAAACAAATTCTTCCGCCGACAATATAATTATTCATAAAAAAGGGACAATCAACGCTATCATTTTTGATAAAGGATTGCTCTCTCAAACCATTCTTAAAAAAATCAAACCGGAACTCTTGAATGACTTGGCTAAAATAAGCAATCTTTCAGATATGGATTTTTCATACGCGCCGGGAACGCTATTTGACCCAAATACCAGCGCAAAAGTGACTTTTAACCTCAAAGGTCAAGCCAATTTAGTTTGGGTATTTGATGAAAATAAACTCAAAGTAGAGCTTCTGGGATTATCCAAAAAAAATGCCGAGACGGTTATTGCCACATATAAAGCCGTAAAAGAAGCATGGATTACAACACGTCCGTTTTGGAGTCAAACTATACCTAATGATTCTAAAAAAGTGACTCTGATAAATACAGTTGCGCAATAAACTTTATTCTGATAGGATGTAATCTGTTAATTAAAATAATGCAAAACCAGAACAAAAAAGGTAAAGTCGTTGAAGCCGTGGTGACCGAGGCTTTGCCCAATACTTTGTTTCGGATAAAGCGAGAAGATACCGGAGAAGAAATGCTCACTTATCTTTCCGGAAAAATGAGATTGCATAGAATCAGGGTTTTAATCGGAGACAAAGTCGTAGTCGAGCTTGATTCTTATGGGGGGAAGGGAAGAATAGTGAAGAGAAGTTAAACATACGAATATGCGAATGTAACGAATGATACGAATGGCTACGAATAATAAATACTAGATGCATTCATTCGCAGACATTCGTAGATTCGTGAATTATTCGCATATTCGTATATTTATTTCATATGAAAGTCAAATCATCAGTAAAAAAGATCTGTTCAGAGTGCCGAATAGTCCGTAGAAAGGGCTATATTTATGTTGTCTGCTCTGCCAATGCTCGCCACAAGCAGAGGCAGGGGTAAAAAATTAAAAGTGTAAAAATCAAAATGAAAAATGACAGATTAAAATTAAAAATGGTGGGTTCTAAGGTTTTACATTTTGCATTGTCATTTTGATTTTTGATATTTAC
The DNA here is from genome assembly GCA_016202965.1 of Candidatus Zambryskiibacteriota bacterium. Taxonomy (GTDB): domain Bacteria; phylum Patescibacteriota; class Minisyncoccia; order Phycocordibacterales; family DATDWN01; genus C7867-006. Next base: position 11,731 of record JACQNQ010000020.1, on the reverse strand, counting down.
ATTTTACATTATCTATGAGAATACAAGGAATAACATTGCCGGAAGAAAAACGTATTGAAATCGGACTGACAGTTCTTTACGGCATTGGACGACCAAGAGCCAGGACTATTCTTGACCGGGCCAATGTTGATTATGGTTTGAAACCGAAAAATATCGATGTTCTGCAGGAAAACGCTGTCAGAAAAATTATTGAGGAATTTAAAATTGAAGGAGACTTAAAGAGGGAAGTAGCCGGAAACATTAAACGTTTAAAAGACATCAAAGCATATCGCGGCATACGGCATCAAAGAGGATTGCCTTCTCGCGGACAAAGGACAAAAACAAATGCTCGAACACTGCGTGGAAAACGAAAGACTATGGGAACGGGACGCAAGGTGGCGGAAAAGAAGTAAGAAGTTAAAAGTCGAAAGTTAAAAGTTAAAAAAAAGATTAATTACCACCTTCACACTTTTAACTTTTAACCTTTAACTAATATCATGGGTAAAAAAAGAATTGTACAACCAGGACAGGAGAGTGGAGATGCAAACAAATCGTTGGCCATTTCTGCCGTATCAAAAAAGAAAGTTGAAGTCGGAACATTATATGTTCAGTCGACATATAATAATACAAAACTTGTTCTAACAGACACCAAAGGCAACGTTTTAGAAACATCTTCAAGCGGCGCCATAGGTTTTAAAGGAGCTAAAAAAGGAACTCCTTTCGCCGCGGCGAAGGTCGGAGAGATAATTGGAGCCAAAGCTAGCGGCATGGGTATGAAGGAAGTTTCAGTCGTGGTAAGAGGTGTCGGCTCCGGTCGAGAGTCCGGTATTCGCGGATTTATTTCCAAAGGTATAAGCATCACCTCTATTAAAGATGTCACCCCGGTGCCTCATAACGGACCAAAACCGAAAAAACCGCGGAGAGTATAGGATAGTTAAAGGTTACAAGTTAAAAGTTAAAAAACTTGTATCCACTTTTAACTTTCTACTTTTAACTTTTAACTAAATTTATGATTATCGGACCAAAATACAAAATAGCGCGACGTTTAGGAGCGCCGATTTTTGAAAAGACTCAAACCCAAAAATATGCTTTTCATTTGGAACGTAAAGGCAAAAAAATCGGTTTTTCCAGACCGAAATCAGAGTTTGGCATACAGATGAATGAAAAACAGAAAGCTCGCTTCACTTACGGTTTGACAGAGAGACAATTTTCGAATTATGTCAAAGAAGCAATCTCTAAAAAAAGACCGAATACAAGCGAGGTCATTTTTCAGTTTTTGGAAAGAAGACTGGATAACATTGTCTATCGCCTGGGTTTTGCCGCTACCCGCAGCGGTTCGCGTCAAATAGTTTCCCACGGACATATTAATGTAAACGACAAAAGGGTTAACAGACCGTCATTTCGAGTTTCTTTGGGAGATAAAATAGCCATTCGCCCCGGTTCTCTTTCCAAAGTCTTATTTGCAAAAATAGATGAACGATTGAAAAATATTAATATTCCCGCATGGATAAAACTTGACCAAACTAAAAAAACTTCCGAGATTCAGAATATGCCTGTTTTTGAACCGAAAGAAAATACCTTTGATTTGAACGCAGTCATTGAGTTTTATAGTCGATAATGTGAAAGTGTGAAAGTACTCAGTGTGAAAGCAAATACATTTGTATTTTACTGAGTACTTTCACACTTGCCGCTTTTTACTATTTAGTGTATATTAACAATCGTGTTATTTTTATAAACTTTTCACTTTTAACTAATTACTCTACATGTCTGACTATACAATTGTCTTGCCATCAAAACCTAAAATCGTATCGGAAGCGGATTTCACCGGCTCATACGAGGTTGACGGGCTTTATCCCGGTTATGGGCATACCCTCGGTAATTCATTAAGACGAATTATTTTGTCATCTTTGCCAGGTTCCGCCGTGACAGCTGTTAAAATAGCCGGTATTTCACATGAGTTTTCTGTCATACCAAATATCAAAGAAGACGTCATAACTATACTTTTAAACCTAAAAAGGGTTCGTTTCAGTGTTGTTTCTCTGGAGCCTCAAACCTTAAGCCTAAAAGTTAAGGGAATAAAAGAAGTCAAAGCCGGTGAAATAAAAGTTCCGGGAGGTGTGGAAATTCTAAATCCGGAACTTGTTATAGCCAATCTTACAGGCAAAGGAGCAGAACTTGATATGGAAATAACCGTTGAAAAAGGGCTTGGCTTTATATCAAAAGAAATCTTGCAAAAAAATCGGGTTGACATCGGACAAATCACTTTAGACGCTATTTTTACTCCGATAAGAAGAGTCAGCTACGAAGTGGAAAATATGCGTATTGGAGACCGAACGGACTTTAATCGCTTGAAGATTTTTATTGAAACTGACGGCACTATCACCCCGAAGGAAGCCCTTGAAAAATCGATTGAAACTATGATCAGCCAGCTTAAAGCAATTATCGGTTTTAAGGAAGAAGAAATAATAACTTCGGCCGACGTTCTTTCGGAAGAATTGCAAAAAAAAGTTAAGATTGATGACGATTCTTTAAAAACACGCATAGAGACTTTGGATTTATCAGTCAGAACATTAAATGCTCTTTCAAACGCTAACATTCGCACTCTTGGCGGACTTGCTCGCAAGAAAGAAAAAGATATTCTGGAGATTGAAGGGCTCGGCTCAAAAGGTCTGTCAGAAATCAGAGAAGTGCTTCAGACTTTCGGGATTACCCTCAAGTAATAGTTAAAAGTAGAAAGTTAAAAGTTAAAGGAAAACATTAAAAACTTGCATTCACTTTCTAAACTTTTTACTTTTAACCTTTAACTAAACATATGAATCACGGTAAATCAAAAAGAAAATTCGGTCGGATACGCAAAGTACGCAAATCATTGCTTAACTCTCTTGTCCTGGCTTTGATTTTGAAAAATAAGATTAAAACCACTGAAGCAAAAGCTCGTTCACTTCGTCCATATGTTGAAAAAATTATAACGCAAGGACGTTTGGGCACGTTGGCAGGAAGGAGAAACTTAGTTTCAAAAATCGGCAAAATCGGAGCGGAGAAAATAGTTAAAGATATTGCGCCAAGGTATGAAAAAAGTTTCGGCGGTTATACCAGAATTACAAAATTGCCGGCGAGATTGAGCGACGGGGCTTTAATGGCTGTAATAGAACTTATATGAAATATACAATAGACGCAGAAAACAAAAAAATCGGACGAGTGGCAACTGAGGTAGCTATTTTGCTGATGGGCAAAAATAATCCGGACTTTAAAAGAAACGCTATTCCAAACATAACCGTAGAAATAAAAAATACGAGCAAAGCATCAATTGACGAAAAGAAAAAAAAGCAAAAAATATACAGCCAATATTCTGGTTATCCGGGCGGACTGCGTCAGCCGACGATGGCTCAAATTATCGCCAAAAAGGGCTACAGCGAGCTTTTTAAAGAAGCTGTGCACGGCATGTTGCCGAAGAATAAATTACGGGCAAAAATGATGACACGCTTAACTGTCACAGAATAATTAACTTTTAACTTTTAACTTTTAACTCATTTTATGGAACATAAAATTGAACCGAGATATATAGAAGCAGTCGGTCGCCGGAAGACATCTGTCGCTCGTGTTCGCATTACACCAAGTTCAAAAACAACCTTTGCTATAAATAACAAAGAACTTGGAAAATATTTTCCGACCAAAGAGATGCAAATTATTGTAGAGCAACCCTTCTTCGCCGTGTCAGATAAATTTAAAGTCAGCGCCCATATTTTTGGCGGAGGGATCCACTCGCAATCAGAAGCCCTTCGTCACGGTATTGCTCGGGCTCTGACTTTGTATCAAGGCGACCTGCGTAAAACTTTGAAAAAAGCCGGCTACCTTAAACGCGACCCCCGGGCAAAAGAACGTCGCAAATTTGGTCTCAAAAAAGCAAGGAAAGCTCCACAATGGAGCAAGAGGTAATCCCTTGCTCCATTGTGGAGCAGAAAAGGGTCGGGAAACTGGGTGTTTTCCCGTGCAGGAAGGTGAGAAGTCATGTTATGACTTCGCAAGACCTTCTTCAGATATTTTATGAACAAAGTGAAATAAAATATCGAAAAGGTGTACTGCTCCTGTAAGGAGGGAGCGAAAACCGTGGGTTTCCCAGGAGCGAAGCGTTCCACATTGGTCAAAGCGATAATCGCAAAATCTCTTTCTCACCAAATCTTTTCTGGAGCACGAAATATTTCTTGATGGAAATTTTCTCGTTCCTTACAGGAACAGGTCACGGATATTTTTCTGCTGAAAAATTCCGCTACCCCGTCTCGCGCTGTCGCGCTCCGACTCTGAAATGCTACGTGCATTTCAGCACCTTTCACATTTTGATTACAAAACGCTCAAGGTCTTGCGGAGTGATAACATCACTCCTCACTCATGTCTTCATTCATTCCGAAAGTCTCCAGAAAAGTTTTAATGAAACGAGATTTTGCTCAGTGCCACATATCAGCCATGGCTGATATGTGAAATTTTACACGAAAAAACCGCCGATCGTGACCGACGGAATTTTCCGTCGCCACGATGGCGGTGCTTTAACGATGACTGAGCGGTTTCTGAGTGTAGCTCTTCACTACACCCAAGATCTCTTCGAGCTCCAATTCATCAAGGAGAATAACATCCATCGCGTTCATGGCTCTGACAACTTGAATGGTCAAACCATCATTATTGATAGTTCCCAATCGTTTGCCGTCAACAAGCAGGTCACTTCCTTTCAAATCTTCCGTTAATTCTTCCCGATTTACCGTGGTAATCATTAGGTCACCTCCTTCCAGTTTTAAATATAGCATGACACCTTAGTTCCGTCAACTAATTTTGAAATCTTTAATTTTGTGTTAAAATACGCCTAACATGGATGATGAGAACAAAAATACAGAACCAGAAGTAGATACTGACCCAGGGGATGAAACCACAGAAGATGTGGTTTTTGAAGATAATACAGAAGTAACTGGTGCGGATTATCAGCAAAAAGTAGACAAACTTAAAGCTCGCATAAAAGATCTGGAAAAGAAAAATGGCGAGCTTTTGGACAGCTGGCAGAGAGACAAAGCCGATTTTATAAACACCAGAAAAAGAGACGAGGAAGTCAAAAAAGAGTTTTTAAAATTTTCCAAAGCCGATATTATCTCAGAACTTCTACCAGTTTTGGATTCATTTGAATCGGCTTTCAAAAACAAGGAAGCTTGGGAAAGTGTGGATAAAAACTGGCGAACCGGTGTGGAATCCATTCACTCGCAACTTTTTAACATTTTGTCAGGTCACGGTTTGAAAGTTATCAACCCCATAGGAAATTCCTATGTATCTGCTCGCGATGAAGCCATTGAAACTGTTACAGTTGAAAATGAAACCGACAATGATAAAATACTGGATGTTGTTCAAGTCGGCTACGAATTAAACGGCAAAGAAATCCGTGCTCCAAAAGTGAAAGTTGGACACTATGAGACAAAGTAATATACAATATAAATTATGTTAAAAAAGACCAAAAAAACACAAAAGAACTCAGGAGAAAATATTAAAGAGCTTCTTAAACACCAAACGGAAAAACTAACCGAAATTTTTGATAAAAGAATTCAAGTTGCCCAAGAAGAATTTAATGGCATTAATAAAAAATTAGATTCTCATACAAAAACACTAGACTCTCATATGTATTAGTCGATTTGTCAAAAATAAAAATAGAGATAGGCAGTATCAGTTACGATGTGGCAATGAAGTTAGATAAGAAACTTGATAAGACACATTTTGTGGATTTGGACACCAGAATTCGAAGATTGGAAAAAAAATAAATGAGAAACCCCGCACCAAAGTTTGGTACGGGGCGTGCCGCCGGGAACGTTTCTGGCGATTCCTCGGCGGGATTACAGTAGCGGTGCTGGCTTTTGGTCATTTTTCAGTGTGTACCAGATGGAGAAGGTGAGAAAATGTTCCAATCCTTGACCAGACTGGCTTTGGGCAATGTGGTGAATTTTTATTTCACCATTTTCCCCAAGCCATTGATTTATTACTGGCTCAAGGGGTTCAAACGATCCGATGAACATCTTTACTTTCATATTCTGCCTCCCAACTACAGGATAGCATACATAAGTTTATTTGTCAATTTTACAAAAATATAAAGTAGGATATAATTCGGACATAAATTCATGCAAATTGTTTCTCATAAAGGCAATATTGTAGAGAAAATCCTGCGGGATAAGCAGGGGCGACTTGTTCGCGCCAGGTTTTATGTGTATGAAAGTGGAGAAAGAATCAAAGCTCGTCTTGTAGATTTTGTTTACCTAGACGAAAAAGATTCAAATAATACTGAAAAATTCAGTCTACCTGGATATAAAAAAGAGGACAAATATTTTTATGAAATCTTTGAAAAATCTCAAACTTCTCCTTTCACAACTTTAGAAAGCTTATACTTTTTAGGTTCTAAACCTCGCGCGCCGACGTTTTAATTTAATCTGTTTCGTTTATTAACAAACTAATTAAATTAAAACTATGAGTCTATATGATGGTTTGAAGGATGCAGCCAGTATTCTTAAAGAAGCTGGCAAAATTGAAGAATATCGACAGATTTTAGAAGCTCAAGAGAAAATGTTAGAAATGTCGAAAAAGATAGAGGATTTAGAAGAGGATAATAAAGAATTACGAAAACAACAGGAAATAAAAGGAAAACTTATTGTTGAAAATAATATGTACTATATCGAAGAAAATGGAATAAAAAATGGTCCATTTTGTACTTCTTGTTTAGATTCAGAACAAAAACCGATAAGATTACATTTTCATCAAGATTCTGGCAGTGCCAGTTGTCCAAAGTGTAAAATAACAGCACATCGTGGCAGAGGTACTATAATCCATCCTCGTGGTACACGGTATAACTTAGCTATATAAATTTATAACTTTAACTAATTAAAAACACATGTCTAAAACTATTGGTATAGATTTGGGTACAACAAACAGCGCTGTGGCCATAATGGAAGCGGGACAGCCGAAAATATTGGAAAACGCCGAAGGGGCGCGAACCACGCCGTCCATTGTGGCTGTGTCCAAAACAGGCGAGCGTCTTGTGGGACTTCTGGCAAAGCGTCAGGCAGTGACAAACGCCAAAAATACTATTTTCGGTATTAAACGCTTCATTGGCCACACTTACGACGACGCCGGTGTCCAAAAAGACAAAGCCGTGGCTCCTTTTGAAGTTTTGAAATCAGCGACCGGCGGAGTGAAAGTCAAAATGAGCGATAAAGAATCAACTCCGGAAGAAATCTCGGCAATGATTTTGTCTAAATTAAAGACGGATGCCGAAGCAAAAATCGGACAGAAAGTGACTCAGGCCATTATTACCGTGCCGGCCTACTTTAATGATGCCCAGAGACAAGCAACCAAAGACGCCGGCCAAATTGCCGGGCTGGAAGTCTTGCGCATTATAAACGAACCGACAGCGGCCGCTCTGGCTTACGGTTTTGACAAAGGCAAAAAAGAAGAAAAAATTGTGGTCTTCGACTTTGGCGGCGGGACATTCGATGTCTCTGTGCTCGAAGTTGGCGACTCTGTTATAGAAGTCAAATCAACTGACGGCGACTCGCATCTCGGTGGAAAAGATATTGACCAAAAAATCATAAATTTTCTGGCTGACGAATTCAAAAAACAGTCCGGTATTGATTTACGCGCGGACACTCTGGCTCTCCAGCGTTTGGACGAAGCGGCAGAAAAAGCCAAAATAGAACTTTCGACATCAATGGAGTCAGAAGTGAATATCCCTTTCATCACATCTGACGCTTCCGGTCCAAAACATTTACTGATCAAAATGACACGAGCAAAACTGGAAGAACTTTGCGCTGAATTCATAGACCGAGCAATGACTATCACAAAGCGGGCAATGGAAGCATCCGGTTTTGCTATTTCTGCAATTAACGAAGTTATTCTTGTCGGCGGTCAGACTCGTATGCCAAAAATGGTTGAAAAGGTTAAAGAATACTTTGGTAAAGAACCAAACAAATCCATTAACCCGGACGAAGTGGTTGCTCTCGGCGCGGCTATTCAAGGGGGTATTCTCTCTGGGGACGTCAAAGATGTCCTTTTACTGGATGTTATACCGCTCTCGCTTGGTATAGAGACGATGGGAGGGGTTGCCACCAAACTCGTGGAGCGCAACACAACCATTCCAGCTTCTCGCTCGCAGGTATTCTCAACTGCGGCTGACAATCAAACATCTGTGGAAATTCATATTGTGCAAGGCGAAAGAGCAATGGCCAGTGACAATAAATCACTCGGCAGGTTTATCCTAGACGGTATTCCTCCGGCTCCGCGAGGTATGCCACAGGTGGAAGTGATGTTTGATGTTGATGCAAATGGCATCTTGTCAGTCAAAGCAAAAGATAAAGCCACGGGCAAAGAGCAATCAATTCGTATCGAAGCTCGCTCCAGTCTTTCAAAAGAAGAAATTGAAAAAATGCAAAAGGATGCCGAAGCTCACGCTGTTGATGATGCCAAGAAAAAAGAAGTTGTGGAAGCTCGCAACATTGCTGAACAACTCATATACACAGCTGAAAAATCTCTTCGTGACGCTGGTGATAAAGTGCCGACAGAACTGCGCACAACTATTGAAAATAAAATCACTGATGCTAAAACAGCAAGTAAGGGTGAGGATATGGAGCAAATAAAAAAGACAACAACCGAACTCCAGAAAATAGGGGAGATACTTTCAAAATCCCAAGCTCAAAATCCCAATGACCAAGGCACTCCAAAAGAAGGTTCAGCTAGTGAAGGTCCTGTTCGCGACGCGGACTTTGAGGAGAAGAAAAGTGACGAGAATAAATAAAATTTAGTTTTAATCTCTTTTCTCCCAAATACTTTTCAGAGACACAACCCTTTCCAGCGAAAGGGTTGTTCTGTCCTCGGCCTTGATTTTGTCAATGAGCCCTTCTTGCAGAGGGTCGTTGACAAAAACCATGCTCAAGGCCTGTGGATGCTCCGAAAAGTTTTTGGTAGAACGAGATTTTACAAAACGTAAATTTTATTTATTCTCTAGTGGTGATATAAAAACGCACTTGGACACAATGTGTCCAAGTGCATTGATGCTTTTTATGCAGATTTTTCCTGCAGAATTTTTACTCTCTGCAAAACCGGACGAATTGCTATCAGAATGGTATTGACTCAGCGTCTTCCGCTTGAAGAAGTGGCTCAAGCACTTTCAGTATTACTGACGGTGTTATTTCCAGACGCAGACATTTTCCAATACATGCAACGAGTTCAGCCGGCACTTCATCATTGTCTATTTGATCCGGAGAAACTCTTAGCACAACCTTTTCAAGTTTGTTCAGAGATTCTTTCTTATCTTCTCTTGTGGGAACATGAGCTGTAAACGTCATTATTGATCACCTCTAGCAACAAACTACCTTATCCAAACAAAAAATCAAGCCATACACCAAACTTGCGCACGTGCGTAATTCTAGTGTAGGGAAATAAAAATGATGAAACCCGCGTGAAGCGTAGCTTCATCACGGGTTTATTTGGTTTGTTTTGGAAACTTGACTTGCAGTAGAACTGGTCGAATCATCATCAGAACTTCCAGCACTTTTCCGTCAGCTTTCAAATGCGAATCAATGGCGCAGATTATCCGATGATAATCTGTAGAAGTTTTGCGCTTGTGCCTCAAACAGGCATCAATGGCTTTTTCCAGTTCTACCAGAGATTTAATTCTACGTTGGCGGTTTTCAATCAGGTAATTTTGAATGAGTTGTTCGTCCATATTATTTACCTCCTCTAATAATACTATCAGAAAAATAAATGCAAAAAAACCGCCGGATGTAGCAGGTGGTTTTCCTGCGCCATCCGTGGCGGCCAACTTCAAGTTAATTCACATTTTTGTTACAGTTTGCAATCGTTGCGAGGATATTTTCGCGGTTCATTTCAAGACCACGTGCATCGACAGGGCCGGTTAGAACCTGAATTAATCCTAGCCCTTCAGCTACTCGTCGAAAGTCACGAACACACGAAGTGTGATTATCGCCCTCCTCAAAGATAATACCCTTAAGACGGTTGCAAATCTCCCAAACTAACTGTTTTCTCTCTTTTTGTGTCCACCTACGCGACGGTGTTTTCATCGAAACCTCCTATTTACAATGGTAGCATATTATATATAATACGTCAAGTGTGCAAGAAATTAAAAAATGATAAGATAAAAAATAATAAAACTATGGCTAAGGATTACTACGATATTCTCGGGATAGACAAAAAAGCGCCAAAGGAGGATATCAAAAAGGCCTTTCGGACTTTAGCGCACAAATATCATCCGGACAAGAAAACAGGTGATGATGCCAAGTTTAAGGAGATAAACGAGGCGTATTCGGTGTTGTCGGATGACAAAAAGCGGGCGGAGTATGATTCGTACGGACGAACATTTAGTGGTGCGAGTGGAGGACAGTCTGGAGGATTTCAAGGCGGAGCTGGTTTTGGTGATTTCGATTTCTCACAGTTTACACAAGACGGACAAGATGGCGGATTTGAGTTTGACCTTGGCGACATATTTGGAAATGTTTTCGGCGGAGGCACTCGTCGGACGCAGGCAAAACGCGGACGCGACATTTCCGTTGACATTGAAATCTCTTTTGAAGAATCTGTTTTCGGGGTGGAGCGCACCCTACTTTTAAATAAAGTTTCAAAGTGCGAAACTTGTGGCGGAACGGGCGCAGAAAAGGGAAGTGAACTTATTAAATGCGACACTTGCAACGGCAAGGGCCAGATACGCGAAGTTAAGAGAACTTTTTTCGGTCAGTTTGAACAAGCCAGAACTTGTGAAGTATGTGGTGGCACAGGCAAAGTGCCAAAAGTAAAGTGTCATAATTGCGGAGGCAAAGGAATATTGAAAAAAGAAACAGAAATCAAAATAAAAATTCCTGCCGGCATAGACAACAGCGAGATGATGCGGCTAACCGGCAGCGGCGAAGCTGTTTCCGGCGGAGCGGCGGGCCTGCCTGCGCAGGCAGGGGACTTGTATATAAAAATCCACGTCAAAAAACATTCCACTTTTCGAAAGGACGGCAACAATCTCTTGATGGACTTAAATGTTAAACTGACAGACGCGCTTCTCGGCGGTGAGCAGACTATAAATACACTGGATGGCGCTATTAAAGTCAAAATCCCGGAAGGCGTCACGCACGGAGAAATTTTGCGGATAAAAGGCAGAGGCGTCCCAAGCGGTGGTCACCGCGGCGACATTTTGATAAAACTCCATATTGTCATTCCAAAAAAACTTTCAAAAGAGGGAAGGAAGGTAGTGGAAGAACTGAAAAAAGAAGGAATTTGATTGTAAAAAACATAATCTCTTTCTCCTCATATCTCTCAAAAGGCAATCTGTCTGGACTTGGTAGTCCAGCGAACTTCTCGTTCCTCAAGAAAATTATTAATTGACTACAATTGTAATTTTCTAAGGAACTGCGAAAGGCCTTTTTCAAGATATGACTCAACGAGATTATACTTTTTACAATTTATATATTATAATGTGAAAATGATTGAGCAGTTTTTAAGAGTCGTACGAATCGGCGGAATACTATCTTCTGATTTGGCGGTTTTGATTATTGTTTTTCTGGCTTTCTTTTTCTACGGAATGTATTTCGGCAGAAATATGCTTGTCTCTCTCATTCTTTCCTACTATCCTTCAGTCTTTTTATTTCAAAACTTTCCATTTATAGATAAACTGATATTTCTCTCCGGCAACAAATTGGTCGTTTTAAACAAAGTAGTTATATTTTTAATTTTTCTCATA
>JACQNQ010000019.1 GCA_016202965.1 Candidatus Zambryskiibacteriota bacterium | reverse complement strand
GATAATAGTGAGGCGGTATCCTTTGATATTCTCTCGTTTCGCAAACTGTTCCAGCGTCAAATCTTCCAGGGTTTTGTCGCAAATTTTAATTTTTTCCGGATGTATCCGCGCAAGCTCCACAAAGTTTTTATCCCCAACGTTAAATCCGTAGCCGTGAACGCGGAAAACATCATTGTCCGGGAACATCCAAATTTCTATGGAATAGTGCACCGATTTTTCGGAAGGATGATTGTGTAGCCAGTTGCCGCTGAAACTAATTGCGCTAAATTGATTAAATTCCCACTTCTTCTCGCGCAGAAGATCAAGCAAATTTTCCGGGCCGTAACCATAGATGGTGCATCTTTCCTCGTCTAACATAAGTTCTTTCCAATCTTTTTTGAGCGCGACCCCATTATTCGCGCCGCCTTTGGGCGCGCAATAAAACTCTGTCCTCTATGGTGAGATCGCTGGGAACAGCAGTGATTAGGTCGCTCCGGAATCCGTGCTGTACCACTTTGTGTTCAGCCATGAGTTTTAACATTGCACGCATAGCCGCGGTAAGATTTTTGCCATGCCCCTGACATATGGTCCAGCAACTGCATCCAAGCGGGATCATTAAGGCCATATGTGCTCCACAGTCAGGCATTCTGTCGTAAAGTCCAACAGTGACTCCAGCGATGTCATTGTAAATATGATCCTCGATCAATAGCTCAAATCCACATTGCTCAAACCACGCAAAAGCGTCCACAAGTACTCCCCTCTGCATGCTGAATTCTTTATAGCAAGTTCTTTAGGTTTTGTAAACATAAGAAAGCTGGCGTGGTGCCAGCATCTTGCTGTTTCTAATCCCCGCTCTCTACATTGCCCAGCGGTAAGGATTTTGTGTGAGCACTCCCCATTTCGTCTTTTGATTCATCAATTAAATTTGTAACTCTGTCTACCTTGTCTACTAAAAGACCCAATCTCTTATCTGTGTCATCATACGAACCCTTAGCTTTCATGATATGGTCGCCTAGTTTTCTAAAAGAATCTCTTAGCTTCCCTCCATCTACCGCAACCCCATGGAGCCTTTTTATAATCAGTTCTGCTTTATTGGTTATTTCCGCATCTTTAAACCAATGTTGAATTATCGCTATATGCAAAATAAAATTGTTCGGAGAAGCTATCACCACATTTTTGTTTCGAGCGTATGACTCCAGGTCTTCTTTGGAAATAATTTCATAATATAAACTTTCCGCTGGTATATACATCATTGCAAACTTAACCGTTCCTTCATCGGGAAGAATATATTTAGAAGAAATCTCATCTATGTCCTTTTTAACTTTAGCTATTAAATCCTTTTTTAATGCATCTTTGTCCTTAGGATTTGATTCGCGAATATATTGTGTAAAAGTGTCGTGTGGATATTTAACATCAATTGGCAGGAGACTGCCATTTGGCAATGTAAGAGTAAAATCAACTTTTTCGCCACTCTTAAACAGATGCTGATCTTCATACCTGCCTGATTCCGGGAAGTATTGGGCGAGCAAAGAGTCAAGAGATGCCTCCCCCCAATCCCCGGTCAGTTTTGGGCTTTTAAATATCTCCTGAAATGAAGAAACTTCTTTCATAGTTTCTTGAATTTGCTGAAACTCCTTTTCCATTTTAGTTATACCAGTTAAAAAATTCCCCACCTTTTCTTGCATCTCTTTGTTGTCTTTGTCTCTAAAGTTGTGACTTTCTTTTCTAAAATTAGAAATTTCTTCCCTAAGCTCGCTTCTTAACTTGCCAGACTCTTCGGACCACATTTTGATTTTTGTACCCAGCTCTATTATTGCTGGGTCCTGCCCCAGCCCTTGTTTAGGAGATAGAGCCTTCCAGAATACAAAAGCGGCAATGACTATGGCCAAACCAGTGATGATTATAAGTGCAATTTCCATGTCTTAATTATACTTAATTTTAATAATAAAAAAAGCAGTTAGATTTTAAACATTATTAAATATGGGGAAAAAAGAGCACGGGTGGGCTTCCCATGCTCTCGTGACCCACAAGCGCGACCTACAATGGCCGCATTCGGCGCTCGATTGTGAGCACCATGTATTTCCCATCCCTGGGCTCTTCACTTATCACGAAACGCCAGCCGGAATTTACGAAGTAGCGCGCCGGTTCACAGTCGTTATTCAGCAGACGGCGCACCGCATACCCCCGGCCTTTGCGCGATGGTTTCTCCTCAACGGAATGAGCGAGGAGTTTTCTCGCTGTTTCTTCAGGATCCGCTATACTTTTTGCGGCTCCTGGGTCAACCCACGCAAGGCGTTCCGTGAATCTGCGCAACGCGTAATCCCGAAAAACTACGCTTGTGAGCTCCATGGGGAATGTCTGTTTTCCTTCGCTACCGCCACTTTCAACCTTTTCTCGCTCTTCTCGCGATGCCTCTCCTGGTTTCACTTGTATCCCCTTTCTGCCATCTTTGGCGCTCACATATTAGCATAAAATAATAGTTTTGTCAAATAATAAAGGGTGGGTATCCTAGAGAAAATACCCTAATCTCTTCTTACGTGCTCCATCGCGTACTCTAAGCT